>NC_006177.1:0-324194 GCF_000009905.1 Symbiobacterium thermophilum IAM 14863
ATGAAGACGGAGTTGTCCGAAGTATGGCAGCAGTGCATCGACCACCTGGAGCGCCATACCTCCAAGACGGCCATCGAAAACTGGGTGCGGAGCACCCGCCCCGTGGCCGTGGTGGAAGACACGATCATCGTGGGCGTACAGGGCGAGTTTGCGAAGCACCGCATGGAATCCCGCTACGCGCCGCTGCTGCGCCAGGCCCTGCGCGATCTGACCAAGCGCAACATGCAGCTCAAGTTCGTCGCGAACCCGAACGTCATCGAGGACCCGGCGGCAGAGCCCGTGGATGCCCCCAACGTGGCAGACCTGCCGGCCGGAACCAGCGCGCCAGCCGCCGAACAGAACGCGAGGCTCCTGGGCTACATCAATCCCAAGTACACCTTTGAAACGTTTGTCGTGGGCAACAGCAACCGGTTTGCCCATGCGGCCGCCCTGGCCGTCGCCGAGACGCCTGCCCGCACTTATAATCCGCTTTTCATCTACGGTGGTGTCGGACTCGGCAAGACCCACCTCATGCACGCCATTGGCCACTACGTCCTGCAGCACAACCCCACCGCGAAGGTCGCCTACGTCTCCACGGAGACCTTCACCAACGAGTTCATCATGGCGATCCAGAAGGGCTCCACAACCGCCTTCCAAAACCGGTACCGGAAGGTCGACGTGTTGCTCATCGACGACATTCAGTTCCTGGCGGGCAAGGAAGCCACGCAGGAGGAGTTCTACCATACTTTTAATGCCATCCGCGAGGCCAACAAGCAGATCGTCATCTCCTCCGACCGGCCGCCCAAGGAGATCCCCACGCTGGAGGACCGGCTGCGCTCCCGCTTCGAATGGGGTCTGATCTGCGACATCCAGCCGCCCGACCTGGAGACCCGCACCGCCATCCTGCGGAAGAAGGCGCAGAGCGAGGGTATCCAGGTGCCTGACGAGGTGACCAACTACATCGCGACCAACATCGAGACCAACATCCGCGAGCTGGAGGGCGCGCTCACACGCGTGGTCGCCTACGCCAACATGCTCAAGTGCCCGCTCACTTACGACCTGGCCGTGCAGGCCTTGAAGGACATCCTGCCGCCCGTCCGGCCGAAGCAGATCACCATCGCGACGATCAAGCAGGTAGTGGCCGAGCACTACAACATCCGCATGCAGGACTTCGAGGTCCGCAACCGCTCCCGGGCCGTGGCGTATCCTCGCCAGATCGCCATGTACCTCGCGCGGGAGCTCACCGACAGCTCGCTGCCCAAGATCGGCGAGGAGTTCGGCGGCCGGGACCACACGACGGTCATCCACGCCTGTGAAAAGATCGCGAAGGACATCCAGAGCGATCCGGCCTTTGCCCACACCATCGAGCAGCTCATCGCGCGCATCCGCGCCGAATAGGGGCGCGTCCCCGGAAACCGCGCCGCATGTGGACACATCGCGCGGCAATACCCACAACTTGTCGCGCCCCGCGATCCGTACTGCTCTAGTTATCCACGGTCTTTTCCACATATCCACAGCGCTTACAATGACCATTGCCCCAATGACCATTGTTACTAACAGGAACGAGGTACGCTGTGCGCCGCGCGCACCCCACACGCGCCACAAGAGGGAGGGCTTGGAGTGAAGATCCTGATCAGCCAGGAGAGCCTGAATGCGACGCTCGCCACGGTAGCCAGGGCGGTCTCCACTAAGAACACGATCCCGGTGCTGTCCGGCGTCTACCTCTCCGCCCGCGGCGGTGAACTCACCATCCGCGCCACCGACATGGAACTGGCCATCGAGGCGGTTACGCCCTGCGAGGTCATCAGCGAGGGCGAAACGGTCCTTCCGGCCCGCTATTTCGCGGACCTCATCCGCCGCATTCCTTATGGAAACATCGAGCTCTCCGTCGATTACCACAACCACGTGGCCACCCTGCGGTGGGGCCGCTCCCAGTACGTGATCCACGGCTTCGCCGCCGATCAGTTCCCCACCCTTCCCGATGTGGACGGGGCGTCGGCGTTTACCGTCAAGCAGAGTCTATTGCGTGACCTCCTCCGGCAGACCACGTTCGCCGCCGGTCACGACGAATCCAAGCCCTGGCTCACCGGTGTACTGTTCAAGCTGCGGGATGACCTCCTCACCGGCACGGCCACCGACGGCATCCGCATCGCCTACGCCGAGGCAGCCGCTGAGAATGCGCAGGGCCACAGCTTCTCCGTCATCATCCCCAGCCGGTCCCTCAACGAAGTGACCCGCCTGCTCACCGGCGACGAGGACAGCCAGGTGAACGTCGCCGTCACCGCCAACCAGGTCTTCTTCGACCTGGGCAACACGCGCGTGATCTCCCGCCTCCTGGAGGGGCAGTATCCCGACGTCATGCGGCTCGTGCCACAGCACTATCCCACCGAGGCGGTTCTGCCCGGCGCCGAGTTCATGGAAGCCCTGGAACGGGCCACACTGATCACCAAGGACGGCGCCGTCAAGATCAGCTTCCAGACCGACAAGGTGACCATCACCTCCAACACCCCTGAAGTGGGGCAGGTATACGAGGAGCTGGCCGTCACCAGCATGGCCGGCGACCCGCTGGACATCGGGTTCAACGCGCGCTACCTGCTGGACTTCCTCAAAGTGCTGGAGGAGAAACAGTTCCGGTTCCAGTGCTCGGGCAGCCGCAACCCCGCCCGGCTCATGCCGGCCGACAGCAGCCAGTTCCTGTACGTCGTGCTGCCGCTCATCACGCTCTAAGGAATCCCGACATGGCCGAAGAGATTGTCACGATCCACACGGAGTACATCACGCTGGATGCGTTTCTGAAGTGGACGGGCGTGGCCGACACCGGCGGCCAGGCAAAGGCGCTTATTGCCGCCGGCCTGGTTCACGTCAACGGCGAGCCCGAACTGCGGCGCGGCCGCAAGCTGCGCGCGGGCGACCGGGTGCGGCTGGAAGGCGGCGGGCAGTGGCTGATCCGCCGCGAGGGGGAATAAGGGTGTACCTGTCCACGCTGCAGCTGGGCGCTTTCCGCAACTATGACTCGCTCACCATCCACTTCTCCCCCGGGCTCAACGTCCTGTACGGCGACAACGCACAGGGGAAGACCAACCTGCTGGAGGCGATTCACTTCCTGGCCACCGGCCGGAGCCACCGGACCTCCCGCGACCCGGACATGGTACAGGAGGGCCGGGAAGAGCTCCTGGCGCGTGCCGCGGTCGTGCGCAGGACCGGCACCATCGAGTTGGAACTGCGCTGCGGCCTGCAGACGCGCAAACAGTTGAAGATCAACGGCATCGCGGAGCGAAAGATCGCCCGGCTGGTGGGGAGCCTGGCGGTCGTGCTGTTCTCGCCCGACGACCTGCAACTGCTCAAGGGTCCTCCCTCCGGCCGTCGCCGCTTCCTGGATCTGGAACTCTCCCAGATCTCCCAGACCTATCTCCACCACCTCATGGCCTACAACCGGCTGGTGGCGCAGCGCAACACCTTGTTGAAGCAGCCCGTCATAGACGAGGGGCTGATGGCGGTCTACGACGAGCAGCTGGTGGAGACCGGTGCGCAGCTGGTGGTGCGGCGGGCGGAGGCGGTTCGCCGGCTCTCGCCCATCGCTTCACGGTACCACCGCATGCTGGCCGAGGACCGGGAGGACCTGGAACTGGCCTACCAGAGCCAGGGCGTCGGCGACGACGGCGCGGCCGACCTGGAGACGGTCCGCCGGCGGCTGGAGCGGGAGCTCGCGCGGCTGCGCTCCGAGGAACGGCGGCGGCAGGTGACGCTGGTGGGTCCCCACCGGGACGACGTTGGATTCTGGGTGGCGGGCCGCGACGCGCGCCTGTACGCCTCGCAGGGGCAGCAGCGCACGGCCGTCCTGGCCCTGAAGCTGGCGGAGCTGGAGTTCATGTCCGAGGAAATCGGCGAGCCGCCCCTTCTCCTTCTCGATGACGTGGCTTCCGAGCTCGACCCCCATCGCCGCCATTACCTGCTGTCGGCGGTGAGGGAAGGGGTGCAGAGTTTCATCACCTGTACGGACCTGGAAGACCTGATGGTGCGGGAGTGGCCCGCGGATCACCGGCTGTTCCGAGTGCGCGCGGGAACCGTAGTCCTCGACGACAGGGGGTTGAGCTGATGTACCTCCACGTGGGCGCTGACGTGGTGGTCGCACTGCGGCAGGTCATCGCCATTGTGAACCTCCGTACCGTCCGGAAGGGCGGCCCGACGCAGGAGCTCCTGGACAAACTGAGACGCGAGAACCGGTTGATCCAGGTGGAGGGCGGCGAGGCCCGGAGCCTGGTGCTCACCGACGCCGGCGGGATCCTCTCGCCCATCTCCGCCACTACGCTGAAGCGGCGGAGCGAGTCCGCCGTGCTCCTCGGCTAGGCCCGGGCAGCGTCTGTCACTTGTGATAACTCTTGCGGTGTGATAGCATTGGTCTGATGTGAAAGTGCTAGGTTGATGAGGGAGGAACCCCTGTGGCTGATGCAAGGAACGGTACCCAGCCCGACATGCACCATATGAACACCCACGGGACGGAGCAGTACACCGGGGAGCAGATTCAGGTGCTGGAAGGGCTCGAGGCGGTCCGCCGCCGTCCGGGGATGTATATCGGCGGCACCTCGCAGCGCGGGCTCCACCACCTGATCTGGGAGATCATCGACAACGCGGTCGATGAGCGGCTGGCGGGGTTCTGCGACAAGATCGTGGTAACGCTGCACAGCGATGGCTCGGTGTCCGTTTCGGACAACGGCCGCGGCATCCCCGTGGACATACATCCCAAGACGGGCATCTCCACCGTTGAGACGGTCTACACGATGCTGCACGCCGGCGGCAAGTTCGGCGGCGGCGCCTATAAGGTGTCCGGCGGCCTGCACGGCGTGGGTGCGGCCGTGGTCAACGCCCTTTCCCGGAAGCTTTACATCCAGGTGAAGCAGAACGGCGGCGTGTACGAGGTGGAGTTCGCCAACGGCGGCAAGACGCTCTACCCGCTGCGCCGCGTGGGCGACACCAAGGAACACGGCACCTATGTGCGCTTCTGGCCCGATCCGGAGATCTTCGAGTCGGTGGAGTTCGATTCCGAGGCGATTGTGACGCGCCTCAGGGACACTGCCTTCCTCAACCAGGGGCTCTTCATCCAGTTCATCGACGAGAAGGCCGGCGCGGAGTACCGGTTCAAGTACAACGAGGGGCTCCAGACCTTCGTCCAGTACCTCAACCGGTCCCGCGAGCCGCTGCACGCCAAGCCCATCTACGTCTTCAAGGCCACCGACACCCAGGAGATGGAGCTGGCGATCCAGTACACCGATGCCTACAGCGAAAACATCCTGAGCTTTGCCAACAACATCCGCACCGTGGAGGGCGGCACGCACGAGACGGGCCTGAAGACGGCCCTCACGCGCGTCATCAACAGCTACGCCCGCAAGTACAAGCTCCTGAAGGACAACGAGGACAACCTCTCGGGCGAGGACATCCGCGAGGGCATGACCGCCATCCTCTCGGTGAAGCTGCAGGAGCCCCAGTTCGAGGGTCAGACCAAGACCAAGCTGGGCTCCTCCGAGATGGAGACCTTCGTCGCCGCGGCCGTGAGCGAGGGGCTCTCCGATTTCCTGGAGGAGAACCCCGCCATCGCGAAGCGCATCGTGGAAAAGGCGCTCAGCGCCGCCCGGGCCCGGGAGGCGGCCCGCAAGGCCCGAGAGCTGGTCCGTCGCAAGAGCGCGCTGGAGATCACGGCGCTGCCGGGCAAGCTCACCGACTGCACCTCCCGGGATCCCAGCGAATCCGAGCTCTTCCTGGTAGAGGGCGACTCGGCCGGCGGTTCGGCCAAGATGGGCCGCGACCGGCGCATCCAGGCGGTCCTGCCCCTCAGGGGCAAGATCCTCAACGTGGAAAAGGCCCGGCTGGACAAGATCCTCTCCAACGAGGAAATCCGCACGCTGATCACCGCGGTGGGCGCGGGGATCGGCGACGACTTCGACATCTCCAAATGCCGTTACCACAAAGTGATCATCATGACCGACGCCGACGTGGACGGCAGCCACATCCGCACCCTGCTCCTCACGTTTTTCTTCCGCTTCATGCGGCCGCTGATCGAGGCCGGCTATCTCTACATCGCCAGCCCGCCGCTGTACATGATCCGGAAGGGCAAGCAGGTGTACTACGCCTACTCCGAGCAGGAGAAGGACCAGGTGATCGCGCGCATCGGCGGCGTCACGGACAAGCCGCAGCGGTACAAGGGCCTCGGCGAGATGAACCCGGAGCAGCTGTGGGAGACCACGATGGATCCCTCGAAGCGGATCCTCTACAAGGTGACCATGGAGGACGCCGCCGAGGCGACCGCCCTGTTCGAAACCCTGATGGGAGAGAAGGTTGAGCCCCGCCGTGAGTTCATCCAGCGGAACGCCCACCTCGTCCAGAACCTCGACACCATCGGATAGGCGCTGGAACTCCCCGCTGAGGAGGACAAGCTTGTGGCCGGAGACTTCGCACAGCGGATTCTGACCAAAGAGATCAAGCACGAGATGGAGACGTCGTACCTCACGTACTCCATGTCGGTGATCGTCGGCCGGGCCCTGCCTGACGTCCGGGACGGGCTGAAGCCGGTACAGCGCCGCATCCTCTACGCCATGTACGAGAGCGGCAACACCGCGGACAAGCCGTTCCGCAAGTCGGCCAAGACCGTCGGCGACGTGCTCAGCAAGTACCACCCCCACGGCGACGCGGCGGTGTACGACACGATGGTGCGGATGGCGCAGGACTTCGTGCTGCGCTACCCGCTGGTCGAGGGCCAGGGCAACTTCGGCTCCATCGACGGCGACCCGCCCGCGGCCATGCGCTACACCGAGGCGCGCCTCTCCCGGCTCGCCCACGAGATGCTGGCCGATATTGAGAAGAACACCGTCGACTTCGAGGACAACTACGACAACAGCGAGAAGGAGCCGACGGTGCTGCCGTCGCGCTTCCCGAACCTCCTGGTCAACGGCTCCACCGGCATCGCGGTGGGCATGGCCACCAACATCCCGCCTCACAACCTGGGCGAGGTCATCGACGGCATCATCCGGCTGATCGACCAGCCCGACATCAGCATCGAGGAACTCAACCGCATCATCAAGGGGCCGGACTTCCCCACCGGCGCCCTGATCCTGGGCCACGAGGGCATCCGCCGGGCGTACCAGACCGGCAAGGGCTCCATCACCCTGCGGGCCCGCACGCAGATCGAGACGCTGCAGAACGGGCGGAACCGCATCGTCGTGACGGAACTGCCTTACGGCGTCAACAAGGCCAAGCTGATCGAGCGCATCGCCGAACTGCACCGCGACCGGAAGATCGACGGTATCACCGACCTCCGGGACGAGTCGGACCGCAGCGGCCTGCGCATCGCGATCGAGCTCCGGCGGGATGCCAACCCGCACGTGATCCTGAACCAGCTGTTCAAGTACACCGCGCTGCAGCAGAACTTCGGCATCATCATGCTGGCACTGGTGGAGAACCGGCCGCGCCTCCTGAACCTGAAGCAGATGCTGCACTACTACCTGCAGCATCAGCTCGAGGTGATCGTCCGGCGCACCCAGTTCGACCTCCAGAAGGCGCTGGACCGGGCCCACATCCTGGAAGGGCTTCTGAAGGCGCTGGACATCATCGACGAGGTCATCAACACGATCCGCTCCTCGCCCACGACCGACGAGGCGCGCAGCCGGCTCATGAGCAACTTCGGCTTCACCGAGGTGCAGGCGCAGCACATCCTCGACATGCAGCTGCGCCGCCTGACCGCCCTGGAGCGGGAGAAGCTGCAGGAGGAGTACGACGAGCTGCAGGATCGCATTGCCTACTACCGGGCGGTGCTGGCCTCGGAGAAGATGCAGTACGACATCATCAAGCAGGAGCTCGGCGAGATCAAGAAGAAGTACGGGGACCCCCGGCGCACCCGCATCACCCCAGACGACGGCGACATCGACATCGAGGATCTCATCGCCGACGAGGACGTGGTGGTGACCATCTCCCACAGCGGCTACATCAAGCGGGTGCCGCTCAGCACCTACCGGCAGCAGCGCCGGGGCGGCCGCGGCGTGCAAGGCGCGGGCACCAAGGAAGAGGACTTCATCGAGCACATCTTCACCACCACGACGCACCACGACATGATGTTCTTCACCGACCAGGGCCGCGTCTACCGCATCCGGTGCCACGAAATCCCCGAGGCCTCGCGCCAGGCCCGCGGCACGGCCATCGTCAACCTGATCCCCCTCCTGCCCGGCGAGAAGGTCAACACCGTCATCCCCGTCAAGGAGGGCGACCAGGAGGAAGGGTACATCTTCTTCGCCACCCGCAGCGGCTGGGTGAAGAAGACCGCGGTCACCGAGTTCCAGAACGTGCGCTCCACCGGCATTATCGCCATCAAGCTGGAGGAGGGCGACACGCTGGTCGGGGCCCGGCTCACCCGGGGCAATGACGAGATCATCCTGGTCTCCAGCGCCGGTTACGCCCTGCGCTTCCACGAGGACGACGTGCGCCCGATGGGTCGCGACACCCGCGGCGTCAAGGGCATCACCCTCGGCCCCGATGAGTACGTGGTGGGCATGGACGGCGTGGTGCCCGGGGCCGATCTGCTGGTCGTCAGCGAGACCGGCGTCGGCAAGCGCACGCCGCTGACCGAGTACCCGACCTACAAGCGCGGCGCCAGGGGCGTCATCACCATCCAGCTGCTGCCGGAGCGGCACGGCCGGCTGGTGGGCGTCAAGGCGGTGACCGAGGGGAACGACCTGATGCTGGTGTCCGAACAGGGCGTGCTGATCCGCATCCCTGTCGAGGAGGTGCGCCGCAGCGGCCGCAACACCCAGGGCGTGCAGCTCATGAACCTGGACGCCAACGACCGGGTGTCGGCCGTCGCCCAGGTGGTCACCCGCGACGAGGAGTAGTGGCTGGCGCCTCCTCCAAAAGAAGGATCTTTTTCAGAGAGGGTTGCATCTTGTGAAAACAGGTGCTATACTCCACCCAAAACCAGCCCCATGACGGGGGAAAAGGGTTCCAGAGCGGTCCGCAGAGAGCCGGCGGCAGGTGAAGGCCGGTGGCCGCGGGGATCCGTTCCGCCCCCTGAGGGTCCGGGGATGACCCGGTCGGGTTCGGCCCGTTATCGCCGAGGCGAGTGGGTGGCCGGCTGTGCCGGCGCCAACGTCCGGGTGGCACCGCGGGAGTGGAACTCCCGTCCCTGGCGGCAGGGACGGGAGTTTTCTGTTTTCCGGGTGCCCGGGCGCGGCGCGGGGCTCCGGTTGCCAACCAGGGTGGCACCGCGGGGAGCAGGTCCCGTCCCTGGCAGAGTCGGCAGCGCGCGCTGCGTCCGGCCTGCCGGGGGCGGGGCTTTCGATTTCGGCGAAGGGGAGGCGCAGAGATGATGCGGATGGAGAAGTCCCTGCTCATGATTCCGGGGCCCACGCCCATCCCGCCGCAGGTGGCGGCGGCCATGACCCAGCCCATGCTGAACCACCGGGGCGAGGCCTTCAGCGCCCTCTTTGCGGAGGTATCGACGAAGCTGCAGAAGGTCTTCCGCACGGCGCAGCCGGTCTACATCTTCCCCGGCGCGGGCTCGGGGGGCTGGGAGGCGGCCCTCGTCAACACCCTGAACCCCGGCGATGCGGTGCTCAGCGTCTCGATCGGCGACTTCGGCGAGCGCTGGCACAAAGTGGCCGTGCAGCTGGGCTTTGCGGTGGAGCGTCTGCGGTTCGAGCCGGGCCGGGCCGCGGACCCGGAGCGCATCGCCGAGCGGCTGGCGGAGGACCGGGAGAGGCGCATCAAGGCGGTCCTCATCCAGCACAACGAGACCTCCACGGGCGTGACCAACGACGTCCGGGCCATCGCCCGGGCCGTGAGGGAGCACGGAGCGCTGCTCATGGTCGACTCCGTCTCCGGCCTGGGCGCCCTGCCGCTGGAGATGGACGAGTGGGGGTTGGACGTGGTGCTCACCGGCGCGCAGAAGGCGCTCATGTGCCCGCCGGGCCTCTCCATCATCGCCTTCTCCGAACGGGCCCGGGCCGCGGCCGAGAAGAGCGCCATGCCCAAGTTCTACTGGGACCTGAAGGCGGCGCACAGCAGCCTGCAGAAGTGGCAGACGCCCTACACGCCGGCAATCTCGCTGCTCCACGCCCTGAAGGCGGCGCTGGAGCTCCTGGAGACAGAGACCCTGGAGGGCTCCTGGGCGCGCCACAGGCTCATGGGCGAGATGTGCCGGGCCGGCGTAAAGGCAATGGGGCTGCGCCTGCTGGCCGTGGACGAGCGCACGGCGTCCAACTCGGTCACCGCCGTGGTCGCCCCGGTGGACCCCAAGCGGTTGCGCAAGGTCGCCCGGGAGCAGTTCGGCGTAGAGCTGGCGGGCGGACAGGGGGACCTGGCGGACCAGATCTTCCGCATCGGCCACCTGGGCTACGTGGTGCCCGGCGACGTGCTGCAGGCCCTGGCGGCCACCGAGATGGCGCTGGCGCAGCTGGGCGTGGACGTGCAGATCGGCCGGGCGGTGGCGGCGGCGCAGGAGGTCTGGATGAACCATGTGCGGGGATGACCGGGACCGGCCGGCACCGCCGGGCCCCGGATCGCCCTGGCCATCGTCGACCACGTCCTCGCCCCCGTCGGCGGGCGGCTGGTCGAGTGGGAGAGCGAGAAGGTCCCCTACCCTGACGAAGGAGGCGATACCCGATGAAGATCCTGGTGACGGAAGCGATATCGGAGACGGGCATCAGCCTCCTGAGGGATGAACACGAGGTTGATGTCCGGAAGGTGACCTCGGAGGAGCTGCTCGAGATCATCCCCGAGTACGACGCCCTCATCACCCGCTCGGAGACGAAGGTCACCGCGGAGGTGCTGGCCCGGGGCACGCGGCTGAAGGTCGTCGGCCGGGCCGGCGTGGGCGTGGACAACATCGACGTCGCCGCGGCCACCGAGAGGGGCGTCGTGGTGGTCAACGTTCCCGGTGCCAACACCTACTCCACCGCCGAGCACGCCTTCGGCCTCCTCATCGCCGTGGCCCGCAACATCCCCCAGGCTCACCACGCCCTGGCCCGCGAGGGCCGCTGGGACCGGATGAGCTTCGTGGGCACCGAACTCCACGGCAAGACGCTGGGCATCATTGGCCTGGGGCGCATCGGCTCCGAGGTGGCCGTGCGGGCGCGGGCCTTCGGCATGCGGGTGCTGGCCTACGACCCCTACGTGCCCCACAGCCGGGCCGAGCACCTGGGGGTCACCCTGGTTCCAAGCCTCAGGGGACTCCTGCCGGAAGTCGATTTCCTGACGATCCATGCGGCCAAGACCCCGGAGTCGGCCCGGCTCATCGGGGCCGCGGAGCTGGCGCTCATGAAGCCCACCGCACGCATCGTCAACTGCGCCCGCGGCGGCATGGTGGACGAGGAGGCGCTGTACCGTGCGCTGAAGGAGGGCCGCCTGGCCGGCGCCGCGCTGGACGTCTTCGCCGCGGAGCCGTGTACCGACAGCCCGCTCTTCGGCCTGCCCAACGTCGTGGTCACGCCCCACCTGTCCGCCTCCACGGCCGAGGCGCAGGACGCCAACGGCCGGTACATCGCCCAGTACGTGCTCCGGGCCCTCAGGGGCGAGCTGGTCCCCGAGGCGGTCAACCTGCCCCAGATCCCGCGGGACGGCGTCCAGGTCGTCACCGACCACCTGCCGCTGGCCGAAACGCTGGGCTCCTTCCTGGCCCAGGCCTTCCCGGGGCACGCCGACCGCATCACCGTCGCCTACAGCGGCGAGCTGGCCAAGCACCCGACCGCCCTGCTCACCAACACGGTGCTGAAGGGCTACCTGGCGACCCAGCTGGGTGAGCACGTAAATTACATCAACGCGCCCGCCCTGGCCCGCCGGCGGGGGATTGCGGTCAACGAGTCCAAGTCGCTGACCCACGCGCCGCTGGGCGAAAACGGCACGCTGTCGCCCGCGTCCAGCCTGATCACGGTCCGGTCCGAGGGGCCGCAGGGCGCTCATGAGGTGACCGGCATGCTCCGCCGGGACGGCGGGATGCGCTTCGTCGCCGTGGACGGGCTGCACATCGACATGGCCCCTTCCCGCCACATGCTGGTCAGCCAGCACCGGGACCAGCCCGGCATGGTCGGCCGCTTCGGCATGGCCCTGGCGGCCCGGGACATCAACATCGCGGGGCTGCACCTGGGGCGGCACCAGCCCCGGGGCATGGCCCTGATGCTGCTGCAGATCGACGAGCCCGCGCCGCCCGATCTGGTGGCGGAACTGCGGGAGGCGATGGCGGTGGACACCGTCCAGGCGGTGACCCTGCCGCTGGGGAGGCAGCCGTGACCGGGCCTTCCGGGAGGGATTGCCACCGGCTGCGCCGAACCCTGACTCCTGGCCTCGCGGGACTGGATCGTCCTTCCGGCGGCTGGAGAGGCTAGGCGGAGACGCCTCCCCTGACTCTGGATGAGGAGGGTAATCACCGATGTTGGATTTGAGGTTCGTTCGCACCAATCCCGACGTCGTTCGTCAGGCGCTGATCAACAAGGGTGTTTCCGTCGACCTGGACCGCATCCTGGCCCTGGACGTGGAGAGGCGGCAGATTCTGGCCGAGGTCGAGCAGTTGAAAGCGCGCCGCAACCAAGTGTCCAAGCAGGTGGGCATCCTGAAGCAGCAGGGGCAGGACGTCAGCGCGATCATCGCGGAGATGGGCGCCATCGGCGACCGCATCAAGGAGCTGGATGACCGGGAGCGGCAGGTGTCCGATGAGCTGCAGGACCTGCTTTACCAGCTGCCCAACCTCCCCGCGCCCGACGTGCCGGTCGGCCCGGACGAAACCGGCAACGTCGAGGTGAAGCGGTGGGGCGAGCCCCGCCAGTTCGCCTTCCCGGTGAAGCCTCACTGGGACCTGGGGGTGGCCATGGACGGCCTGGACTTCGAGCGGGCCGCCAAGGTCACCGGCAGCCGTTTCTCGTTCATCAAGGGCGGGCTGGCCCGGCTGCACCGCGCCCTGGTCAGCTTCTTCATCGACTACCTCACCGAGCGGGGCTACCGCGAGGTGCTGCCGCCCGTGATCATCAACACCGCCAGCTACTACGGCAGCGGCCAGTTCCCGAAGTTCAAGGAGGACGTCTTCAGCCTGGCCGGGACCGACTACCACCTTGCCTCCACCGCCGAAGTGCCGCTGGTCAACATGCACCGGGACGAGATCCTGGACGAGGCCGTTCTGCCCCTGAGGTACGTGGGCTACAGCGGGTGTTTCCGCAGTGAGGCCGGCGCGGCCGGCCGCGACACCCGCGGCCTCATCCGGCAGCACTACTTCGAGAAGGTCGAGATGGTGCAGTTCACCCGGCCCGAGGAGAGCGAACAGGCCCTCATGGAGATCGTGGCCAACGCCGAGGGCATGCTGGAGCAACTCAACCTGCCGTACCGGCGCATGCTCATGTGCACGGGCGACATGGGCTTCGGGCAGTACAAGAAGTACGACATCGAGGTGTGGATGCCCAGCTACGAGCGGTACGTGGAGATCTCGTCCTGCTCCAACATGAGCGACTTCCAGGCCCGCCGCGCGAACATCCGCTACCGTCCTGCCGGAGGCAAGCCGGAGTTCGTGCACACGCTGAACGGCTCGGGCCTGGCCGTGGGCCGCACGCTCGCCGCGGTGATGGAGAACTACCAGAACGAGGACGGTTCCATCACGGTGCCGGAGGTGCTGCGGCCGTACACCCGGTGTGAGCGCATCGAACGATAACGGACACCCGGCCCCGCGCGGCCCCGCGCGGGGCCGCTGCCTACTCCTGGCGCGCGCTTGCATGGCCGGCGGCCCTTGTGTAAACTATTATCCTGACATCGCTCATCGTCCCGGAGAGGTGGCCGAGTGGTTTAAGGCTCTCGTCTTGAAAACGAGCGTGGCCTAAGCAGCCACCGTGGGTTCGAATCCCACCCTCTCCGCCACGGCCAATAACGGCGACCTGGAGCAGGCCACCCACACGTGGCCTGCTCTTTCGCCGCATTGCAGGAGGACGGACGCCATGACCGACGAGGCCTTCATGCGCGCGGCCCTGGCCGAGGCCGAAAAGGCGGCCCGTCTCGGCGAGGTGCCCATCGGCGCCGTGATCGTGCGCGACAGCGAGATCCTGGTCCGCACCCACAACCTGCGGGAGACCACCCACGACGCCACGGCTCACGCTGAGGTGCTGGCCATTCGCGAGGCGGGTCGCCTCCTGGGCGGATGGCGGCTGACGGGCTGCACGCTGTACGTGACCATTGAGCCGTGCCCCATGTGCGCCGGCGCGCTCCTGCAGAGCCGCATCGACCGGGTGGTGTTCGGCGCGCGGGACCCGAAAGCGTGGGCGGACCGCTCGATCCTGGAGTTCCTTCAGAATCCCGGACTGAACCACCGGGTCGAGGTGCGCGACGGGGTGCTGGCCGAGGCGTGCAGCGAGGTGATCCGGCAGTTTTTCCGCGAGCGGCGGCGCGTCCTGCAGTAGGGATGGATAGAACAGGCAGAAGGACTATTTCCTGGTAATGGCGAATCTCCCCCCAACCGCGTGATTGGGGGGAGGTCTTATGTTGCGACGGCGCCGGCCCCCGCTGTGCCTGACGCTGGCAGTTGCGGGCCTGCTGCTGGGCGGCTGCGTGGCTGCCGCCCAGCCTGACCCCGCAGCCCTGGCCGCAAGGGCTGCACCCTCTCCGGTTTCCCCCGCCTCCGCTGAGGTGCGCCTGCACCTGCCGGTGGAGCCGGTGACGCTGGATCCTGCCCGGACCGCCGAGGCCGTCCTCCTGGACGTGGTGGGCAACCTCATGGAGGGGCTGGTTGCTCCCGAAGGCACGATGGAATCGCCCGGGGGCGTGGCAGAACGCTGGGAATCGGCGGACCACCGTCAGTTCACCTTCTACCTGCGGCCGGAGGCCCGCTGGAGCGACGGCGTGCCGGTGACGGCCCACGACTTCGTCCGCGCCTGGCTTCACCTGCTGGACCCGGCGGAGGGGGCGGTGAACGCCCACCTGCTATACGAGGTTGCCGGGGCCGAGGCCTACAACGGGCTGGACCCGGCCGACCCGGACTTCGCCGAGCAGGCGGCTGCCCTGCGGGAAGGGGTGCAGGTGGTCGCGGTGGATGACCGTACGTTGCAGGTGACCCTGAAGGCCCCCAACCCCGAATGGCCCCGCTACACCGGCCACCCGGCCCTCGCCCCCCGCCGGGCCGACCTGCCGTTCGGCGCGGTGAGCAACGGGCCCTTCGTCCTGGCAGGCTCCGGGGCCGGGGGGCTGCGACTGGAGCGCAATCCTTACTACTGGAACCGCTCGGCCGTCCAGCTGGACGCCGTGACCTACCACGTGGAACCCGATCCGTACCAGGCGCTGCGCCTGTTCCAGCTGGGCCACCTCCACCTGGTCCTGCTGCCGGCCGACCTGGCCGCCCAGGTGCCCGGCGCACAGGCCATGGCCCAGCCGGCCACCATGGGGCTGGTGTTCAACGCCGGCCAGCCGCGGCTGGCCCACAGCGGGCTGCGCACGGCCATCGCCCTGGCCCTGGACGTCCAAAGGCTCACGGCCGAAGCGGTGGGGGAGGCCGGGCTGCCGGCCCTGACCCTGGTCCCGCCGTCGCTGGGCGGCGGCTGGCCGCCCGCGGAAGCCGTGTCTGGGGGGGCGCCTGGGGAGGCCGGGGCCCACGGGCTGTGGTCGCAGGGTTCGCTGGTCGGTGAGCTCCTGTCCGGGGCCCTGCCCGGCGCGGAGCTGCAGGAGGCGCGGCGGCTTTGGGGCGAGGCCCGGGCCGAACTGGGGCTTGACCGCGTCACGCTGACCCTGCTGCACGCGGAGGAGGCCGGCGCCCTGGCCGGGGCCGTCAAGCGCTCGCTGGAGGAGCGGCTGGACGGGCTGACCGTGGAGCTGCACACGGTGCCCTTCGCCCAGCGGCTGGAACGGGTGCGCTTCGGTCAGTTTGACCTGGTGCTGCAGGGCTGGGTGGCGGACCACGACGACCCGATGGCGCTGCTGGCCCCGTTTACCACCGCCCACCCGGGCAATGCCGCCCGCTGGGTCAGCGCCGACTACGACGCCCTCGTGGCCGCGGCGGGGGCGGCCGCGGGTTCGGGGCGGGCCGCGGTGCTCCGGCAGGCGGAGCAACTGCTCCTCAGCGAGGCGCCTGTGGTGCCGGTCTATCATCCGCTGCGCCACTGGGCCGTGCGCCCGGAGCTGGAGGGGATGCAGGTGCGGCCGCTGGGCGCGCGGTTCGACCTGCGCCAGGCCCGGCTGGCCGTGGCGCCGCCGGGTTAGATGGAGAAAGGGAATCGGGGGCCTAGGGTAGAATTGGGTAAGGCCAGTCCGATTCCGGCAGGAGCGATCAGCTTGGCCCACCTTGCACTGTATCGCGAGTACCGGCCTCAACGGTTCGGCGAAGTGGTCGGACAGGAGCATATCACCCGCACCCTGCGCAACGCGATCGTGCAGGGCAGGCTCCACCATGCCTATCTGCTGTCCGGCCCGCGCGGCACGGGCAAGACCACGGTCGCCCGCATCCTGGCCAAGGCGGTCAACTGCCTGAACCCGCAGGACGGTGAGCCCTGCAACGAGTGCGAGGCCTGCCGGCGCATCACGTCGGGCGAGGCGCTTGACCTGATCGAGATCGACGCGGCCTCCAACCGCGGCATCGACGAGATCCGCGACCTGCGGGACAAGGTCAACTTTGCCCCGGTTGAGCTGAAGTACAAGGTGTATATCATCGACGAGGTGCACATGCTGACCGAGCCGGCCTTCAACGCGCTGCTGAAGACGCTGGAGGAGCCCCCGGCGCATGTGCTCTTCGTGCTGGCGACCACCGAGAAGCAGAAGCTGCCCATCACCATCCTCTCCCGCTGCCAGGCCTTCGACTACCGGCGGCTGTCCGCGGACGAGATCGTGGCACGGCTGCGGGAGGTGTGCGGGAAGCAGGGACTCAAGGCCAGCCCGGAGGCCCTGGCGGCCATTGCCCGCCACGCCGACGGCGGCATGCGCGACGCCCTGTCGCTGCTGGACCAGGTGATGGCCTACGCCGCCGAGGGCGAGATCACCCTCGACATGACCCTGGCCGTGCTGGGCACGGCCCCGCTGGACCAGTTCCTGGCCCTGGACGGCCACCTGCTCCGGGGGGACGTGGGCGCGGCGCTGCTCTGGCTGGACGAGATGGTGCGCGCGGGCAAGGACCTGCGGCAGCTGGTGCGGGACTACCTGGCGCACCTGCGCGACCTGCTGCTGGTCAAGCTGGAGGCCGGCGCCCAGGTGCTCGGCCTGCCCGCGGAGGCCCTGGAGCAGATGCGGGCCCGGGCCGAGCCGTTCGCGGAGCGGCAGCTCATCCGGGCGATCCGACTGCTGGGGCAGGCGGAGACGGAGCTGCGGCTCTCCCCGTCCCCGCGCCTGCTGGTGGAGGTGGCCCTGATCCGGCTGACCGGGCTGTTTACCGGTGCGGCCGCGGACGAAGGAGAGGACGACGGAACCGCCGCGGAGGCTGCCGCGCCTTCCCGGCGGCGCCGGCAGGAGCACGGCGAGGTCCGGCCGCAGGGCGCTTCGCAGGCGACGGCGCCGGGCCCCGCGGGCCCGGGCGACCCGGGCGAACCGGCCGGCGGCCAGGCGACGACCCCTTCCGCCCCGGCGCCCGTCGGGGCCGGCGTGGACCGGGTGGTGGAAGCCTGGGAGCAGGTGCTGGGTCTCGTCCGGAAGGCCAGAACCAGCACCTATCACCTGCTCTCCACCACGGCGCGCATCGGGGGCCTGCGCGGTAACCGGCTGTTCCTGGTGGCCAACTCGCAGGTCTTCGCCCAGCTCCTCCGGCGGCCGGAGGACAAGCGGATCATTGAGAAGGCCCTGGAGCGTGCGGGGCTGAGCGGCCTGCAGGTGGAGATCCTCGCCGCGGACGAGGCCCAGGGGAAGCTCGCCGGGCTCGCCCCGGCGGCGCCCGGCGCGGAGGAGAAGCCCGCGGCGGAGCGGCCGGATGCGGCCGCCGAGGGGGACGGTCCGCTCATGGAGCGGTTGCGGAGCATTTTTCCCCCAGACCTGATTCACGAAGAAGATGAGGAGGGCTCCTGATGTTTCCGGGTGGCGGTAACATGCAGCAGATCATGCGGCAGGTCCAGAAGATGCAGAAGAAGATGGCCGAGGCGCAGGAAGAGATTGCCAAGATGACCGTGGAGGGCACCGCGGGCGGCGGCAGCGTGCGCGTGACCGTCACCGGTGACCGGCGGGTAACGGAGGTGAAGCTGGCGCCGGAGGTCGTGGACCCCGACGACATCGAGATGCTCCAGGATCTGATCGTGGCGGCGATCAGCGACGGGATGAAGAAGGCCGAGGAGCTGGCTGAGGCCGAGATGAAGAAAGTGATCCCGGGCGGGTTGCCCAGCTTCCCCGGCCTGTTCTGACAGATCATGTACTACGCCGAGCCCATCGCCCGCCTGATCGAGGAGCTGACGAAGCTGCCGGGGATCGGCCCCAAAACCGCGCAGCGGCTCGCCTTTCACATCCTCCACATGGAGCCCAGCGTGGTCGAGGGGATCGCCCGCACGCTGGTGGAAGCCCGCGCAAAGGTGAAGTACTGTTCGGTCTGCTGCAACCTGACCGACCAGGATCCCTGCCAGATCTGCGCCGACGACGGCCGCGACCACAGCACCATCTGCGTCGTGCAGGAGCCGCGCGACGTCGTGGCGATGGAGAAGACCCGGGAGTACCACGGGGTGTACCACGTGCTCCACGGCGCCCTGAACCCGATGGAGGGGATCGGCATTGACGACATCCGGGTGAAGGAGCTGGTGGCCCGCCTGGGCGACGGGCGGGTGCAGGAGGTCATCCTGTGCACCAACCCCAACACCGAGGGCGAGACCACGGCGATGTACATCGCCCGGTACATCAAGCCGCTGGGCGTGAAGGTCACCCGCATCGCCCGTGGCCTGCCCATGGGCGGCGACCTGGAGTACGCCGACGAGGTGACGCTGGCCAAGGCCCTGGAGGGGCGCCGGGAGATCTAGCCAGGCTTGATTTTGGGAGCGGGGCGCGCTAGAATACAGCCGTGACATCGGACGGCCATGAAGGGGAAGAGTAGGCGCCCACGTGGAGCTGCAGCGAGCCGGGGTTGGTGCGAACCGGCGCCCACGTCCGCTGAAGAGGCCCCGGAGCTTTCGCGCTGAACGCTGCACGGGTGCAACCAGCCGGATGCAGTCCAGTAGGCCGAACGGCACCCCGCCGTTATCGGGAACCGAGTGAGGCTGAGGCCTAACTAGGGTGGTACCGCGGGCAGAGCCCCGTCCCTAAGCGGACGGGGCTTGTTGATTTTCGGAGGACTTCACGAGGAGAGGGGACAGCACAGGATGACCGTTCGCGTACGCATCGCACCGAGCCCCACCGGTCCCATCCACGTGGGCAACGTGCACACCGCTCTGTTCAACTGGCTTTTCGCCCGACACCACGGCGGGAAGTTCATTCTGCGGTTTGAGGACACCGATCTGGAGCGGTCGCGGCCCGAGTGGGAGCAGGTGATCTTCGAGGATCTGAAGTGGCTGGGCATCGACTGGGACGAGGGCCCCGACATCGGCGGCCCGTACGGTCCCTACCGGCAGACCGAGCGGCTCGACCTATATCGCAAGTACGCCCAGCAGCTGCTGGAGAGCGGGCACGTGTACAAGTGCTACTGCACGAAGGAGGAGGAGGACGCCGACCGCCGCGAGGCCCAGGCCGCCGGCCGGCCGTACCAGTACAAGGGGCGCTGCCGCGACCTCACCCCCGAGCAGCAGGCGGCCTTCGAGGCGGAGGGTCGCAAGCCCGTGCTGCGCTTCCGGGTTCCCCGGGGCGAGGTGATCCGGTTCAACGACCTGGTCCGCGGCCCCATCGAGGTGCCTACCGACTCCATCGGGGACTTCATCATCATGCGCGCCAACGGCATGCCGCTGTACAACTTCGCGGTGGTCGTGGACGACGTCACGATGAACATCACCCACGTGCTGCGCGGCGAGGGGCACATCCCCAACACGCCGGTGCAGATCCTCATCTACCAGGCCCTGGGCTTCCCGGTTCCGGAGTTCGGTCACCTCGGCCACATGACCAACCCCGAGCGGGGCAAGCTGTCCAAGCGCAAGGGCGAGGCGGCGATTCGCGACTACCGGGAGCAGGGGTACCTGCCCGAGGCCATGCTCAACTTCATGAGCCTCCTGGGCTGGACGCCGCCCGGCGCCGAGTCGGGCCGGGAGTTCCTCACCAAGGAGGAGCTGATCCGCGAGTTCGACCTCAGCCGGGTGACGAAGGCGTCGTCGGTCTTTGACCGCAACAAGCTCAACTGGATGAACGGGGTCTACATCCGGAAGAAGAGCCTGGAGGAGTTCGCGGAGCTGGCCCTGCCCTTCGTGGTGAGCGCCGGCCTCTGCACGGAGGAGCAGGCCCGGGCCAGATGGGACTGGTTCAAGGAGGTCATGGCCCAGGTCCACGAGCGGGTGGAGACCCTGGCCGAGATCCCGCAGCACGTGGACATCTTCCTGAAGGATGAGATCGAGATGGACGAGAAGGCGGCGCGGAAGTTCCTCACCGAGGCGGTGAAGCCCTTCTTCCAGCGGGTGTCCGAGGGGCTGCGCTCGGTGGAGTGGAGCGTGCCGGCCATTGAGCAGCTGGTGCGCTCCATCCAGGAGGAAATGGGCCTGACGCCGAAGGAGAGCTTCCAGCCGATCCGGGTCGCCATCACCGGCCGAACGGCCAGCCCGGGCCTCTTTGAGACCATCTACCTGATCGGCCGCGAGCGGGTCCTCGAGCGCATGGCGCCGTACTGTTAGAGTGAAGTTGTGCCCGCGCACCCGACGGTGCGCCGTGCAACCCTTTCAGGGCGGGCGGAGTCCGGACTCCGCCCGCCGCTCTTTTTGCGCTCCGCCGGCAATTCTGGCTCCCCGCGAAAGCACGCGGACCCGCTTGCCAGTCCACCGGGGGCCGTGCTAGAATACGAATGCCCGCCCGGGGCGCACGATCTTGCACAGTGCGAAGCTGGTCCGTGTGACAGGTTTTGCACGGTTGCGCAAGTCGGCCGGGCGTGGTAAAGTGGTCGTCGCTGTCGGCTGCGAGGTGAACGAAAAGGCGTGTTGCCAGGAGTTCACAAGTTGACAGCCGGGCAGGGCGTCTGCTAAAATATATCCCTGCCAGCCACCGGAATTCGGTGGCGCGGCGGATCTCGAACCTTGAAAACTGGACAGTGCAGAGAGGGAAGCCGAGCGAGTCGGTATTCCAAGGAGCCAACATCAAGCTTTCCACGGAGAGTTTGATCCTGGCTCAGGACGAACGCTGGCGGCGTGCCTAAGACATGCAAGTCGAGCGGGGTTTCAGGGCTTCGGCCCTGAGACCCAGCGGCGGACGGGTGAGTAACACGTGGATAACCTGCCCTCTGCTCTGGGATAACAGGCCGAAAGGCCTGCTAATACCGGATAAGCTCACGGACCCGCATGGGTTTGGGAGAAAAGGCGCTGGAGTCAGTGGCGCTGGCAGAGGAGGGGTCCGCGGCCCATTAGCTGGTTGGCGGGGTAACGGCCCACCAAGGCGACGATGGGTAGCCGGCCTGAGAGGGCGACCGGCCACACTGGGACTGAGACACGGCCCAGACTCCTACGGGAGGCAGCAGTCGGGAATTTTGCACAATGGCCGAAAGGCTGATGCAGCAACGCCGCGTGAGCGAAGAAGGCCTTCGGGTTGTAAAGCTCTGTTGCCTGCGAAGAAGGGCCCTGTCAGGAAATGGGCGGGGTTTGACGGTAGCAGGCGAGGAAGCCCCGGCAAACTACGTGCCAGCAGCCGCGGTAATACGTAGGGGGCGAGCGTTGTCCGGAATTACTGGGCGTAAAGGGCGTGTAGGCGGCCTGTTAAGTCAGGGGTGAAAGACCGGGGCTCAACCCCGGGGGTGCCTCTGAAACTGGCGGGCTTGAGTGCTCTAGAGGGCAGTGGAATTCCCGGTGTAGCAGTGAAATGCGTAGAGATCGGGAGGAACACCAGTGGCGAAGGCGGCTGCCTGGGGAGTCACTGACGCTGAGGCGCGAAAGCTAGGGGAGCAAACAGGATTAGATACCCTGGTAGTCCTAGTCGTAAACGATGAGCGCTATGTGTGAGGGGTATCGACCCCCCTCGTTCAGTAGCTAACGCATTAAGCGCTCCGCCTGGGGAGTACGGCCGCAAGGTTGAAACTCAAAGGAATTGACGGGGGCCCGCACAAGCAGCGGAGCATGTGGTTTAATTCGAAGCAACGCGTAGAACCTTACCAGGGCTTGACATCCACCGAATCCTGCAGAGATGCGGGAGTGCCTCTCTAATGAGAGGAACGGTGAGACAGGTGGTGCATGGTTGTCGTCAGCTCGTGTCGTGAGATGTTGGGTTAAGTCCCGCAACGAGCGCAACCCCTGTCGCATGTTGCCAGCGGGTAAAGCCGGGCACTCATGCGAGACTGCCGGTGACAAACCGGAGGAAGGTGGGGATGACGTCAAATCATCATGCCCCTTATGTCCTGGGCTACACACGTGCTACAATGGCCGTCACAGAGCGAGCCGAACCTGCGAGGGGGAGGGAATCGCAAAAGGCGGTCTCAGTTCGGATCGCAGGCTGCAACTCGCCTGCGTGAAGTCGGAGTTGCTAGTAATCGCGGATCAGCATGCCGCGGTGAATACGTTCCCGGGCCTTGTACACACCGCCCGTCACACCATGGGAGCTGGCAACACCCGAAGTCGGTGAGCTAACCCGCAAGGGAGGCAGCCGCCGAAGGTGGGGCCGGTGACTGGGGTGAAGTCGTAACAAGGTAGCCGTATCGGAAGGTGCGGCTGGATCACCTCCTTTCTAAGGAGACAGCTTCCCCGGAAAGGGGAAGGACTCCTAGGTCGATCCTCGGCCTGCGGAAGCGGGTCGAGGCAAGCTGACGGCTTGCAAGGCGACCGATCTGCACTGTCTGGTTTTGAGGGTTCGAGAGGACCGCCTCTGTGAGGCGGTCGCTTGAATCCCCAAGGTCGTACCTTGAAAACTGCACAGTGGACACACAGCGCAAGAAGCGCTGACAGCGAAATCAAGCTGGAAAGGGCACACGGCGGATGCCTAGGCGCCAGGCGCCGATGAAGGACGTGGCAAGCTGCGATAAGCCTCGGGGAGCCGCAAGCAGGCGTAGATCCGGGGATCTCCGAATGGGGCAACCCGGCTGGCGTAATGGCCAGTCACCCACAGCTGAATCCATAGGCTGTGAGGAGGGCACCGCCCGAACTGAAACATCTCAGTAGGGCGAGGAAAAGAAATCAACCGAGATTCCCTCAGTAGCGGCGAGCGAACGGGGAGGAGCCTAAACCAGTTTCGGGTAACCGGGGCTGGGGTTGCGGGACGCCGATGAAGCGATGCTCCTGAGCCTAGCTGAACAGGTCTGGAAAGGCCGGCCACAGAAGGTAATAGCCCTGTAGGCGAAAGGTGAAGGACCGCTTGGCGGATCCCAAGTACCACGGGACACGAGGAATCCCGTGGGAATCCGGGGGGACCACCCTCCAAGGCTAAATACGCCTGGCGACCGATAGTGAACCAGTACCGTGAGGGAAAGGTGAAAAGCACCGCGGGAGCGGAGTGAAAGAGACCCTGAAACCGTGTGCCTACAAGCAGTACGAGCCCCGTACGTGGGTGAGTGCGTGCCTATTGAAGAATGAACCGGCGAGTTACGGTCACTGGCATGGTTAAGGGCCTCAGGCCCGGAGCCGAAGCGAAAGCGAGTCTGAAGAGGGCGTAGTCAGTGGCTGTAGACCCGAAACCCGGTGATCTATCCATGGCCAGGGTGAAGCGGGGGTAAGACCTCGTGGAGGCCCGAACCGGTCAGTGTTGAAAAACTGTCGGATGAGCTGTGGATAGGGGTGAAAAGCCAAACGAACCGGGAGATAGCTGGTTCTCCCCGAAATAGCTTTAGGGCTAGCGTCGGCAGAGAAGCTTGCTGGAGGTAGAGCACTGATTGGGCTAGGGGCCCTATCGGTTACCGAACCCAGTCAAACTCCGAATGCCAGCAAGTATGGCCGGCAGTCAGACGGCGAGCGCTAAGGTCCGTCGTCAAGAGGGAAACAGCCCAGACCGCCAGCTAAGGTCCCCAAGTCTCTGCTAAGTGGTCAAGGATGTGGCGTTGTAGAGACAACCAGGATGTTGGCTTAGAAGCAGCCATCATTGAAAGAGTGCGTAACAGCTCACTGGTCGAATGACGCTGCGCCATAAATACTCGGGGCTAAGCAGAGCACCGAAGCTGCGGACTGCCGTAGGGCAGTGGTAGGGGAGCGTTCCATGTGCGGCGAAGGTCGACCGGAAGGACGGCTGGAGCGCATGGAAGTGAGAATGCCGGTATGAGTAGCGAAAAGACAGGTGAGAATCCTGTCCACCGAAAGCCTAAGGATTCCTGAGCAAGGCTCGTCCGCTCAGGGTCAGTCGGGACCTAAGCCGAGGCCGAATGGCGTAGGCGATGGGAAACAGGTCGACATTCCTGTACCACCTACGGGTCGCTTGACCGATGCGGGGACGCAGGAGGCTAGGGGGACCCGGCCGCTGGTTGAGCCGGGGTAAGCGGGTAGCGTGGCCCGGTAGGGAAGTCCGCCGGGCTAAACGTGAGACGCGATGCCGACCGAAATGAAGTAGGGAAGCCCCTGACGCCACACTGCCGAGAAAAGCCGCTAGGGAGACCCGGGGTGCCCGTACCGCAAACCGACACAGGTAGGCGGGGAGAGAATCCTCAGGTGCGCGGGAGAACCCTCGCTAAGGAACTCGGCAAAATGCATCCGTAACTTCGGGAGAAGGATGGCCCTCGAACCGTGAGCGGAGAGACGCCGCAGAGCGGGGGAGGGTTGCAGAGGAGAGGCCCAAGCGACTGTTTACCACAAACACAGGTCAGTGCTAAGCCGGAAGGCGACGTATACTGGCTGACGCCTGCCCGGTGCTGGAAGGTTAAGGGGAAGGGTCAGGCTGCAAGGCCGAAGCTCTGAACCGAAGCCCCAGTAAACGGCGGCCGTAACTATAACGGTCCTAAGGTAGCGAAATTCCTTGTCGGGTAAGTTCCGACCCGCACGAATGGCGTAACGACTTGGGCACTGTCTCGGCGAGGGACCCGGTGAAATTGCAATACCTGTGAAGATGCAGGTTACCTGCGATTGGACAGAAAGACCCCATGGAGCTTTACTGTAGCCTGGCATTGGATTTTGGTGGTGCGTGTACAGGATAGGTGGGAGCCTGCGAAGCCGGGTCGCCAGATTCGGTGGAGGCGCCGTTGGGATACCACCCTCGCAGCATCGAAGTTCTAACACAGGCCCCTGGAGCGGGGCCGTGGACCGTGCCAGGTGGGCAGTTTGACTGGGGCGGTCGCCTCCTAAAAGGTAACGGAGGCGCCCAAAGGTCCGCTCAGGATGGTTGGAAATCATCCGTGGAGTGCAAAGGCAGAAGCGGGCTTGACTGCGAGACAGACAGGTCGAGCAGGGTCGAAAGACGGGCTTAGTGATCCGGCGGTTCCGTGTGGAAGGGCCGTCGCTCAACGGATAAAAGCTACCCTGGGGATAACAGGCTGATCTCCCCCAAGAGTCCACATCGACGGGGAGGTTTGGCACCTCGATGTCGGCTCATCGCATCCTCGGGCTGAAGTCGGTCCGAAGGGTTCGGCTGTTCGCCGATTAAAGCGGTACGCGAGCTGGGTTCAGAACGTCGTGAGACAGTTCGGTCCCTATCCATCGCAGGCGGAGGAGATTTGACGGGATCTGCCCCTAGTACGAGAGGACCGGGGTGGACGGCCCGCTGGTGTACCAGTTATCCCGCCAGGGGTACAGCTGGGTAGCCATGGCCGGAACGGATAAGCGCTGAAAGCATCTAAGCGCGAAGCCGGCCCGAAGATGAGATCTCCCATCCCGCAAGGGAGTAAGGCCCCTGGAAGATGACCAGGTAGATAGGCCGGGAGTGGAAGTGCCGTAAGGCATGGAGCGGACCGGTACTAATCGGCCGAGGGCTTGATTTCGCTGACATGTGTGTTCACTGTGTGGTTTTGAGGGTAAGACCTCCAAGGTTTTGGGTGGCGATGCCGGAGGGGATCACCCGTTCCCATTCCGAACACGGAAGTTAAGCCCTCCAGGGCCGAAGGTACTCCGCAAGGGGGAGAATAGGTCGCTGCCCAAACTTCTTTCCTCGACAAGCGACCCCGGCGATGGATCATCCCGGGGTCGCGGTCGAACACTCCGGCATAGCTCAACGGTAGAGCATCCGGCTGTTAACCGGAGGGTTGTAGGTTCGAATCCTACTGCCGGAGCCAGCTGCGGGTTTAGCTCAGTTGGTAGAGCGCCACCTTGCCAAGGTGGAGGTCGCGAGTTCGAGTCTCGTAACCCGCTCCAGATCGTGGCGGCGTAGCTCAGCTGGTTAGAGCATGCGGTTCATACCCGCAGTGTCGTTGGTTCGAATCCAACCGCCGCTACCAGAACGCCTGAGGTGCCGGGCGACCGGTCCACCCGTCGCCCGGCACACGGGTCTGCGGCCCACCGTCGCCCACGCTCCTCACCTGGCTTCCTACACGGCCCGGTAGCTCAGTTGGTAGAGCACGCGACTGAAAATCGCGGTGTCGCCGGTTCGATTCCGGCCTGGGCCACCACTGGCGGGGAGATACCCAAGTGGTCAAAGGGGGCTGACTGTAAATCAGTTGCGTAACGCTTCGGAGGTTCGAATCCTCCTCTCCCCACCAGATCCTGCGGGTTTAGCTCAGTTGGTAGAGCGCCACCTTGCCAAGGTGGAGGTCGCGAGTTCGAGTCTCGTAACCCGCTCCACGTACCTGCGCGGTTAGCTCAGATGGGAGAGCGCGTGATTGACGTTCACGAGGTCAGAGGTTCGATCCCTCTACCGCGCACCAGGGTAGCTCCGGAAGCGGCGCACGCCGCTTCCGGAGGCTCCGAGGAGCAGGCGCACATGCGGGTCGGCGCTCAGGTGCCGCCTGAAGCGCCGGCTGAATTTTGTTTCCCGATATGCGGAGGCGTGGTGTAGAGGCCTAACATGCGGCCCTGTCACGGCCGAGATCGCGGGTTCGAATCCCGTCGCCTCCGCCAGACTTGCAGATGTGGCGGAATTGGCAGACGCGCACGGCTCAGGACCGTGTCGGGTAACCACTCCCGGTGGGAGTTCGAGTCTCCCCATCTGCACCAGATGCGAGGGTAGCTCAGTAGGCCAGAGCACTCGGCTGATAACCGAGAGGTCCCGGGTTCGAATCCCGGCCCTCGCACCACCGTTCCCTTTTCTGCTCGCTGGTGTAGCTCAGCCGGTAGAGCAGCTGATTCGTAATCAGCAGGTCGCCGGTTCGAGTCCGGCCACCAGCTCCGGAGGGGTGTCCGAGTGGTTTAAGGTGCCGCTCTCGAAAAGCGGTGTGGCTTAACGGCCACCGTGGGTTCGAATCCCACCCCCTCCGCCAATAGACAGCGTGGACCCAGCCTGCAGGGCTGGGTCCTGTTGTCATTCCGCCGCGGCCGCGCGGACCTTTTGCCGCCCGCGGGGGCTTGTGCTATAATTTGACGGTACTTTACCCCGATTGCGCGCTGGAAAGGAGCCCGAGTCCCGTGGAACTGTTCCTGACCGAGAATCAGACGGAGGATATGCGGCTCTCCGTCCGCGCCACCAGGGTCCTGCATCATGAGAAGACTCCGTATCAGGAACTGCTCGTCGTGGAGACGCCACAGTGGGGGCGCCTGATGGCCCTGGATGGCTTCTTCCAGACCTGCGACCGTGACGAGTTCGTCTACCACGAGATGGGCGCTCACGTACCGCTCTGCACCCATCCGAATCCCCGGCGGGTGCTCATCATCGGGGGCGGGGACGGCGGCATGGCCCGGGAGGCCGCGCGTCACCCGGAGGTGGAGCGGGTCGACCTGGTGGAGATCGATGAGCGCGTCGTCGAGTGCTGCAAGCAGTACTTCCCGCAGATCGCGGTGGCGCTCTCGGGAAACCCGAAGGTGCACGTCCACATCGCCGACGGCATCCAGTGGGTGCAGGAGCACGAGGCGGAGTACGACGTGGTCATCATCGACTCCTCCGAGCCCATTGGCCCGGGCGAGGGGCTGTTCACGGCCAACTTCTACGCACGGGTTTTCCGTTGCCTGAAGGACGACGGCATTCTGGTGGCCCAGACCGAGTCGCCGTGGGTGAACGCCCCGGTGATCCAGCGGGCGTACCGGGGCATCCGGCAGTCGTTCCCCATCACCCGGCTCTACACCTGCGCGGTGCCCACCTACCCGACGGGGCTATGGTCGTTCACCCTGGGGTCCAAGAAGTACGATCCGCTGCAGGCCGAGCCCGAGAAGAGGGTCGGCACGCTGGGCGAGCTGAGGTACTACACGCCGGAGGTACACCGGGCCGCGTTCCAGCTGCCGGTGTTCGTGCAGCGGATTCTGGCCGAGGCTGAGGCGGAGGAGGAGCAGCCGTGAGCCCGCGCAGCCTGCCCGGCTTTCCGCACATCGAGCGGCTGGCCGACTTCATGGCGGCCTCCGACGACTACGCCACCGCCCGGGCGGTGCTCTGGGGCATCGGTCAGGATTTCACCACTTCGTACCGCCCCGGCACCCGGTTCGGCCCCGGCCGCATCCGGGAGGCCTCCTACGGCATCGAGGAGTTCAGCTACCACTCCCGCATGAGCCTCACCGACAAGAACTTCTTCGACCTGGGCGACGTGGCCGTCGTTTTCGGCGACGTGCAGGAGTCCCTGCGCCGGGCCGAGGAGGTGGCGCGCCGGCTCTTCGCCGACGGCAAGCTCTCGCTGATGATGGGCGGCGAGCACCTGGTGACGTTGCCGGTGGTGAAGGCCGCTTACGAGAAGTACGGCGACGACCTGGTGCTGCTTCAGTTTGACGCCCACGCCGACCTGCGGGAGGACTACCTGGGCAACCCGCTCAGCCACGCGACGGTCATGCGCCGCTGCCTGGACTTCCTGCCTGCGCAGAACCTGTACCAGTTCGGCATCCGCAGCGGCACCCGGGAGGAGTACGAGTTCGGCACGAGCCGGTGCCACCTGTTCCCCCACCAGGTCCTGGAGCCGCTCCGGCAGGTCATCCCGACGCTGGGGGACCGGCCGGTATACGTCACCATTGACATCGACGTGATGGACCCGGCCTTTGCGCCGGGCACCGGCACGCCCGAGCCGGGCGGCATCACCAGCCGGGAGATGATCGACGCGGTGCTGGCCATGCGGGGCCTCAACGTCGTGGGGCTCGACGTCGTGGAGGTGGCGCCCGGGCTGGACCAGACCGACCGGACGCCGGTACTGGCGGCCAAGCTGATCCGCGAGGCGATCCTGGCGTTCGCGTGAATGAGACATAGAAGCTGTTGACACCCATAGGAGGGCGGACGGCATGCGTATTGTAGAGCAGATCAAGAGCGAGATCCGCCAGGCCCTGGCGGACGCAGTCTCCCGGGCCGTGGCGGCAGGCGCCCTGGTCGGTCCGGCCCCTGAGGTCTTCCTCGAGACGCCCAAAGCGCGGGAGCACGGCGACTTCGCGACCAACCTCGCCATGGTCATGGCCCGGCAGGAGAAGAAGGCGCCGCGGGTCATCGCGCAGGCGATCGTCGACCACCTGCAGACCGAGGGCACCTGGATCGAGTCCGCGGAGATCGCCGGCCCCGGCTTCATCAACCTGCGGCTGCGCCAGGGCTGGGTGCACCAGGTACTGCCGGCGATCCAGGCCGAGGGGGCCGATTACGGCAAGAGCGACCACGGCGGGAAGCAGCGGATCCTCCTGGAGTACGTCAGCGCCAACCCCACCGGGCCGATGGTGCTGGTGCAGGCCCGGGCCGGCGCGTTCGGGTCGTCCCTCGCCCGGCTCCTCAACTGGGCCGGGTACGAGTGCCACACCGAGTTCTACGTGAACGACGCGGGCAACCAGGTGAAGATCCTGGCCCGGACGGTCGACCTGCGGGCCCAGGAGCTGCGGGGCGCGACCGTCGAGATCCCCGAGGGCTACTATCCCGGCGAGGACGTGATCGACTGCGCCCGCGCCCTGCTCGAGCAGTACCCCGACTTCCTGGAGAAGCCGGAGGAGGAGCGGCTGGCCTTCCTGGAGCGCTGGGCCCCGGAGTACTTCCGCAGCGGCCACGAGCGGGTGCTCCGCAGCTACGGCGTCGAGTTCGACCGCTGGTTCAGTGAACGCTCGCTGCGGGAGGCCGGCGCCCCGGCCCGGCTGGTGGAGTGGCTGAAGGAGAGGGGCGAGGCCTACGAGAAGGACGGCGCCGTCTGGATGCGTACCACCGCCTACGGGGATGACAAAGACCGGGTGCTGGTCAAGTCCGACGGCGAGTACACCTACTTCGCCGCCGACGCCTGCTACCACAAGGACAAGTACGACCGGGGCTATGCCACGCTCATCGACATCCTCGGCCAGGATCACCACGGCTACCTCGGCCGCATGAAGGCGATGGTGGAGTGCCTGGGCCACCCCCGGGACTCGCTGGAGATCCTGTTCACGCAGATGGTCCGGCTCTTCAAGGACGGCCAGGAGTTCCGCATGTCCAAGCGCCGCGGCAACTACGTCACCCTGGAGGACCTGTTGGAGCAGGTCTCGGTGGATGCCGCCCGCTACTTCTTCCTGATGCGCAGCCTCGACACGCACATGGATTTCGACCTCGACCTGGCCAACCTGAAGTCCAGCGACAACCCGGTGTTCTACGTGCAGTACGCCCACGCCCGCATCTGCTCCATCCTGCGCCAGGCCAGGGAGCAGGGGCTGGAGGTGCCGGCCGCGTCGGAGGTGGACACGGCGCTCCTCGCCGACGAGTCCGAGGTGGAGCTGATGCGCAAGCTGGCCGAGTTCCCCGAGGAGATCATCGGTGCGGCCGACGCCCGGGAGGTGCACCGCATCCCCCGCTACCTGAACGAGTTGGCGACGCTGTTCCATCAGTTCTACAGCCGCTGCCGGGTGGTGTCGGACGACGTGCCGCTCAGCCGGGCCCGCCTGCTGCTGGTGGACTGCACCCGCACGGTGCTGGCCAACGCCCTGGGAATCCTGGGGGTTTCGGCGCCCGAGCGGATGTGAAACTGAACGATGCCAAGGGGCCTGCCCGCATTCGGGCAGGCCTTTTGTCGGTGTGCCCGGCATGGGCGCTGACTTGGCGGTGAAAGTCCGCTACGGGCGAGGCAGCACCAGCCCGTTAGCCAAAGGCAAGGGTGTCCGTCGTGAGGCGGAATCTGAAGGAAGCCCGAGGCAAAGCCACGACCCGAGGAACACGAACCCCATAGGAGGCTGTGCCGCTCGGGTGAGCTGGCCGAACACAGCAAAACCCGAAGCTGCCAAAGGGCGGTGCGGTAGATGGGGCGGGTGCGGGGTGAAGGTCAGCGTTCTTACCCGGGGAGATCTGCCGGGAACGCCAGCAACGCTGGTAACCTGCGTCGGGAGACGCAGCTGAACCGGCAGAAGTCAGCAAAGGCCATAGTACCGGCAGGGGGACGCCCCAACCGGGAAGGGCCGAACGTCAGGAAAGGGGTGAACCCGTTGCGTTCGAGCAGCCCGCGACAAACGCAGAAGACCCCGAACGGGACCTGCTCGCCGGAGGTAGCGGTGAAGCCGCAAGGGACGGCGAGAGGGCGGAGTGGGCAGCCGGCACAAGACGGAACGTTACCCCGCGGGGAGCACAGCAACCTGATGGAGCAGGTGGTGGCCAGGGAGAACATGCTGGCCGCCCTGAAACGGGTGGAGCGGAACGGAGGCGCTCCCGGCGTGGACGGTGTCCCCACCGAACGGCTGCGGGACCAGATTCGCGTGGAGTGGAGCCGCATCCGTGAGGGACTGCTCCAGGGGACCTACAGACCGCAGCCAGTCCGCCGGGTCGAAATCCCGAAACCGGGCGGCGGCAAGCGGATGCTGGGGATTCCCACCGTGATGGACCGCCTGATCCAACAGGCACTCCTGCAAGTACTGACGCCGATCTTTGACCCGACATTCTCCGAATCCAGCTACGGCTTTCGGCCGGGGCGGCGGGGTCATGATGCGGTCAGGAAGGCACGTCAGTACGTGGAGGAAGGGTACGACTGGGTCGTGGACATGGACCTGGAGAAGTTCTTCGACCGGGTCAACCACGACGTGCTGATGGCCCGCGTGGCGCGGCGGGTAACGGATAAGCGTGTGCTGCGGCTGATCCGGCGGTACTTACAGGCTGGGGTCATGCTGAACGGGGTAGTCGTGGCGACGGAGGAAGGGACGCCGCAGGGCGGTCCGCTGAGCCCGCTGCTGGCGAACATCCTGCTGGATGACCTCGACAAGGAGCTGGAGCGCCGCGGGCACCACTTCGTCCGGTACGCCGATGACTGCAACATCTACGTCCGCAGCAAGCGGGCGGGAGAACGGGTCTACAGGAGCGTGCGCCACTTCCTGCAGGAGCGGTTACGGCTGAAGGTCAACGAGGAGAAGAGCGCAGTGGACCGGCCGTGGAAGCGGCAGTTCCTCGGGTTTAGTTTCTACAAGCACCGGGGAGTGCGCATCCGGCTGGCCCCGAAGAGCCTGAAGCGCGTGAAGGACAAGCTCCGCACGCTGACGGACCGCAACCGCAGCCAGAGCATGGAGGACCGAATCCGGCGCCTGAATGCTTACTTGCGGGGCTGGGTTGGGTACTATGCGCTCTCCGATGCCAGGTCAGCCTTTGAAAGACTCGAAGGATGGCTGAAGCGTCGGCTGCGAGCATGCGTATGGAAGCAGTGGAAGCGTGTACGCACGCGCTTTCGGGAGTTGCGCGCCCTCGGTTTGCCCGAATGGGTAGTCCACCAACTCGCCAACAGCCGCAAAGGCCCGTGGCGGATGGCAGGTGGCCCACTAAACAGCGCCCTGGGCGACGCCTACTGGCGTGCCCAGGGGCTGATAAGCCTGACCGAATGCTATGAAGCGACTCGTCAATCCTGGCGAACCGCCGGATGCGGACCCGCATGTCCGGTGGTGTGAGAGGACGGGGGCTAGCCGCCCCCTCCTACTCGATCGCCATGGAGCCGTTGAAACGGCGCAAATGGGGAACTCCCCCCGTAGCGCCTGCTCGCTTTCACCCCGCATCATGAGCTTCGAGAACGCTTGGGAAGGAGCACTTGCCTATGAAGGAGCGAAATGTCGCCGGCTTTTTCTCACGGATGACGGAGCACTGGCGGGGGGATCTCTTCGGAGGCGTGACGGCGGCGGTGGTGGCGCTGCCTCTGGCGCTGGCCTTCGGCGTGCTCTCGGGCGCCGGACCGATGGCCGGCCTTTACGGCGCCGTGTTCACGGGCATCCTCGCGGCGATCTTCGGCGGCTCGCCCGCCCAGGTCAGCGGACCGACCGCGGGGATGACGGTGGTGCTGGTGCCCATCTACCAGGAGTTTGGGCTCACGGGGCTCTACATGGCGATGTTTCTGGGAAGTGCCCTCCTGCTGCTGCTCAGCTTCCTGAAGGTAGGCCGGTACGTCCACCTGATTTCGCAGCCCGTCCTCTCCGGCTTTACCAACGGCATCGCACTCCTGATCTTCCTCCAGCAGATTGACTCCCTGCGGGGCGCGTCGGGTGCGATCGTGCCTGCCGAGGCGGGGCTGGCGGGAGCGGTGGTCGCCATCATGTTGGTATGGCCGCGCATCACGCGCAAGGTCCCGGGATCGCTGGTGGCGCTGGTCCTCTCCACGGCCGCTGTAAGGTTGTTCTGGCCGGAGGTCTTCACCACCATCGGTCCCATCCCTGGCGGGTGGCCGACGCCGCAGCTCGCCTTCTTCGGCGAGCTGGCCAACCTGGGCGCCCTCCTCCGGCCCGCGCTGACCATCGCACTGCTGGGGGCGGTGGAGTCGCTGCTGTCCGCGGTGGTGGTGGATGAGATGGCAGGCACCCGACATGACCCTGACCGGGAGCTGTTCGGTCAGGGGCTGGGCAACATGGTGGCCACCCTCTTCGGCGGCATCGTCGGCACCGGCGCCATCGTCCGGTCGGCGGCCCGCATTCAGGCGGGCGGGCGCACCCGGCTGGCGGCCGTGACCCACGGCCTGGTCATCCTGCTGGTGGCCGTCGCCCTCGGCGACCTGGCGGGCCTGATTCCCAGGGCCACCCTGGCCGGCATCCTGATGGGTACTGCGATCAACATGGTCGACCGGCGCAGCCTGGCTGACGTGCGCCGGGTGCCCGTGGGCGACGCGGCCATCATGCTGACCACTGCGGCCATTACCGTGGTCTTCGACTTGGTGACCGCGGTGGCGGTGGGAGTCCTTCTTTCCATGATCCGCTTCGCGGTGACGGTTACCGACGCACCGCTCACGGTAAAGCGCATGGGCAAGGTCACGGCCATTCGGCTGACCGGACCGCTCTACTTCGGCGCCGCCAAGCCGTTCCTGGATGCGGTGGACGCGGTTCCGGAGGGTTCCACCCTGGTCCTCGACCTGCGGGGCGTGACCAGCCTGGACGCCACCGGGGCCCAGGCCCTGGAACGAGGCTACGCGCGGGCGACCGCCCGGGGGTGCGAGGTGTCTGGACCGGGGTGCAGCCCCAGGTTCACCGGGTGTTGTCCCGCTGGGACCGGTTGCCGGTGCAGTTGACGGAGCAGACGTCCTGAGGGCGGCGGCGCACACCCGGGACATGGGGACAAAGTGCACGCCTGGACGCCGCCACGCAGAAGGCCCTCACCGAGGCCCCCCACCGCACCCCCGTGCAGCCCTGGCCGCCCACCGACCCGTTCGTCTACCGGTTCTACGAGGTCATCCTGCTCTACGGTCCGGTGCTGAAGGACGTCTGCCACGAGATCTTCGGCGACGGCATCATGAGCGCCATCGACTTCTCGATCGACGTCAAGAAAGTCAAGGGCGATGAGGGCGAGGACCGCGCCCAGATCATCCTGAACGGCAAGTGGCTGCGGTACAAGAAGTTCTAGCCCGCATCGTGCGGCACCCCATGCCGCAGGGGCATGGGGTGCCGCACCCCGGAAAGGTGGGAGTGTGATGAAGAAGTATCTGGCCCTGATGCGGGGGCAGCAGCTGGTCTCCAGCATCCCCTACCCCGGGCTGGCAGAGGCGCTGGTCTCTGGCCTCGGCGGCTTCATCGTGATCACGCTGCTGACCTACGTCCACTTTGAAGTCCAGGCAATCGGCCTCTTCATCGTTCCCTTCGGCGCCTCCGCCGTCCTGGCCTTTGCCGCCCCCGGCGCGCCGTTCTCCCAGCCTCGCAACATCCTCGGCGGGCACCTGGTGGCCGCGCTCACTGGGGTCGTCGTGTACATGCTGACGGGCAGCTCAGCCTTCTGGGCGATGGGCCTGGCTTCGGGCCTGGCGATCGCCCTGATGGTGCTGACGAAGACCGTCCATCCGCCGGCGGACGCCACCGCGCTGCTCCCGGTCATCAACCAGATTGCGGACCCCATGTGGGCGATCAGCCCCGTTCTCGCAGGCGCCGCCGTCATCGTCATCGTGGCGCTGCTGTACAACAACCTCTGGGCCCGTACCGACAAGTACCCGCGCCGCTACCCGAGTTTCTGGTGGTGATGCGGGGCAGTGGCACAACAAGCTAACCCCCGCCTAGTGCTTTCGTGCCGCCCGGTGTGACCGTCTCCATGGTACGATGGACGCGGTGTTGCACGGACGCGCGGCAGCGGCCGTCGGATTGCAGGCGGCCGGACGCGGGAAGGAGAGGGTACATATGCCCGCCTCTGCCTACGGGTCGGAGTTTGAAATACTGGAAGTGCTACCGGTCGGGATCTTTATTCTCGACCGGTCGCTGCGCGTCGCTTTCGTCAACGAGACCATGGAGAACTACTTCGGCATCAGCCGCAGCAGGCTGATCGGTCGGTACAAGCCCGCGCTGGTGCAGGAGCAGATCCGCCACATCATCCAGGAGGGCGACGAGTTCGCCCGGCGCTTACTGGCCTCGTACGAGAACAACACGTACCCGGAGCAGTTTCGCTGCCGGGTGCTCGCCGGCCGCAACCGGCGCGCCCGGTGGCTGGAGCACCGCTCCAAGCCCATTACGACCGGCCCTTATACCGGAGGCCGGTCCGAACTCTATACCGATATCACCGCGCAGGTCGAGTCGGAGCAGGAACGCGAGTTCCTGCACAACCAGATCATGCTCATCCAGGAACGGGAGAAGGCCCGTCTCGCCCAGGATCTGCACGACGGCCTGGGGCAGTCCGTCGTCGCGGTGAAACTGATGCTGGAGGAACTGGAGTGCGGCATGGCGGCCAGGGGGATCCAGGATCCTGCCTGCCATCGGCTGCGGGACATCATCAGCTACGTGGAGCGGCTCAGCCACGAGGTACGGGCGATCTCCTTCGACCTGACGCCTTCGATGCTGCGGCCTCTGGGTCTTACGGAGACCATCGCCTGGATGGTGGACCACTGCGCCGATCTCTACAACCTCACGATCGACTTCACGAGCCACGGGCTCAGCCATCGCCGGCTGCCGGACGCCGTGGAGACCCAGCTTTTCCGCATTTTCCAGGAGGCCCTGAACAACGTCGTGAAGCACGCCCGGGCCAGCGAGGTGCAGGTCCGGCTGGTTTACACCCATCCTACGGTCATCCTCACGATGAAGGACAACGGACAGGGATTCAACCGCAATACGGCTTTCGAGGGACTGGGCATCAAGAGCATGGAGCGCAGGGCCCAGCAGCTGGGTGGCCGCTTCAAGCTGGTGTCCGGTTCCGGGCGCGGCACCACCGTGCGGGTGGAGGTGCCTGTTGAGGAGGGAGGCCATGGCGAAGATCCGGGTGTTGGTGGTCGACGATCACGCACTGGTCCGGACCGGGCTTACCAAGATCCTGAGCGCTCAGACTGACATTGAGGTGATCGGGGAGGCCGAGTCCGGCAACGAGGCCCGCTCGCTCGCCCGCAGCATGCCGTTCGATGTGATGGTGCTCGACATCTCCATGCCTGACCTCAACGGCCTGCAGGTGGCGGAGTCCCTCCGTCGGGAAGGGTGCTCGGGCCGCATCGTCTTTCTGTCCATGTACAACAAGGAGTCCTTCATCTTCCGGGCGCTGGAAGCCGGCGCGCTGGGCTACGTGTCCAAGAGCGCACCCAGCGACGAGGTGCTGCGGGCAGTGCGGTGGGCGCACCAGGGCCGGATCTACCTCAGCCCCGACAGCTCCACGCACATCGTGGCGGAGTACTGACAGGGCCGCAAGGCGCGCATGGCCACCAGCCGCTACGAGGAGCTCACGCCGCGGGAGCAGGAGGTCTTCCGGCTGCTGGTGGACGGTTACACCAGCAAGGCCATCGCGCGGGCGCTGTATATCAGCCCGAAGACGGCGGACAAGCACCGGGCCAGCATCATGCGCAAGCTGGAGGTCAACACGTTCCCCGAACTCGTACGGTATGCGGTCTCCATCGGCCTCCTGGAGGTCGAGCCGCAGGAGTCGGTGTTGTAACGCGCACCAAACCTTTGTTGTGTTACAATGAACGGAGCCCGCGCAAGCGTGCGGGCTCCACTGTCGTGTCAGCACTTATTCTACGGGTTCTCCGTTGATCTCGATGCGGTGGGTGATCTCGGCGCCGTGGCTGAAGAGGGCGCCCACGGAGCAGTAGCGCTCCTCCGAGAGCTGGACCGCCCGCTTGACCTTGTCCGCGGGCACGTCGCCGCCGAAGACCCGGTAGATCACGCGGAAGCGATCGTAGTACTTCGGGTACTCCTCCCGCGCCTCGGCCTCCACGGTCACCTCCACGCGGTCGAAGTCCACCCGCATCTTCTGCAGGATCGAAACGATGTCCATCCCGGTGCAGCCCCCCAGCGCGGCCAGGAGCAGCTCCCCGGGCCTGGGCCCCCTGTCCTCGCCGCCGACCTCCCGGCTGGCATCCATGACGATCGTGTGGCCGGAACCCAACTGGGCTTCAAACGCGATTCCGCCGGCCCAACGGACCAGAGCCTGTCTCATGTGGAAATCACCTCGATCACTGGATTCGCCGCTTATTGTGCATCGCCTGCCGAACCTTTTTCCCCCGTGACGCGCTCTTGATGGCGAGAGGCGTTCGGCGGCAGGGGCGCGCCGAGAAGGAGGGGATACCAGCGTGACCATGGAGGAGCGCTTCTTCGCACTCTACCGGCCCGAGCAGGGCAAACTCTACCGCACCGCCTGGGCGATTCTCGGGAACGAGGCCGATGCCGCCGACGCGCTGCAGGAGGCCACCATCCGCGCCTACCGGGCGTTCGGGCAGCTCCGGGGCGGGGACGTGGCGTTCTCCGCCTGGATGCGGCGCATCCTCGTCAACACCTGTACGCAGATCCTGCGCAAGCGCATGCGGGTCATCCCGGTGGAGCGGCCGGAGGACCTGACCGCGCACCCCGTCACCGAGGTGGACCTGCCCCTGGACGGGGATGTGTGGGACGCCGTGCGCAGCCTGGACGAGCGCTACCGGGCCGTGGTCGTGCTGCGCTTCCTGAACGACATGCAGCTGGAGGAGATCGCCGCGGCCCTGGACATTCCCCTGGGCACGGTGAAGTCCCGGCTGCACGCCGCGATGAAGCAGCTGCGGAGCCGCCTGAACGCGCTCGAAGAACGAAAGGAGGGGCGCGGAGTCGATGCAGTGTGAGCAGATCCAATCGGAGCTGACGGCGTACCTCTACGGTACGCTCTCACCGCAGGAGCGCGCCGCCATCGAGGCACATCTGATGCAGTGCGAGGCCTGCGCAGAGGAGGCCAGCGCAATGAAAGACATCGGCGACAAGCTCTCACAGGGGTTGAAGGACTGGGTGAACCAGGGGGTGTGCCCGCCCGAGGTGGCCGAGCGCATCCAGCTCAGCCTGAAGGGCGAGAGCCGCCGGTCCGCCTGGCGCCGCGCGGCCGCAGCCTTTGGGTCGGTGGCTGCCGTGGCCGCGGTGTTCCTGTTTGCCCTGTCCACCCAGCCCCAGTTTGCCCAGCACGTCGCCTCGGTGCCCTTCCTCGGGGCGCTGGCGGCCCAGCTGCTGGAGCCTGACCTGGAGATCCACCTCAACCCGCAGCAGCGCATGACCGCCGCCCTCTTCCGACCCAGCCGCTCCGTGACCCTGAAGGTGACCGAATCCGGAGACGGCCTGACCCTTACCGTGACCTCGGTGGCGACCGGCGAATCGGCGACCCGCATCGCCTACACCGTGCAGGGGGAGGGGCTGGTGCTCCCCGAGGACGAGGCCGCCCTGCTGCCGGCGGTGGCCACGCAGGCCCGTCCGCTCACCTGCCAGTCGCTGACGGCCGACCAGCGCCGGAGCGCGATCCGGTTCGAGCTTTACTGCGAACCGGTGCCGGCTGGCGAGACCATCACGCTGACCCTGCCGGAGCTGCCCCGCCAGTCCGGGGGCACCTTCCCGGCGCTCACGGCGACTTTCACCAACTGAACATCGTGCGTCGCGCGGCAGGGAGGTTCTGTCTCCCTGCCGTACGCATAGTCTGGGAGGTGACGCAGGGCTGCCGCCGGACCGTAGGAGTTCGGCGGCTTGTCGACGAAGAGAGGTGATCGGGCGATGGCATCGGCACCGAAGGTGGGGCTGGCGCTGGGGGGCGGGTTCGCCCGGGGCATGGCGCACATCGGCGTCCTGCAGGCCCTGGTGGCGGCCGGGATCCCCATCGGCCTGGTGGCGGGCACCTCCGCGGGCAGCCTCGTCGGGGCGCTGTACGCCGCAGGGTGTGACCCGTGGGCCCTGGAGCAGCTGGCGGCCGAGATGAACTGGCGGTCGCTGGTGCGGCTGCGGCTCCGGAGGGATGGCCTGCTGGACACCAGCGGGCTGGAGCGCTTCCTGGTGGAGCGGGTGGGAGACCTGGACTTCCGGGATCTGCGCCTGCCGTTTGGGGCCCTGGCCACCGATCTGCTGGATGGGCAGCCGGTGCTGATCCGGGAGGGAAGGGTGACCACGGCGGTGCGGGCGAGCTGCGCCTACCCCGGCATCTTCCTGCCGGTGCGCGTGGGCGAGCACACCCTGGTCGACGGCGGCCTGACCCAGCCGATCCCGGCCCGGGCGGCGCGGTCCATGGGGGCCGACCTGGTCATCGGGGTGGAGCTTTCCCAGGATCCGGACCCCGGCTATCGGCCGCGGAACCTCCTGGACATCATGATGACCAGCCTCGCCCTGGTGCAGCGGCCCCTGATCCGCGCGTCGGCGGCGGCCGCCGACGTCCTCATTCGCCCTGACCTCAGGGAGTTCAACGCGATCGAGCTGGACCATGTGGGTGAGATCGTCGCCCGCGGGCGCCAGGCGGCCGAGGAGATGATCCCGGCCATCCGGGAGCGGCTGGACGCGCTGAAGGCGGTGGCCCGGGCCGGGAGCGGGCCGGACGAGCCCGCGGCATCACGGGAGGCGGCGGACCCCTAGCCATCGGACGCCGCCGGTGGGAGGGAGTGGCGTGAGCGATCAGCCCTGGCTGCTGAAGGCTCTGCTGTCGGTGATCGACGAGGGCATCCACGTCGTCGACCGCAACGGGGTGACCGTGCTCTACAACCAGCAGGCCGGGCAGAACGACGGCCTCTCCCCCGAGGAGGTCATCGGCCGGCACCTGCTGGAGGTCTTCCCGTCGCTGACGCCGGCCACTTCCACGTTGCTGAAGGTGCTGGCCACCGGCAAGCCCATCCCGGCCCACGAGCAGACCTTTGCCAACTACAAGGGACAGCGGGTCACCACGATCAACTCCACGCTGCCTATCTTCCACGAGGGCGAGCTGGTGGGGGCCATTGAGGTCTCCAAGGACGTCACCCGGGTGCGGGAGCTCTCCGAGCGGGTCGCCGGCCTGCAGGCGGCGCTGCTGCGGCCCCGGTCCCGCAGGGGCGCGCCGGTGGGCGGCGCCCGGTACACGTTTGATGACCTGGTGGGTGATCACCCCGCCATGCAGCGGCTGAAGGAACAGGCCCTCCGGGCGGCCGCCACGGACTCGCCGGTCCTGGTGTACGGGGAGACGGGCACGGGCAAGGAGCTGCTGGTGCACGCGATCCACGCGGCCAGCCCGCGGCGGCACCGGCCCCTGGTGGCGCAGAACTGCGCCGCCCTGCCGGAGGGGCTGCTGGAGTCGCTGCTCTTCGGCACGGCCCGGGGCTCCTTCACCGGCGCCGAGGATCGGCCCGGGCTCTTCGAGCTGGCCGACGGCGGCACGCTGTACCTGGACGAGATCAACTCCATGCAGCCGGAGCTGCAGGCCAAGCTGCTGCGGGTGCTGCAGGACGGGCGCATCCGCCGGCTGGGCGAGGCCACCGAACGGCAGGTGGACGTGCGGATCATCGCCTCCACCAACGAGGAGCCGGCGGCCGCCCTGGCCAGCGGTCGGCTGCGCAGCGACCTGTACTACCGCATCGCGGTGGTGGCCCTGGAGATGCCGCCCCTGCGCCGGCGCGCCTCGGACATCCCGTTGCTCACCGACCATTTCCTGGACAAGCACAGCGCACGGCTGGGGCTCCCCCGGCGGCCGCTTCACCCGGAGGTGGAGGCGTTCTTCAGCGGCACACCTGGCCGGGCAACGTGCGCGAGCTGGAGCACGCCATCGAGGCGGCGCTGCAGCTGGCCACCGGGCCGGAGATCCGGCTCAGCGATCTCCCGGCTCCCCTGCAGCGGGCAGCCGCGGAGGCGGAGCGGCGCGGCGGGGAGGATGCGGGCGGGGCGGGGGCCGCTGCCGCAGACCCGGGGCTTCCGGCCCGTGAGCTGCGCCGCCAGCTGGCGGTCCTGGAGCGGGAGGCGGTGCGGCAGGCCCTGGAGGAGGCGGGGTGGAACCTGAGCCGGGCCGCACGGATCCTTGGCCTGCCCCGGCAGACCCTGCAGTACCGCATCAAGGTGTTGGGGCTTAGCCGGCCCCGCGAAGAGGGATAGGACCGCCGGCGCATCGCGCGGGAGCGACGGCCTGCACTCTCCTTCGGGAGGGTGCAGGCTGCTGTTTTTGGCCGAACCGTCCCAGACTACCGGTGGGAATCGCGGTCCTGGCCACCAGCTTCCTCCTGCTCGTCTCGGCCCGCCAGGACTTTCACCGCCTCAGCCCCGAGCCCCGGGAACCCGGGCAGCTGGCGGCACAGCTGGTGAGCCTCTTCCTCGAGGGGGCTGCCGCCGGTTGAGGGCACCCGCCGCAACGTCCGCCGCCCGACGACCTCCCCAGCCAAGGACCGTTCACATCTCGATCTGAGAGGGGTGCATCGATGGACTCGCAGGTTTCCACCGCAGCCTCGCGCTCCGGCTCCGGCTGGAAGGTGCTCACCGCGGTGGTTTTCGGCGTTTTCATGGTGATTCTGGATTCGACGGTGGTCAACGTCGCCTTTAAGACGCTCCAGGAGGAGTACGCGGCGAACCTGAACCTCACCCAGTGGGTTCTCTCCGTCTACACGATGGCCCTGGGCATCGCCACGCCCCTTTCCGGCTTCCTGGGCGATCGCTTCGGGGAGAAGCGGGTCTTCATCGCCAGCATCTTCCTGTTCGGCCTCAGCTCCCTGCTCTGCGGACTGGCGCCGAGCCTGGGGCTGCTGATCCTCTTCCGGGCCCTGCAGGGCGCCGCCGGCGGCGTCGCCACGCCCCTCGGCACCTCCCTGCTCTACAAGGCCTTCCCGCCCGAGGACCGGGGCGCGGCGATGGGCGTCTTCGGCATCGCCCTGGTGGCGGCACCGGCCCTGGGCCCGATCCTGGGCGGCTGGCTGGTGGATCTGGGCCACTGGCGCTGGATCTTCTACATCAACGTTCCCATCGCGCTGGTGGGCACCCTGCTGGGCTCCCTCTTGCTGCCCTCCTCCACGGGCTCCCGCACCGCCCGGTTCGACCCGCTGGGCCTGCTCTTCTCCAGTGCGGGATTGGGCTCGCTCCTCTACGCCGCCAGCCAGGCCTCGGACCTGGGCTGGACGGCCCCCGAGGTGGTCCGGTTCTTCCTGATCGGGGCGGTTGCGCTGCTCATCTTCGCCCTGGTGGAGCTCTTTGTGGCCAGGGAGCCGCTCCTCGACCTGCGGCTCTTCGGCAACCGCGCCTTCCTGGTCGCGATCCTGACCGGCTGGGTCTCGGTCTTGGCGCTCTGCGGCGCCGAGTTCCTGATGCCGCTGTACCTGCAGGTGCTGCGGGGGCGGACGGCTCTGGAGGCCGGCGTGCTGCTCCTGCCGGCTGGAGAACGCGTACACGTTCACCTTCTACGCCTCGCTGGTGGCACTGGCCCTGGGTGCCATGCTGCCCGGATGGCCGGGCCGGATCCCGCAGCCGAGCAAGGGTACAGTCGAGGTCGGTGTCCCTTCCTAGGCGCCCAACCGCCGAGTTTTCGGCATATCGCGAATTTTGAGGGTCCTGCTGCCGGAGTTTCGGCAGCGGGGCCCCCTTTTCTTCCTCGCCGCGCTGGTGGCACGGTTTTTGCAATAGTCGCAGAACGAGGAGTGATGCAGCGATGACCATGGGCTGCCCCTACGGCACGCACCGGGTGCTGGAGCCCGCCGGGAGCCTGCCCCAGCCGGCCTGGCGGCTGAACGACGACCCAAAGATCTACGACAACGAGATCCTGATCGACGTGCAGCGGCTTAACATCGACTCGGCCTCGTTCCGGCAGATCAGCGAGGAGGCGGGGGGCGACCCCGACCGCATCGCGGCCATCATCCGGCGGATCGTCACCGAGCGGGGCAAGATGCACAACCCCGTCACCGGGTCGGGCGGGATGCTGATCGGCACCGTGCGGGAGGTGGGCCCGGCGCTGAACGCCGACGTGCGGCCCGGCGACCGGATCGCCACGCTGGTGAGCCTCAGCCTCACGCCGCTGCGCATCGAGGCCATCCACCGGGTCCTGCCCGAGTCCGATCAGGTGGAGGTGACCGGCACTGCGGTCCTCTTCGAGACCGGTATCTACGCGAAGCTGCCCGATGACATCCCCGACAACCTGGCCCTCGCGGCCCTGGATGTCTGCGGCGCGCCGGCGCAGACCGCCCGGCTGGTGAAGCCCGGCGACCGGGTGCTGATCCTGGGCGGGGGCGGCAAGAGCGGCCTGCTCTGCTCGTACGCAGCCCGGCGGGCCGGGGCCGCCGAGGTGATCTGCTTCGACTACAGCGACGAGAGCCTCGCCCGGGCGCGGCGGCTGGGGGCCGCGCACCGGTACATCCAGGGCGACGCCCGCGACGCCCTGGGCGTAATGCGGGCGGTGGGGGAGAAGGTGGACCTCACGCTCTCGCTGGTCAACGTTCCCGGCGCCGAGCTGGGCGCGATCCTGGCCACCAAGCCCACGGGCAAGATCTACTTCTTCAGCATGGCCACGTCGTTCACGGCCGCCGCCCTGGGGGCCGAGGGGGTGGGCAGCCAGGTGGAGATGCTCATCGGCAACGGCTACTACCCCGGCCACGCCGACCTCACGCTCAACCTCCTCCGGGAGAGCCCGGAGCTGCGGGCCCTGTTCGAGGAGATCTACGCCTGACGGGGGAGTCCCCTGGCCCGGAACGAACACATGGGAGGGAGTGCGCATGCTGACCAAGCCGCGCGACTGGCGGGAGATCCCGCTTTGGGCCGATGCGACCGAGGAGCAGTGGAACGACTGGCGGTGGCAGGTGAGCCACCGGATCACCAACCTGGAGCAGCTGAAGCAGGTGGTGAACCTCACGGAGGAGGAGGAGGCCGCCATCCGCGACTCCCAGCACCTCTTCCGGCTGGGCATCACGCCCCACTATGCCACGCTGATCGATCCCGACGACCCCCATTGCCCCATGCGGCTGCAGGCCGTGCCCAAGTACGCCGAGCTGGCCTGGGCCGACTACGAGATGGGCGACCCGCTGCACGAGGACGTGGATTCGCCGGTGCCGGGGATCACCCACCGCTACCCCGACCGTGTGCTCTTCCTCATCACCCACGAGTGTTCGCTGTACTGCCGGCACTGCACCCGGCGGCGCATCGTCGGGGACCAGGAGGCCATGTCCACCGCGATGCTCGACCAGGCGATTGCCTATATCCGGGCGCACCCGGAGATCCGCGACGTCCTGATCTCGGGCGGCGACCCGCTGGCGGTGCCGGACCGGCGGCTGGAGTACGTCATCAAGAAGCTGCGGGCGATCCCACACGTGGAGATCATCCGCATCGGCACCCGCATGCCGGTGGTGCTGCCGCAGCGCATCACCCCGGAGCTGGTGAACATGCTCCGCCAGTACCACCCCATCTGGCTCAACACCCACTTCAACCATCCGTTCGAGGTTCAGCATCCCAAGGCCCGGGAGGCGATGGAGCGGCTGGCCGACGCCGGCATCCCGACGGGCAACCAGTCGGTGCTGCTGAAGGGCGTCAACGACTGCGCCGTCGTCATGCGCCGCCTGGTGCACGAGCTGGTGAAGGTGCGCTGCCGGCCCTACTATATCTACAACTGCGACCTCTCCGAGGGATTGAGCCACTTCCGCACCTCCGTCGCCAAGGGTGTTGCCATCATCGAGGCCCTGCGGGGCCACACCTCGGGCTTCTGCGTGCCCACCTTCGTCGTCGATGCCCCGGGCGGCGGCGGCAAGATCCCGGTGATGCCCCAGTACCTGATCTCCCAGTCCGACGGTCGGGTGATCCTGCGCAATTTCGAGGGCAAGATCAGCATCTACCACGAGGGCACGCCGGAGGACCACGTCGCCGACGGCAAGTGCACGCTCTGCGGCACCGACCACAGCGAGATCAAAATCGGGCCGGCTGCCGAACTTTGGGCAGTACGCCGGCGGGCCGGTGAGGTTGAACTGCCCGAGGGCGTGACCCGGCTGGGCGAGCAGAAGCCCCTGATCACGCCGGACCAGCTGGCCGCGCTGGAACCGGCGGGCAGCGGGTCGGGCGATGACTGACCGGTTGCATGCCGGGCCGGCGGACGACCTCGCCGCAGGGCTGCTCCGGGCCGTGCTCGGCGGGCGGGACCGGGGGCGCATCAGCCTGGTGGGGCTCTCGAAGAACGCCGGCAAGACGGTGACCCTCAACCGGCTCATCCGGGCCGCCGCGGGTCTGGGGATTCCCCTGGGGCTCCTCTCCACCGGCCGCGACGGCGAGCCGGTGGACGCCGTGACGGAGCTGCCCAAGCCGCGCATCTGGGCCCCGGAGGGGACCCTGGTAGCGACCGCGGCCGCCGGCGGCCCGGACGGCGGGAGCGGGGCGGCCGGGGAAGACCGGGAGCGTACGGCCCGGGTGGCCGTGCTGCGGGAGACAGGAATCACCACGCCGCTGGGCCCGGTGGTCATCGGCCGGGTGGTCCGGTCCGGCGAGGTGCTGCTGGTGGGTCCCGGCAGCGCGGCCCGCATCGCGGCCCTGCTGGACGAGTTGGAGGCGGCCGGGGCCGCGCTCTGCCTGGTGGACGGCTCCCTCGACCGCCGGGCAGCGGCCGCCCCGGCGGTGACGGGGCGGGCGATCCTCGCGGCCGGCGCGGCCTATTCGGCGTCGATGGACGCGACGGTTTCGCAGGTGCGCTACCTGCTGGAGCTCTTCGATCTGCCCGAGGCGCCGCCGGAGTGGCGGCACGGGGCCCGTCCGCCCGTCTGCCTGCTGCTCCCGGACGGCCCGCCGGTGGCGGTGCCCGTGCCCAGCGCCCTGACCGATCCGGCCGTCGTGGCGGAGGCGGCCGCGGCAGCGCCCGCCGGGGCCGTGCTGTCCGTCACCGGGGCGCTCACCGGCGGGCTGCTGCTGGCCCTGCTGTCGCGGCCGTGCGCGCACATCCCCATCCTGGTGCCCGATCCGACGCACGTGCTGGCGGACCGGGGCGCCTGGCGCCGGTGGCGGCGGCAGGGCGGGCAGGTCTTCGTGGAGAAGCGGGTGGAGATCGCCGCGGTCACCACCAATGCCTACTCGCCGGTGGGCCCCAGCTACGACGCGGCCGCCTTCTGCGCCCGGGTGGCGGAGGTGGCCGGGCGCCCCGTGGTGGACCTGGTGGCGGGCATCGCGCACCACCTGCCCGCGGACCATCCGCACCGCGATCCTGTGCACCGATGACGAACGGCACGGGCGACGCCTGCAACACACTTTGAGGAAACCGGAGGGAAAGCACCTTGTCGCTGACGCTGAACATCGACCCGGCGCGGGTGGCGCGGGCGCGGGAGCTCGCGGGCCGCATCGTGGATCAGGTTCAGCCCTTCATCGAGCGGCACACCACCACGGCCATCGAGCGGGCGGTGGTGCGGCTGTTCGGCGTGGAGGGGAAGGGGCCGGATGACGTGCCCCTGGCCAACCTGGTGGTGGAGTCGCTGCAGGACGGCGGGGGCCTGGACCGGGGTGCGGCCTACTGGCTGGCCAACGCCTGTACGCAGACCGGCCGGACGCCCCGGCAGGTGGCGGAGGCCGTCGCCGGCGGCGAGCTGGACCTGATGCAGCTTCCGCGGCTCCCGGAGGAGGAGATCCGGGCCGAGGCGGAGCGGCTCGCCCGGATGGCGTTGGACCGGATCCGGCAGAACCGGCGGACCCGGGAGGAGCTCATCGGCCGGTACGGCGAGCGGCCGGCCCCCTGGCTCTACCTGATCGTGGCCACGGGCAACATCTACGAGGACGTGGTGCAGGCCCAGAACGCGGCCCGGCAGGGGGCGGACGTCATTGCCGTCATCCGCTCAACGGCCCAGTCGCTGCTGGACTACGTCCCCGAGGGCCCGACCACCGAGGGGTTCGGCGGCACCTTCGCCACCCAGGAGAACTTCCGCATCATGCGCAGGGCCCTGGACGAGGTAGGCGCGGAACTCGGCCGGTACATCCGGCTGACCAACTACGCCAGCGGCCTCTGCATGCCGGAGATCGCGGCCCTGGGGGCGCTGGAGCGGCTGGACATGATGCTCTCGGATTCCATGTACGGCATCCTCTTCCGGGACATCAACCCCAAGCGCACGCTCATCGACCAGCACTTCGCCCGGATGATCCAGGCCGAGGCCGGCATCATCATCAACACCGGTGAGGACAACTACCTCACCACGTCGGACGCGTACGAGGCGGCGCACACGGTGCTGGCGTCCCAGTTCATCAATGAGCAGTTCGCCCACCGCTCGGGCATGCCGGACAGCCAGATCGGCCTGGGCCACGCCTTCGAGATGGACCCGAGCCTGGAGGACGGGCTGCTCTACGAGATGGCCGACGCCCTGCTCAGCCGCACCTGCTTCCCCAACGCCCCGCTGAAGTACATGCCGCCCACCCGGCACATGACCGGGGACATCTTCATGGGCCACGTGATGGACGCGATGTTCAACCTGACCTCCGTGGCCACGGGGCAGCAGATCCACCTGGTGGGGATCCTCACCGAGGCGATCCACACCCCCTACCTGCACGACCGGTTCCTGGCCCTGGAGAACGCCAAGTACGTCATCAACTACGCCCGCCACTTCACGGAGGAGTTCCAGGTCCGGCCAGGCGGCCGCATCGAGCGGCGGGCCAGCGAGGTGCTGGAGCGGACGCTCGGCCTGCTGGAGCAGATCGCCGAGCGGGGCCTGTTCCAGGCGATCGCCGACGGGGTCTTCGCGGGCATCCGCCGGCCGGCCGACGGCGGCAAGGGGCTGGACGGCGTGCTGGCCAGGGGCGAGGGGTACCTGAACCCCTTCTACGACCTCTGCCTGAAAGGGGGCGGCGGGCGATGAGCCGCGTGGTCCTGCCCTACGGCGACACCACCGGAGACGGCGCCGTACAGCTTTCCTTCACGCTGCCGGTGCCCGCGGGCAGCCTGGCGCGGGAGGCGGCGCGGCAGCTCTGCCTGAAGATGAACCTCGACAACCCCCAGGTGGTCGCGATGCGGGACCTGGGCGGGGGCTATACCTTCTTCGTCGTTTACGCCAAGGCGACCCAGGGGGTCGACCTGGAGGCGATCCGGGTCCCCGAGGTGGAGGCGCCGAAGTGGTCGATGGAGGAGATCGACCGGATGATCGCCGACCGGCTGGGCCGGCCGATCCGGGTGGTCGGGGCGTGCACCGGCACCGACGCCCACACGGTGGGGCTCGACGCGATCCTGAACATGAAGGGCTACCGGGGCGACTACGGCCTGGAGCGGTACCAGGGCTTCCGGGTCTGGAACCTGGGCAGCCAGGTGCGCAACGAGGTCCTGGTGGCAAAGGCGCGGGAGGTGGAGGCCGACGCCGTCCTGGTGAGCCAGGTGGTGACCCAGAAGAACGTCCATCTCAGCAACCTGACGGGCCTGGTGGACCTGCTGGAGGCGGAGGGGATGCGGGACCGGGTAATCCTGATTGCCGGCGGCCCCCGCATCACCCACGAGCTGGCGGTGGAGCTGGGCTACGATGCCGGATTCGGCCCCGGCACCCTGCCCAGCCAGGTGGCAGCGTTTATTGTAAAGACCTTACTGGAGCGGCAGCCGCAGTGAGGCGAAGCCCCCGACCGCACGGCCGGTGCGGCTCGGGGGCCCTGCGCGCGCGGTGTGTCGTCGCGCCGGAGGGGCGCATAGGTTGACAGGGTCTTGACGGATCGGCGCGCGGCGGGTAAATTTCGGCTCGTACCCGATGCAGGGCAGCAGGATTCCGCGCGCCGCAGTCGAATCTCTTCTCGGCCTTTTTGGCGGCGGTCCGAATGGCCCTCGGGCCGGAGACTGCCCCTCGCGGTGGATGGACGACAGGGAGTGTAGATGGGATGGGATCGCCTATGGAACTGAAGCCTGATATGTCGGTAACCGATCTCGCCTTCACCATCTTGAAGAAGCACGGCAAGCCGATGCACTTCAAGGAGCTGATCACCGAGGTCATGCAGGTGAAGGCGATCAGCCAGGAGAATCCCGGCCGCCTGATCGCGCAGATGCACACCGAGATCAACCTCGACTCCCGCTTCATTCACCAGGGCGGCGGCGAGTGGGGGCTCCGGGAGTGGCTGCCCAAGACCAACCGCGTCATCCATATCAAGCAGGACGGCACGCCCGGCCGGGTCAGCCGTCCGCCCCTCCGGCTGGAGGATGAGATAGACGAGATCGGGGCAGAAGAAGAAGAGGAGCTGGAGGAGCTCGGGGAGGACCTGGACGACGAATACGGCCTGGACGACGTCGACGAGGAGCTGGAGCTCGAGGATATCGACGTGGACGTCGACGAGGAGCCGGGCGAGGACGAGGACGACCTCTAGCTCATAGCGCCAGAGAGGGGATACGGTGTATCCCCTTTTCGCTTGACAGCGGCTCGCGGCGATGGCTAGAATAGACAGGTATTTGTACACAGCAGCACGCGCGGCCGACCTTCCAGGGAGGGGCACGGAACATGGCCAAGTTCATTTTCATAACCGGAGGCGTGGTTTCAGGTCTCGGAAAGGGCATCACGGCGGCGTCCCTCGGCCGGCTCATCAAGAGCCGAGGCTACAGGGTCACCGCCCTTAAATTTGATCCTTACCTGAACGTGGACCCGGGGACCATGAGCCCGATTCAGCACGGCGAGGTCTTCGTCACCGAGGACGGCGGCGAGTGCGACCTGGACGTGGGCCACTATGAGCGGTTCATGGACGTGAACATGGGCAAGGGCAACAACGTCACCACCGGCAAGATCTACTCCTCGGTCATCGCCAAGGAGCGCCGGGGCGACTACCTGGGCGGCACCGTTCAGGTCATCCCGCACATTACCAATGAAATCAAGTCCCACATCCGCCGGGTGGCGGAGGACAGCGACGCCGACGTGATCCTGGTGGAGATCGGCGGCACCGTGGGCGACATCGAGGGGCAGCCCTTCCTGGAGGCCATCCGCCAGTTCAAGAACGAGGTCCCCAGCAAGGACGACGTTCTCTTCATCCACGTGACCCTGGTGCCGTACATCGCGGCATCGGGCGAGCTGAAGACCAAGCCGACCCAGCACTCGGTGCGGGAGCTGCGCTCCATCGGCATCCAGCCCGACGTCATCGTCTGCCGGTCCGACCGGGAGATCCCCAAGGACCTGCGGGAGAAGATCGCCCTGTTCTGCGACGTGCCGCCCGAGGCCGTCATCCCCAACGAGGACCTCGGCTCCCTCTACGAGGTGCCGCTGGCCATGGAGAAGGAGGGGCTGGCGGAGATCGTCTGCCGCCGGCTGGGGCTCGATTCCCGCACCCCCGACCTGGCGGAGTGGGAGGCGCTGGTGCAGCGGGCCAAGCACCCGGAGCGCGAGGTGGAGATCGCCCTGGTGGGCAAGTACGTCGCCCTGGAGGACGCCTACCTCTCGGTGGTGGAGTCGCTGAACCACGCCGGCATCCACAACAACGCCCGGGTGCGGATCCACTGGGTCGACTCGGAGAAGCTGGAGAACGGCATCACCCCGGAGGCGCTGGAGGCCTGCCTGGGCCGGGCGGACGGCATCCTGGTGCCCGGGGGCTTCGGCTACCGGGGCATCGAGGGGAAGATCAACGCCATCCGCTACGCCCGGGAGAAGGGCATTCCGTTCTTCGGCATCTGCATGGGCATGCAGTCCGCGGTGATCGAGGCGGCCCGGAACCTGCTGGGGCTCTCCAAGGCCAACTCCACCGAGTTCGTGACGGACTGCAAGGACCCGGTGATCGACATGATGGCCCAGCAGAAGCAGGTGACCGACCTGGGCGGCACCATGCGGCTCGGCGCCTTCCCCTGCCGGCTGAAGCCGGGCTCCAAGGCGCACGCCGCCTACGGCACGGAGGTCGTCCACGAGCGGCACCGGCACCGCTTCGAGGTCAACAACGCCTACCTGGAGCGGCTGGAGGCCGTCGGGCTGAAGGCCGTGGGCGTCTGGCCGGAAGGGAACCTGGTGGAGGTGGTCGAGATGGAGGGCCACCCCTGGTTCGTCGGCGTGCAGTTCCACCCCGAGTTCAAGAGCCGGCCCAACCGGCCGCACCCGCTGTTCCGGGACTTCATCAAGGCCGCCCTGGAGTACCGGGCGGGGAAGAAGTAGGGCATCTCACCCATCGGGCCCGTGCGTCTTGTGCGCACGGGCCTTTCCCGTGCACCGGCCGGGATTTTCTGCGTTGTGGCGCAGCCTGTGCAACGGGTATATTCAAATGTAGAATGACGAGTCCGGCGAGCCAGTCAGGGGGTGGAGGCCCTTGAAGGAGTACATCTTCCGCGATCCCATCCATGGCAACATCGCGGTGAAGGACGAGACGATCCTCCGGCTGATCCAGAGCCCCGAGTTCCAGCGGCTCCGGCGCATCCGGCAGCTGGGCACCTCCTTCATCTCCTACCCCGGGGCGGAGCACACCCGGTTCGCGCACTCGCTGGGGGTCTATCACCTGATGGGCCGGGTGCTGCGCCATCTGGTGGAGCACAGGGTGGAGATCGGCGAGGAGGAGCAGGCGATGGCCCGGGCGGCCGCGCTGCTGCACGACATCGGCCACGGCCCCTTCTCGCACCTGTTCGAGAAGGTGACCGGCATGAACCACGAGGCCTGGGTCGCCCGGATCATCACCAGCCCGGAGTCCACCGTCGCCCACATCCTGGCCGAACGGGACCCGGCCTGGCCGGCGCGCGTCGCCTCCTTCATCCGCGGGGTCTGGGAGGGGCGGCCGTTTCTGAAGGAGCTGATCGCCAGCCAGCTGGACGTGGACCGCATGGACTACCTGCTCCGGGACAGCCGCATGTGCGGCGTCACCTACGGCCAGTTTGACCTGGAGCGGCTGATCCAGACCGTCACCGTGGTGGACGACCACATCGCCCTCACCGACAAGGGCATCACCTCGGCGGAGGAGTTCCTGCTGGCCCGCTACTTTATGTACTGGAACGTCTACTTCCACAAGGCGACCCGCTCCAGCGAGGTGCTGCTGGAGCTGGCCCTCCGGCGGGCGGTCGCCCTGGTGCGCGGCGGTGAGCAGGCCGCCCTGGGCTTCCTGCCGCCGGCCCTGGAGCCGGTCCTGGCCGGGGAGGAGCTGTCCCTGGACCAGTACGTGGCGTTGGACGAGACCGACGTGCTCTACGCCATCAAGCGCTGGACGGCGGCCCCCGACCCGGTGCTGGCGGACCTCAGCGGCCGGTTCCTGCACCGGCGGCTCTTCGCCGGCATCCGGCTGGACGGCGGGCTTGACCCGGAGCAGGAGGAAGGGGTGCGGCGGGCCCTCCGGGCCGCAGGCTTTGACCCCGACTACTACTACCAGATCGACCGGGCGGCCAGCGCCACCTACCAGTATTACGTGGCGCAGGACGCGGGCCCCACGCCCATCAAGATCCTGCTCTCCTGGACCGACCCGCCGGAGCTGCGGGAGATGACGGAGGTCTCGCAGGTGCTCCGGGGGATCGCCACCCAACCGGTCAGCCGCAGCTTCCTTTTCGTGCCCCGCGAGGCGGCGGAGAGAGTGCGGGCGGCGGTCATGCGGTGAGACAACCGGGCGGACGTGCTGTTGTGGCACGGACCGCCCGGTTTTCGTATGCTGGCCACTAAGCCGAGGTATGGAAGGGGCGTCGGCGGCCAAAGCTAGGGTGTAGGGCGAGTAATGAGGAGGGACCCACTTGCGATCGGTCATTTTTATGGATTACGAGAACATCTACTGGAGCATGAAGCAGCAGTACGGCGTGGCCCCCGACCTGGACCGGCTGATCACCAGCCTGCGGGAGATGGGGGAGCGGGGGAACGGGCAGGTCTGCCTGATGCACGCCTACGCGGACTTCGACCACGAGGAGTTCCGCGGGCTGATGAGCGACCTGCAGCGCCGCAGCGTCGAGCCCCGGCACGTGTTCTCGAAGAATTACGAGGACGGCACCCGGAAGAATGCCGCGGACATCGAGATGAGCCTGGACGCCCTGGAGATAATGTACACACGGTCCGACATCGACACGTTCGTTCTGGTCTGCGGCGACCGGGACATGATCCAGGTGATCCGCAAGCTGCGCGCCCGGGGCAAGCAGGTGCACGTGGTGGCGGTGGAAAAGACGATGAGCAAGGACGTGATGTCCTTCGTCAACCAGTTCACCACCATCGAGGCGCTGCTGGGCATGCTGCCGCCGGCGATGTACGACATGGAGATGATGATCCGGAAGCTGGACAGCGCGGAGTGCGGCAAGCCGTTCGTGGGGCTGAAGTACTTCCTGCGCATTCTGGCCGGGTCGGACATCGTGGACCGGAAGACCTACGAGCTGGTGAACCAGGCGATCTCAGAGGGAATCATCGACACGTACAAGGTACCGAACCCCAAGGACGAGCTGTTCCCCACCACGGCCTGCAAGCTGAACCGGGAGCACGAGCTGGTGAAGCGGGTGCTGGGGGAGAAGGCCCAGAAGGGGCAGCCCGGCACGGTCACGGCCTAGGCGACGAGAAGGAGGGCACCGCCCGCGCGGGGCGGTGCTTTCGCGCGCGCCAGGGATTGACAACGCGATTTCGCGCGATTTCGGGGAACAAATCGGCCTGTCCAGCGTCTATTTGTGTGCGACCGCAAACGAGGTGGCAGAAAAGGCACAAACCGCCGGGAACAATGCCACGGGTCGCGTCGTCTGTAAACCTGTGTTACCCCGACCGGCTTCGGACCCAACAGGTGGCAGTGCGCCGACCAAACTCTCCTAAACGGCGCGCGAGAAGGAATTGCGACCAGGGGAACGAAAATAGTTTAGCCGGTGGCAGACAGAATCCGCTGCCCCGCCCCGAAGCCGTATATCGGGTGACGCTGACGAAGTTTGCAAAGCTTCCTCATGTCACCGCTCGTGAGGAAGGTAGCTTTAGGACCTAAAGACTACAAAGGAGGCTACCGAAGAATGGGCTTGATGAAGAAGCTGACGTCCGCTGTCGTGGCGTCCAGCCTCGTACTCAGCCTGGCGGCCCCGGTCCTCGCCGAGGTAACCGCTGACGACGCCCAGGCTGCGTACGCCCGGCTGAACTACTACGGCATCGCGGAGGGCATCCTGCGCGAGGATGGCACCAAGGATCCCGCGCTGGATGAGAACCTGACTCGCGCCCAGCTCGTGGCCATGATCGTTAAGGCCTTCGGGCAGAAGGAGTACGCCGAGATGCTCGCCGGCGCGCAGACCTTCTCCGATGTGCCGACCAGCCACTGGGCGTCGGGTTACCTCGCGATCGCCAAGAACATCGCGGCCCAGAACGGGAACACCATCGGCTATCCTGATGGCACCTTCGGCCCCGAGAACAACGTGACCGCCATCGAGGCGCTGGCCTTCGTGCTGAAGTTCCTCGGGGTCCAGGTCCCCGGCGGTGACAACTGGGTCGAGGCCACCATCGCCGCCGCCAAGAACGCCGGCGTGATCACCGACGCCGACGTGGAGAAGTACCTGGCCAACCCGAACGAGCCCGCCACCCGCGGTCTGGCCTTCGCCATGGCCGACTCCATCTTCTACAACTACAACGGCCTCGACGGCAAGTCGGTCTACACCAAGTACCGCGACACCGAGGCCCCGGTCGTCTCGCTGGATGCCGCTCCCGCCACCACGGAGAAGGCCACCATCGAGATCACCGGTAAGGTCAGCGGCGACTATCGTGAGGTCTACGTCGGTTCCGACGCGATCACCGTCGCTGAGGACGGCACCTTCTCCGCTCAGGTCAAGCTCGACCTCGGCACCAACACCATCGAGGTCAGCGCCAAGGACTGGGCTGGCAACGTCGGCTCCGCCAAGCTCGTGATCGAGCGGGTCGCCGGCCAGGCTGCCAAGATCCAGATCGTCGCTCCCGAGGGTCCTGTGGTTGCCGGTTCGACCATCGACCTGCCGGTCCTCGTGGTTGACGCCGAGGGCGCCGACACCGGTCTGACCGACGTCAAGGTCGACGCCGGCGAGGCTGGCACCTGGGCCGAGGGCAAGCTGACCGCCGCCACCAAGGCTGGCAAGTACACCATCACCGCCTCCTACGAGGGCCTCGAGACGGCCACCGTCGAGATCGAGATCGTGGCTGGCCCGCTGGCCAAGGTTGAGGCTGAGACCAAGTCCGTCAAGCCCGGCACCGCCGTCAAGCTGATCGGCGTTGACCAGTACGGCAACAAGGTCGAGGGCGTCACCTTCGCGGAGGCTGAGGATTACGCCAACGCCTTCATCGAGGGCGACCAGTTCATCGCCACCAAGCCTGGCACCTACAAGGTGATCGGCACCAAGGGCGAGGGCGAGGAGGCCGTCAAGGCCGAGGGCACCGTCTCGGTGTTCGGTGATCTCGCTGGGTTTGACATCTCGGTCGACAGCGAGCTCGTTGCCAACGGCTCCAGCCAGTACACGGTCACCGTTACCGCCGTCGACAAGGATGGCAACCATGTCACCGACTTCGACGGCAAGGTCGAGATCGAGCTGACCGACCTTGATCTGGTGGCCAGCAGCAGGCCGAAGGATGACAAGGCCGTTGACGGCGTTTACACCTTCAAGGTGACGGCGCCTGTCGGCTCCGAGGGTCTCGAGGCTGAGATCAAGGCCGTCCACAAGAACAGCGACGGCGACGTCATCGCCGAGGGTTCCAAGACCTTCGAGATCGTTGCTCAGGTTGCTACTTCGATTGACCTGACGGCGGACGAGTACCTGGCCGTGAACGGGCCTGCCTTCAACGGCAAGGTTCGCATCCTGGACCAGGTTGGCAAGCCGCTGCGCAGTGGCGACTCTGTCGAGGTCAAGCTGTCCATCAACGGCCCGGCTTATTTCCGTGGCACGGACAAGGAGATGACCCTCGACGTTTCGGGTGATTACCTGACCTACCCGCTGCAGCCTGTCGACAAGTACACTGAGGGCACTGTCACCATCACCGCCACGGCTGAGGGCCTGACCAGTGCTTCCAAGGAAGTCAAGGCCGTCTATGGTCTGGCGGCTAAGGATCTGGTCATCTCGGCGGCCGACTCGGATCCCGTGAAGGCTAACCACGACGCGTTCTTCAAGTTCGAGCTCTCCTTCGTGGACAAGAACGGCGTGCCTGTGAACTTCACGCCTGAGAAGGACACTGAGATCACGCTGACCTTCGATTCGTCCAAGGCTGACGACCACATCAAGGTCTACGTCGAGGTCGACCCCGTTGATCCCGCGAATCCTGTGACCAATGGTCTGGCGACCGTGTCCGACGGCAAGGCCAAGTACGAGCTGAAGGCGGACCAGACGTACACTTCGATTCCGGTGTGGGTGTCTGCGGGCGCCATCACCGGCGATGTCAAGGTCACCGCCTCCGCGAGCGGCCTTGGTAGCGGGTCTGGCACGATCTCCTTCAAGGCCAGCGACGTTGCCCAGATCACCTTCGAGCAGGGCAAGGCCGACGCGGCGGGGTTCCAGTCCATCAGCGTGCTGGCCAACACCGAGTACACCCTGACCGCAGTGCTGAAGGACGGCTCCGGCAACGTCGTCCCGAAGGCTGGTACGAAGGTGAGCTTCAAGCCGGCGGCCAACGCCAAGAAGTACATCAAGCTGAATGGTGCTGTGCTGGCCGACAACAAGGACGCCCTCGATGTTGAGACCGACGCTGAAGGCAAGGCCTCGGTCAAGATCGCGGTGATGCCGTACCTCACCAGCGGCACGTACGACATCACCGTGTCGAGCGGCTCCCTCAGCAAGGAGGCCAAGCTGTCCATCGTACCGTCCATGGCCCGATCCATCAGCGTGACCACGTGGGTCTACGACGAGTCGGCTGGCTGGACGCAGAAGACCTCCTACCAGGCCGGCGATCGGCTGATCGTGGTCGCGAACGTCAAGGATAACAACGGTGTTACCTGGGCTGACATCAACCTCGGGCGGCTCGAGTTGAGCGGTCACGGGTCGTCGCCTAAGGAGTTCGACGGCTATGCCTCCAACGTGTTCGGCACGGCCGTTCCTGGTGAGACGGCGCCTGACAACGTCTCCGGCTTCTACGTTGGGCCGATCACCATCACCAAGGCTGGCAACTACACCCTGAAGGTGAAGGAAGCCACGGCTATCTCCGATGTCTCCGGCTCCCGCAACATCCGGGTGCTGCCTGCTGAGCAGTTCGGCGTAGCCTACGGTGATGCGAAGGTGACCGCTAGCAGCGATCCGGATCCCGGGTACTTCAAGGATGCCACCTTCAGCTACACGCCTGGCAAGGTCAAGGAGTTCGTTCTGAACGTCGTGGACGAGTTCGGTAACAAGCTGGCCGGCTCTCAGGTTGAGCGGGCTGCGACGACCTACGCGCTGGTGTTCAATGCTGGCGACGCCGGGTACGCGGACATCCGTGAGACCGAGAGCGGTGGCGGCTCCGGGGAGTACATCCTGAAGGTCGAGTATCCGAAGAATACCTATCGGGTGTACGTGGTTGCTGGTAGCTACAACACCACCGCTCCTCAGCTCGAGATCTGGACCTTCACGGACGTGAACGATGATGGCAAGATCGATACTAGTGAGCTTGGCACCCTGATCCAGGTGATCAAGTTCAGCAAGTAATCGATAGCCAGCAAAGAGGGCGAGGCAAGATGCCTTGCCCTCTTTGATTTCGCGTTCAGTCTGGTGATACCAGAGAGCTGCTGGGGTAAGAGGGCCGTTCTCGCGTTGCCGGTGACCTAACACAAGATGCCGGCTATTTTTGAAGACCAACAGTGAGGAAGGCGTGAAGGATTCCGCGGCGCACGCAGCAAAGCCATTTGCTGGATGTCCACAGTTGCTCTGGCAGGTGTCGTGCTACCAGAGTACTCACTGGTCCTACCCCAACAAAGGTGTGTGAGAAGTGGGGGAGAAGCTGTAGCCGGAAGCTTGCTGCGTGGTCTGCCTTAGGTGCTCAGTATCTGCGGAGAGAGACGTCATGCCAAGGGAACCATTGCACGAGTAGCCCCGTCTATAAAGAAACAAAGGTTTTCTCAGCCGGTGTCTTCGGATGAAAGTAGTCTGTTTACATAAGGGAGGCTTGTAGTGATGCGATTGTGGAAGAAGATGACTTCAGCTTTGGTTGCGCTATGCCTTGTCCTTAGCGTGGCCAGCTCCACGATGGCAGCCCCAACGTCGGCTGAGGTCGAGGCCGCGTACGACAGACTGAAACACTTCGGCATCGTAGCAGGCGTTCTAATGCCAGATGGCTCCACGAGTCCGGCGCTAGACATGACCTTGACTCGTGCCCAACTGGTAACGATTATTGTTCGGGCCTTTGGGGAAGAACCGACTGCGAAAGTGTTGCAAGGTGCAAGCGCGTTTCCGGATGTCCCCGGCTCGCACTGGGCCTCTGGCTACCTGGCAGTGGCCAAGAACATCGCCGCGAACCACAATTTCGCAGTGGGGTATCCTGACGGATCTTTTCAGCCTGAGCGAACTGTGACCGTTGTTGAGGCACTGGCGTTTGTCATGAAGTTCCTGGGCATCGAGCCGGGCACTGGAGCCAACTGGGAGGCCGACACGGTTGCGCGTGCGCGAGCTGCCGGGTTGATTACAGCTGAGGACGCCACCAAGTATCTTGGCACAACCTCTGCGTCGGCCACCCGGGGCTTGGCATTCGGACTCATTGACACGGTCTTCTACAATTACGCCAGTGTCGATGGTTTGAACGTATACCAGAAGTACCATGACAATGAACCGCCGACGTTGAGCCTTGACCCCGTTCCGACTAACACCAGCTTGTCTAGTGTTACCATTAGCGGAACGGCCGGCACCGATGTTGATGACGTATTTGTGGATTCTGAGCGGGTCTCGGTCGACGCCAACGGTCGTTTTAGCGTCGTCGTCAGCCTAGATCCTGGCGTTAACGAAATTGAGATCAGCGCTCGCGACTGGGCCGGGAACGTAGACACGAAGAAGGTTACAATTTCCCGGGGTACCGGTGTTGCCAGTAAGATCACCGTTTCCCTGGCCGATCGGAACCTCAAGGCTGGTACCGCTGTTGACCTTGATGTGAAGATCGTGGACGATGCGGGTGTTGATACTGGGATTAAGGACTTCACCGTCACGATTGGCGGGGACATCGGTACGTACGCCGATGGCAAATTCATCGCCGGTGGTAAGGTTGGGCGCGGCACCATCACCGTTTCCTATGGTGACCTGGCTCCGGCCACCGTCAACGTGACCATTGTTGCCGGTGACGTGGCCACTGTGGAAGCCGAAGTGCCGTCGGTGGCACCTGGCGAGCCCGTAAAGCTGGTTGCTAAGGATGAGTTTGGCAACGTCGTTTCGGGCGCCACTTTTAGCAAGGACCACACGAACGCGTTCCTCGAAGGTGACATGTTCATTGCCACCCGGCCTGGCAAGTACACCGTGACAGCTACCAAGGACGGCAAGACTGCGACGGGCACGATTTACGTCTTTGGTGAGCACGTGGGCTTTGCGTTTGAGGCACCGCAGGGATTGGTGTCCAACGAGACGGCCGAACAGACCGTTAACGTTCTGGCTGTTGACGACGAAGGTAACCTCGTGACGAACTTTAACGGGCTGGTCAGCCTTGAGGCTAACGTCGACATTGTCGGCGATGCCTCGGTTGAGGCCAAGAATGGTGTGGCTTCTTTTAAGGTGCTGGTTCCCTACGGCATGGACGGTCTCGACGCTGAGTTCACCGCCTACTACTCGCATGGCGACAAGGACATCCGTTCCACCGGCAGCATCCGAATTCAAGCACAGGTAGCTGCGAAACTCGCCATCGAAGCGCCAAAGTACCTCGCCATCAACTACCCCAACTTCGAAGGTACCCTGCGGATTCTGGACCAGGCAGGGAACCCGGTCGAATATGGTGACAGCTACCGTGTGACGATGACCATCACGGGACCGGCGTACTTTGCTGGTACGTCCTCGAAGGAGATAACGCTGGACGTTGCTGGTACGACCCCGTTCGAGATTGAGCCCGTGGATAGGTATACTGAGGGCACCATTACAATTCGTGCCACCGCGTCTGGCTTGGAGAGTGCAACGGCCACGGTTGAAGCGCGGTATGCAATGGCGCCGCGGAGCCTCAAGTTCGTTGCCATTAGCGAAAAGGCGGCACAGGCCGATGAGCACGACGTCTATGAGTTCGAGCTTCGGTTGGAAGATCGAAACGGCGTTCCCACTGTCGCTGACGAAGATTACTCCGTCACCCTTACATTCGATGGAACCGACGTCAACTCCAAGCTTACAGTCCTGGATGGAGCCGATGATGTGGTGCCGTGGAACGGTAACAGGGTGATACTTCCGTTCCGCGAAGGTAGCAGTCGCGTCAGGGTGAAGGTGCTCTCGAATGCGACCGGTACCTTCAAGGTGACCGCATCGGCGACGGGCCTGGTCAGTGCGTCTGGTACAGTGGCCTTTGCTTCTGGTGAACCCGATCATCTGGACTTCGGTAGCGACGAGTACGGCCTATTGGCCGGCACCGACTATGTTATTACGGTGCAGCTCAAGGACGGGAAGGGCAATCCCGTGGCCAAGTCCGGTGTGAAGGTTGAGTTCTCGCTTGACCGTCCGGAGTACGCTCTCCTCAATGGTGCAAACAGGGCCTACACGACGACGACGGATGCCGAAGGGCGGGCTTCCGTCCGTGTGCGACTGCTCCACTATGTCGAGACGTTCACGATGACAGCTTCGGCGGAATATGCCGGGAAGACGCTGGACGACACTGTTACCCTGCGCGTGGTTCCCTCCGTGCCGCGGACCTTCTCGATCACTACGTGGACGTCTGAAGGCCAGCGGGCCACCGTCACGGCCGGTGAGGTACTGCAGGTCCGCGTCACTGTGATCGACAATAACGGTCTCAAGTGGTCGGACGACCGCCTTGCCTCCCGGCTGGTCCTGGAGGGCATCAATCCGAGCTACGTGGATGGAAGCACTGACTTCTACTGGGATGATGATTACTACGTAGCTTCCTTCCGGATCCTTAAGGCTGGCAATTACACGCTTCGGGTGACCGACCGCACCGCGCTGAACGTGACCCCTGGCACGCGCACGATCCGGGTTGTGGGTGGGGAAGCAGTTGGTTTGGCCTACATCGAGGATGACTTCAGCTACACGAAGAACGAACCCAAGGAGATCATAATCAGTGCAGTGGATGATGAAAACAACAAGGCCAGCAAGGGCTTCTCGAGTGATCGAGACTTCACTGTGAGGATTACCGCCGTTGAGGGCGGTCGCCAGCGGCCCGAAGTCAGGCTGACACCGCGTGGCATCGGTGATGATGAAATGACCTTCACCATGCGCCAGAATTCGACTTCGATGCGGATCTACTTCGTTACCGATGCGGATGCGGTAGAAATCACGATCGACGGGGGCCCGCCCATCCGATTTGAAGCTCGCAACTGAGACATAAGGGAACGAGGGGTGCCAGTTGATGGGCGCCCCTCGTTTTTCGTGCATCCGGTGTGAGCGTTGGGCAGTTAGTGGAGTTGAAGTCTACCACGAGGTGTATACACATCGAGTGCAAAAGCTGTGACCAGATGAAAACTACCGGTGGGTTCACCTGGTAAATTAGTGCGGTCTCAAAGCCAGGCTGACCGGACAACGCTACGGTACGTTGGCCCTCTTTCGAGGGCTGTGTTTGATCAAGAGATTGGGAGCTACTTTGATCATCCAAAAGTGAGCCACCTGACAGCCCTACAGGGCTGTTTTTGCTTCCATTGCGGTTTCCAGTTGGCGGGTTGCCAGTTTATACCTGCGGGGCTTACGGTGTTTCCGGGTGGTGCTTCAAAGCTTCCTGCCGTCGAAGGGTCTCACGGAACCGGTACGACTCCCCATTCATCTCGATGATGTGGGCCTTGTGAGTCACACGGTCTGCCAACGCTGCTGTCATCTTCTGGTCCCCGAACACCTGCGGCCATTCCGAGAATTCCAGGTTCGTCGTGATGATCAGGCTGCCCCGCTCGTACCGTGCGGCGACAAAGCGGAAGAGCAGTTCACTGGCCGGGCGGCTGAGGGACACATAGCCAAGCTCGTCCAGCACGACGAGGTCGAACCGTAGCCACTGCTTTTCGAGGCGGCTGAGGCGGTGCTCGTTCTGCGCCTCCTGCAGTTCGGCAACGAACTGGCCCACGCGCCAGAAGCGAACGCGGTAGCCCTGTCGGCACGCTGCGATGCCGAGTGCTGTAGCTAGGTAAGTCTTACCTGTCCCGCTGTTTCCAACAAGGATGCGTATTCCGGACGGATTCGACCACTCATTCCGGTCGAATCCGTCCACTTATTACGGATGAAATCGACCACCGTTTGCGGGGATAGTCGACCGCCCATTCCGGCCCAAATCGACCGGCTCGAATCCTAGAGCGAAGCGGCATGGTCGACCATTACAGGGTTTTGCCGGCTCCTCCCGAATTGTGGATAACATCTCCTCACGAGAGGACGTGGGCAAGCCTTGGCAAATCGGAGGTTGTCGATGCGCAAGATCAGAGAGATCCTTCGCTTGAAGTGGGAGGTCGGGCTCTCCGCCCGGTAGATTGCCCGGAGCCTCTCGATCTCGCACAGCACCGTGCTGGACATGCTTCGGCGGTTTGAATGCTCCGGCCTTTCCTGGCCGCTGCCGAACATCGACGACGCAGAACTTGAGGCCAAGCTTTACCCAGGAAACCCCCAAGGGCCAGTAGAGCGGGCGACGTCCCAGCCGCCGTGGAATTTCGTGGCGGCCTTTTTCTGATGCTACCGTAATTGTGGTGGAGCACTACCGCCAGCGCTGGAAATAAGGAGGCATCCGGTAGGACTCGGCGAAGTTCAGAGCGACCGGCAAGTCAATCTGAAACGCGGAGGCCTATCGGATGCAAGTCCAGCATACCAGTTCGTGGCTCGAGTTGCCAGACCTGTGTGTTCTTCAAGTGGCTACTGTCTCTGATGGCACCTTGGTCGTAGTGGTTGAAGGCGTTGCGACAGGGGCCAGGTGCCCTAAGTGCTGCTCCTGGACAAACCGTGTGCACCAGCTGTTGTCGCCCGGATTATTTGTCAACATGTGCTGAGCATCGTGCGCTTGTGTAGGACAGAGAATATTGAAGATAGAATTATCAGGAGAGGGGCTGTCCTCTCCGTTTTTGTACGACAGGGGACAAATATGAGAGCCTGCCCAGGCCTGTGACTTGGCGGTCCACCTGGGCAGGCTCTCCCCACAGGGCGGAGTGCACCTGTGTATGTGTATCTTACTTCCCCTGGGTCAGAACGTCCAGACCTATCTTCGCAAATATGGCACTTGCGGGCCGGACCTGCCCCTGCACTGCCCAGGTTGCGGTGGTCGAATGCGGCGGCATGGGCGGTACTGGCGCTGGGTCTTTACTGCGCACCAGAAGGCGTACATCCCGATCTACCGCTGGTGGTGTCCAGGGTGCCGTAAGACGTGCGCCATCTTGCCTGACTTTCTGAAACCGTACGCCCGATTCATCACGCTGGTGCGAGAAGCCGTGGTTCGCGGGCGGGTGCGGCGGGGGCTGCCCTGGAGCACCCTGGCCCGGCGACTGAGCAGCCCGACGGTCAGCTGGCTCTCGGAGAAGACGCTGAGACGCTGGCTTGTCAGGGCGAGAGCGCTGGCCGGAGAGTGGAGCCAGTACCTTGCCGAACGGGTTCTGCGCTTCTGGCCGGACACAGACCTCGATGCCCTCACCCCCCGGCGGGAAGGTCCGGACGCCGCGCTCCACTTCCTGCTGGATGTGGGGGACTGGTACCGCCGTCAGATGGGGCGGCGGCCGGAGGAACACGGCGGAGTGTTTGCTGCGCTGAACCGGCTGGGTGAAGGCACGGCTTCCCTCTAGCACACCACAGAGTCTGTCCGTCGCCTTCCCGCAGGCTGGCGTGCCACAATAGCGCCAACCTGGCAAGGGAGGGACTCACCATGGACGAACAGCAGCGCGACGAGATTGCCGCTTTTCGGTGGCAGCTCATCGCACCGGTTGTGGCGGAGGATGTGACCCGGCTCGAACGGCGGCGGATTCTGCAGCAAATCGCCCGCCAGCACCACCAGATTCCGCACAGCGACAAGACCCGGGTCAGCGTTCGCACCTTGGAGCGTTGGATCGCCGCCTACCGGCAGGCCGGCTTCGACGGGCTGAAACCCAAGGTGCGGGACGACGCCCGCAAGGGCCGTGTCATCACACCGGAGATTCTGGAGCACGCCATCGCTGCCAGGCGGGAAGTGCCGGAGCGCAGCGTGCAGCAGATCATTGACACCCTGGAGAAGGCCGGCGTAGTTCCGCCGGGGCTGCTCCGGCGATCCACCCTGTCGCAGCATCTGGTGCGGGCGGGCTACAGCCGCAAGGCTATGCTCAGCCGCATGCGTATTCCGGACGGATTCGACCACTCATTCCGGTCGAATCCGTCCACTTATTACGGATGAAATCGACCACCGTTTGCGGGGATAGTCGACCGCCCATTCCGGCCCAAATCGACCGGCTCGAATCCTAGAGCGAAGCGGCATGGTCGACCATTACAGGGTTTTGCCGGCTCCTCCCGAATTGTGGATAACATCTCCACACGAGAGGACGTGGGCAAGCCTTGGCAAATCGGAGGTTGTCGATGCGCAAGATCAGAGAGATCCTTCGCTTGAAGTGGGAGGTCGGGCTCTCCGCCCGGCAGATTGCCCGGAGCCTCTCGATCTCGCACAGCACCGTGCTGGACATGCTTCGGCGGTTTGAATGCTCCGGCCTTTCCTGGCCGCTGCCGAACATCGACGACGCAGAACTTGAGGCCAAGCTTTACCCCCCCAAGGGCTAGTAGAGCGGCCCTTGCCAGACATGGCCTACATCCACCGGGAACTGGCCCGAAAAGGGGTTACCCTGCAGCTCCTGTGGTGGGAATATAGCAGAATCATCCAGATGGGCTGCAGTACAGCCAGTTCTGCCAGCGATACCGGCAGTGGCGTTCCAAGCTCGATGTCGTTCTCCGGCAACCGCATCGGGCAGGTGAGCAGATGCAGGTGGATTTCGCCGGCGATACCGTGCCCATTCATGACCGCGAGACGGGAGAGGTTTGGCAGGCTCCGATCTTTGTTGCCGTTCTGCCGGCCAGCAATTACACCTTTGCCAAGGCCTATCCGGCTCAGGACCTGCGTTCCTGGATCAAAGCCCACTGCGACGCCCTGGAGTTCTTCGGTGGCGTTCCAGAGATCATCGTGCCGGACAATCCGAAGGCCGGCGTCACCCGCGCTTGCCGCTACGAACCGGATCTCAACCCGGCTTATCAGGAAATGGCGGCCCATTACGGCGCTGCGGTCATTCCGGCAAGACCCCGCAGCCCCAGGGATAAGGCGAAAGTCGAAAACGCGGTCCTGGTGGTGGAGCGCTGGATTCTTGCCGCCCTGCGGAACCACACCTTTTTCAGTCTTCACGACGCGAACCGGGCAATTCGAGAGGCCGTGGCCAGACTCAACGACCGACCGTTCCAAAAACTCGAAGGAACGCGCCGGAGCCTGTACGAAACGCTGGACAAGCCGGCGTTGCGCCCTTTACCGCCGCAGCGTTATGAGTTTGCTGAGTGGCGGAAAGCCAAGGTCAATCTCGACTACCATGTCGAGGTCGACCGCAACTACTACAGTGTCCCGTACCCGTTGGTTGGGGAGACGGTGGATATCCGCCTCACGGACGGCCTGGTGGAAATCTTGCACCGGGGAAAACGAGTAGCCTGCCATCCACGGGCGACCGGCCGTGGACGGTCCGTCACCCAGATTCAGCACATGCCAGCCTCCCACCGCCGGCATCGGGAATGGACCCCGTCCAAGTTGCGGCGTTGGGCGGAATCGGTCGGACCCCACACGGCGCAGTTGGTGGTGACGATCCTGGAGGAGAAGCCGCATCCGGAGCAGGGCTTCCGGTCGTGCCTTGGCATCATCCACCTGGCCAGGAAGTATGGCTCCGACCGTCTCGAAGCGGCCGCCGCTCGGGCATGTGCGGCCCGGACGTTCAGCTACAGCAGTGTGAAGTCCATCCTGGCCCATAACCTCGATCAAGCGCCGCTGCCTGGCCCGCCGGACAACCAAGCCACTCCGGTGCATCCCAATCTGCGGGGCCCCGACTATTACGCAGGGGGAGGGCCGTAACGAATGCCCTTGCAGACGACGATTGAAAGGCTTCGGGAAATGCGGCTTCGCGGCATGGCTGACGCCCTGGTGCGCCAACAGCAGCAACCTGAACTCCAGTCCCTGTCGTTCGAGGAACGTCTGGAACTCCTCGTGGATCAGGAATGGCTCGACCGGCAAAACCGGCGCCTGGCTCGGCTTCTCAAAGAGGTGAAATTCCGCGTGGCCGCATGCATGGAAGATGTTGACTACCAGCATCCGCGCGGCCTGGACCGAACCGTCATGCGGAGCCTCGCCGCATGCTAGTGGGTCGAGTACGGCCAGCACATCCTGATTGTTGGACCCACCGGTGTGGGGAAAACGTTTCTCGCGTGCGCTCTGGGCAACGCCGCCTGCCGGCACGGCTACACCGTTCGCTACTACCGGGTGCCGCGACTCCTTGCCGAGCTGGCTACCGCGCGGGTTGACGGCTCCCTTCGCCGCATCCTCAACACCCTGTCCCGGACGGATGTGTTAATTCTGGACGACTGGAATCTCGCTCCCATCTCTGTGGCGGAATCCCGAGACCTTCTCGAAGTCATCGATGATCGTACACAGGCACGGTCGACAGTGATTGCCTCGCAGTTGCCGATCGAAACGTGGCACAGTGTGATCGGCGACGCTACCGTAGCCGATGCGATCCTGGACCGCCTGGTACATGGTGCGCACAAACTGAACCTGAAGGGGGAATCCATGCGGAAGATAGCGAACCTCCAGACATCCGAGTTAACCATGGGCTAGCGCTGCCCAGCCATCGCCACTTCGCTCCATCCCCTCAGTGCCACCGCGCTGGCCGGATGAAATCGGAAACGGCGGTCGACTTGGATCAGAACCGGTGGTCGGCTTGAACCGGAATCACTGGTCGATTTGACCGGAATACGCAGCCGCAAGCGCAGGGCGACCTTCCGGCGCTTTGAAGCGGCCCACCGCAACGACTGCTGGCAGGGCGACGTGTGTCATCTCCTGAACCTGCCGCATCCGGACAGGCCCGGCAAGACCCGCAAGGTCTACCTCATCGCCTTCATCGACGACTACAGCCGCATCGTCTACGGGCAGATGTACTGGGAGGAGAAACTGCCCCGCCTGGAGGACTGCCTGAAACGCACCATCCTGCGCTACGGTCTCCCCCGGCGTATCTACGTGGACAACGGGGCGATCTATTCCGCCCGGCACCTGGCGCGCATCTGCGGCCGGCTGGGCATCCGCCTCACCCATTCCCGGCCGTATCGGCCGCAAGGGCGAGGGAAGATCGAGCGTTTCTTCCTTACCGTACAGAAGAGCTTTCTGCCGGAGGCACAGCAACTCATCGCCGCCGGCCAGCTTGCGACCCTGGAGCAGCTCAACGAGCTGTTCTGGGCCTGGCTGGAGGTGGCGTACCACAACCGGGTGCACGGCGTGACCAAGCAGACGCCGCGGCAGCGGTTTGAGGGCGACACGGAGCCGCTGCGGCGAATTGACCCCAGTGCACTCCGTGAGGTCTTCCTCTGGGAGGAGGAGCGCGTGGTGGACCAGACGGGCTGCTTTTCGCTCTACCGCAACCAATACGAGGTCGACCCGGCCCTGGCCCGCCGGAAGGTCACGCTTCGCTACGACCCGTACGACCTCAGCCAGATCCAGGTCTGGCACGAGGGGAAGCGCTTTGCCGACGCGGTCCCGCTAAAGCTGCACCGTACCCGGCACCGGTCCGTATCCCCCGCACCCGAACCAGCTACAGCAGCACCGAAGACCGGCCTGAACTTCCTCACGCTGGCCAAGAAGCAGCATGACACCGAACGGCGGAGGCGGCTGGGTGAGACCGCTTACACCCGGCTGACGCAGCCGAAGGGGGGCCAGAACTGAGTGCTGGCCGAGTTCTTTGGCTTTCGCGTCCTGCCCTTCAGCAAGGAGATCCCGACCACCGACCTGTTTCCGTGTGCACAGCACCAGGAGCTGCTGGCCAGGCTCCAGTACTGCGTGCGCCACCGGGCGTTCGGCCTCATCACCGGTGAGGTGGGATCCGGCAAGACCACTGCGATCCGTACCCTGTACGACCTGCTGGATCGCAGCCGGAATCCGTTTGTCTACATTGCCGACTCCAAGCTCACGCCCACGGCCTTTTACCGCGACGTGCTCACCCAGCTCGGTGTCGCCGCACCCTACCACTTCCTGAGCCGAGAGGCCCGCCGGCTGTTTGAGCAGACCATCCTGGACGGCTACCGGCTGCACGGGCTGCAGCCCGTCATCGTCTTGGACGAGGCCCATCTGCTGCCGCACGCCATGCTGCAGGAAGTGCGGTTCCTGCTCAACTTCCACCTGGATTCGGCCTGTCCCATGACCTTTCTGCTGGTGGGCCAGTCCGAACTGCGCGGCATGCTCCGCCTGCGCACCTTCGAAGCCATCGCCCACCGCGTTCAGGTGCGGTACCATCTGGGGCCGCTGAGCGAGGAAGAAAGCGTCGCGTACATCCGGCACCATCTGCGCCGGACGGGTGTCGACCACGACATCTTCTCGGAACAGGCGCTGCAGAAGATCGCCGCCGAGTCCCGCGGGCTTCCCCGGGTCATTAACACACTCTGCACCAACTGCCTGCTGGACGCCTGCTCCCGTGAACAGCGCTTTGTGGACGAGGCCAATGTCGACCGGGTTCTCTTTGAGCTGCAGGATCTGCAGACCGCCAAGGGCAGCAGCCCGTGGTAATGGAGGGATGACTCGTGCTGGCCTCACTGCGAGCGACCGTGCTGCCTCAGTTTACGGTTGAGGTCTACTTCGATTGTGAGCCGGACTGCCGGACGCACCCACGTTACGTACTCGTGCTCCGGGATGGAACGGCTGGTGCCGTCGAGTTGGAGTTCGCCAGCGCCCGAGATCTTCGTGCATTTCTCGCCAGGAGCCGCCAGGCACTCACGGAGTGCCGGAGGACGGCACGGATTCACCGCAGCCCAAGCAAACGGGTCGCATCCGGAACTGTACAAGCTACACTGTTCTAAGCTCAGCAGGGGCGGCCGGCTGGCCGGCCGCCCCCGATCCTGGCGACAAACCAACGCGTCAGTTGACGAACGACACTGTCGCCAGTCAAGTCACTGCCAAATAGCGCGGGCAACAACACCTCCACATGGTGGTTTAAGAGGGGCAAATCCCACCATGTATCATTGGTTCAGACTGATGCTTTTTCAATGGGTTTCCATTGTACGGAGTGCGGGTTATTCACGCGAAACTTGAGCTAGTGGAGGATTTTACAACCGGCCGTAACAGTGGAACTGGGCACTGCGTTGGCACGCAGCCACTGGCGAAGGGCATTGCAGTGTTGGAGTTATGGCGTACCGTCTCGGATATGGACAATCCGCCCCCATACATCCGCCCGATTTTCTCCCAGCCGAGTCCGGGGATAACACTGCCGTCAACGTCCACTTGGCCTAGTGGGTGGTGCATAATCCGAAACAGGTGAGGACCCTGGGGAATCTCCCCAGGGTCCTCTCGGTGCTATCGTTACCAAGCCATGAGCAGATCCGGCAGATCAGGGGCGAACCGGCCATCGGAGGTGAACCAGTTCCCATACGACTTCAAGACGACGTTACGGGAGTAGGTATACCGTCCCTGGCTGTTCACCGTTTCCAGCCTATCTGCCACCGTATCCTTCAGCTTGAAGTGAATGGCGTTCGCCGTCACTTCAAACGACTCCACGTCCGACGACAGATCGACAATCACATCGGGGTTGGAGCTGTCCTTGGTAGCTACCGTGACCACCATTAGTGCGTTCAGGTGGACGGCACCGTCCTGGAAGCCCGACCCATGCAGCGTAATGGTGTCCGTCTGCGGGTTGTAGGAGACCGCTCGTACGGTTACGTGGGCACGAATCGGCACCGCCATCACCGGCAGGCTGTTGTCACCTGAGCTGACGAGCCATCCCGCTTCGCCCGAGAGGCTGCTCGCCCCCGATGCTGCAATCGCAGCCATCGTATCCTTGCTGATGGTAAAGCTCGCCTGCGTAGAGCTGGTGGGCCGCACCCAATCCGAGGACGTCCCCAGTGCCACAGCTCCGATCATCAGACGATGCGGATAGATGGTTGCCCCACTGAATCCGCTACCGTAAAGGTAGACCCGACCGGAACCGTCGGCGTTCTTCTCGATGGCTGCGTACTCCAGGTAGGGAGTGGGCGACACGTAGTTGTCGCTCAGATTCTCCTCGTCTGCGGCTACCTGGCCGGAAGCATCTCGTACATACCAGCCAGGCTCAGTACCCAAGAGCACCTTGCCGTAGAAGTCATCTGCCGTGAAACCGAGCCCAGACAGGTCGCAAGTGAACGACCCGTTGGAAACGGTGCAGCTAGCACCGCCGAGATACCGCCGATACCTGGGCGAGGCCGACTGGTTTTCCAAGTACAGGAGCGTGGGATCCAGGTAGCCGCTGCTCTGGACGCCGGATGCGGTAACCGTGAGCTTCAACCCGTCATTTGCAGAGGCGCTCCAGCGCACCCGGGAGATGTTCACCTTCAACGGGGTCTCCACAATGACACGCTCACTGGAGTCCCAAGGATAGAGGTCAGACTTGGCGCTGTCACCGTAGCCGTTGTTGACTACAACGTAGTACCGGTCAGAGCTGGGGAGGGCCTTCCGCGGGACCAGCACATGCGGGTTGGAGGTCGCATCCTTGATCTCGCCGGCGTAGATCGGCGTGGAACTGCCGCTCCGGAAGACCTTCGCATATCCACCTGGCACGTTGGTTAGGTTGAGTTCGAGCACCAGGTAATCGTCGGAAGGCTGCACCCGGTCACTAACCTTGTTCTTATCCCCGTAGGTGCGGACGATCTCAGGTTGGCCGGGGGCGCTGTTGACAGCCGTAATCTCAATCGTGTCAGAAGTTGCGTTGCCGAACGTGGCCTCCCAGACATCGGTACCGGTCTTGCCCGTGCCGTAGACAGTGAACTCTGCGACGCCGTTCACGATCCTGGCGGTGGCAATGTGGTCCGGGCTACCAGCAACACGGGTGGCACCCGCACCACCGGTCTGACGAGTCAACGTCACAGTGCCGCCGTCGATGGGCATGAGACCGTCTGTGTCATCATAGATCCGCGCCTTGATCTTGATGCTGGACGAGGCCGAAGCCCGGAGAACGCCCTTTTCCATGTCGGTTACATTCGCCGACGGCACTTCAGCGGTCAAGCGCAGTCGGGCGTCCGTGAGGCTGCCGACGTAAGTCGCGGTTGTCTGACCCGTCAGGCCGACGCCAGACGAAGCCGAGCCGACCTCACCGTTGTCTGCGATCGCGTCGGTAGTGGCCCGAACCCCGACCACCTTGACGTTCACCGTACCGCTCTTGCCGTATCCCAGCGTCAGGAACGCGGTGCCGTTACGCGTACGGGCTACCACCCCACCGGTCGCATCCGCCACGGGGACAAAGCCCGTGTTGCCGAGGTAGAGCGTCACACCCTCCGGCAGGCCGTCAACGATCTTGTCGTTGTTGGATGTTGTAACCTCAACTTGGAAGGCGTAGCTGCCGTCAGGCACAAGGTTGCCCTGGGCGTCGACCACGGCGACCCGCAGCTCGATCAGCGCTCCAGGATACCGGGTTGCGTAAGCGCCACCCACCTCAAACTTGGCCGGCCGCCCCACCTGGACCTCCTGGAACCGCAGGGAGACCGGGATCACGCTGTAGGGCTGGCCGCTGGTCACGATGCCCCGCACCGTCACCGTCTCGGCCTTGACGCCCGGCGTTACGGTCGCCTCGGCGGAACGAGCGCCGGAAGCGATGGTGACCGTCCGGGTCACGGTGGCGTCGTCAGAGGTGGTGTCCAACTCGATCACGATGGCCGAGCCGGAGTTGTTGGTCACCGGGTTGCCGGCCTCGTTCTGCAGCTCCACCCGCAGCCGGACCGGCGTCGTGCCGTCAGCCTTGTACGGCCCCTCCGTGGTGGGCACCAGCACGATGCGGGTGCTGCTGGCGAAGTTCACGTCGAGGGCGTCGCTGTTCAGCCCGATGGCCGAGGCCGTCACCGTGTAGGAGCCGACCTCGTCAGCCTTCACCTCGAAGGTCGCCACGCCGCCCACGGTCTGCGCCACCGAGTTGACGATGGTCAGGCCCGAATCCCGGGTGGAGAGGATGACGTTGCGGCCGCCGTCGTACGCCACCAGGTTGCCCTCGGCGTCGACGACCTCAACCTCGATCTTGCCGGTCCGGCCCGCCGTGAAGGCCCCCGCCTGCACCGGCCGGATCCGCAGGCCCGCAGCCTCCGCCGCCTGGCCCAGGACCGCCACCTGATAGGTCTGCGTCACGCTGCCGCTGGCCAGGGTGATCGTGGCCATGCCCGCCTTCGTGCCGGCGGTGAACTTGCCGGTGGCGACGTCAAAGGTGCCCATGTTCCCGCTCACCGTGGCGGTCAGCAGGCTGTTGGGCATCGTGCGGCCCTGGGCGTCCTTCGCCACCACGTTCAGGGTGATGGACTCGCCCGCGTTCACCTGCGTCGGGCCGCTGATGGAGATCGAGGCGACCTCTCCGCCCTGGGTGACGGTGATGGTTTGCCGGGCCACGTTGCCGGCCAGGTCGTAGGCCTCCACCGTGATGGCGTTGGGACCGGGCTGGAGCGGCACCACGGCGCTGAACTGGCCGTTCTGGAACACCGCCTGCACGCCGTTCACCAGCACCGCCTTGGCGCCGGTCGCCGTGCCGGAGATGGTGACCGACTCCGCCACGGTGGCCTCCGGAATCGAGCCCGACAGCGTCAGCACCGGCGGCTGGTCGTCAAAGTGCTTCTGCGCCAGGGTCTTGCCGTCGGCCAGGGGAAGGGTGGTCATCGCCCGGGCCAGCGACTCAAAGATGACCCCGCGCACCGCCGGCAGGTTGGCCAGGGCCTCGGCGCCCACCGAGGGGGCCAGGCCGAGCTCCGCGGCGGTCCGCATGATGGTCACCGGATCCCACGGGCCCAGGGGTTCGCGGCCGACCATTCGGAGCAGGATGGTGTAGACCTCGGCATACGAGATGTTGGCATTCGGGTCGAAGTTGTTTGCGTCGCGGCCCCGCAGCAGCCCCATCCGGGCGCCCAGCTCGATGTAGCCGGCCCCCCAGTGGCCCCGGGAGTCCGCGAACCGGACCGCGCTGGCCAGGAGTGGCGCCAGCTCCGCCTGGCCGTTGGCGGCCACGGCGATCTTCGCGAGCTCGGCGCGGGTGATGTTGGCGTCCGCGTTGATCCGCCCGTACTCGTCACCCTGGACGATTCCGTACAGCTTCAGGAACTCGATGGCCTCGTCCTGTGACGAGGGTCCCGCCGGTGTCGCGGCGAGCGCCGGCGCCAGGGTCGAGATCAGGAGGCACAGGCACACCAACGTGGCCAGCCATGATCTCTTGAGCACTCTTGACATCGTCGGCAATTCCTCCTCTGGCAGTATTGAAAGCGAAGGAAGCGCAACCGGAAGCCGATGTCCGGCCGGGTGGAGCCTTCAGCCATTCCGCCCACCAAAGAGATTCCACAGGTCCCCGAAAATCCCTGTAATGCGCGGCCTGACTTGGGCTCCACCCGGTCCGGGAAAATGTGGCAAGGCTACTTGTTCGGCACCGCGAACTGCACCGAGAAGTCGGGCAGTCGCACCACCGGTCGGCCCGCGGCGTCGACGAGCCAGCCGTCCAGGGTGTTCATGTAGACCACCCGGCCGTTGAACCGGTTCACGAACTCCGCCGCATCCTCCGCGGAGAACTGGACCGTGATGACCCCGGTCGTGTCGCCGACCGCCGTGGGCGAGGTCTTCGGCGACCAGCCGCCGTCCTGGGTGTTCAGGACGAACCGGAGCCTGCCGGGGTCGAGCACCGCGCCGGCCAGGTTGCTGCCGGTGAGCCGCAGGATGCCGGTCGTCCGGTCGTACTCCGCACGGGTCACCGTCGCCCGGCTGTAGACCGGGGCCATGGTGCCCGTGATGGCGCCGACCCGGTTGGCGCTGCTGCCTGAGCCGGTGTACAGCCATCCGGCGTCCGCCGCGATATAGAGCCGGGAGCCGCTCAGCTTGGACAGCTGCGACACCGTCGCATTGGAGAGGTTCACGACGATCTGCTCGTCGGTGGGCGTCACCGCGGTCTTGTCCTGGCTGGTCAGCTTCACGGTTTCCGCCTGGTCGGTGATGCCGATCGCCGTCAGGTTCAACGTGCCCTGGCGGAAGCCCTCGCCGTAGAGATACAGCCGCTTGCCGTCCAGGTCCAGCGCCGCCTCGGCGATGGTCGCCATCGGCTTCACCGGCACCTTCGTCGCGGGCTGGGCGAACTGCGTGCGCTCCTTGTTCACGAACCAGCCCATGTCGGCCTCCACGTAGACGTCGGAGCCATGGAACCGGTCCGGCGTCAGTTCGTCCTTCTGGTCGTTCAGCAGGATGACCACGGAGGAGGAGGTGACCGAGCTCACCGTTACCACGGACGGATCGAGCCGCAGCACTTCCTTGCCGTCCACGATGCGGATCTTGCTGGGATCCACCGTGCCCGTGCTGGTCAGCCGGCTCGTGGAGAGCGTCAGCCGCCCGGTGAGCGCGTCGTAGGTGGCGCTGTTCAGCCTGTAATCCGAGTTGTAGTCGACGACGGTGGCCATGGTGTAGTCATCCAGGGCCAGAGACCGCGGGCTGTCGCCGGCCGCGTTGTTGACCACCACTTCGTAGTAGTAGGTGCCGACCTTCAGGGCGCTGCGCGGGATGCGAATGGTGGGCACCCCGTTGGCCAGGTCGATGGCCTCGCTGGTGAAGAACGGCCGGGACTCGCCCTTCCGGTAGACCTTGGCGATCACGTAGTTCGTCGGCTGGTTGCCGTACAGCGCATCCTGCCGGGCCAGCGTGATCTCCATGAAGTCGGCGTCCGGCCCCACGTAGCCGCCCACCGGCGACAGGCCGCCCTGCTTCACGCCGTGGATGGCGATCACCTCAGGGGCGGGCGGCGCCGTGCGGTTCACGGCGATCGTGAGGGGCTGGCTCTTCATACTGCCGACCGTGACCACGTACTGGTCCCAGCCCTCCTCCGAGGTGGCGTACACCGTGAACTCGGCCACCCCGTCCTGGGTCATGCGCCGGTTCACCCCGGCGATCCGGGTGACGCCGGTGCCGTTGGGCAGCCGCTCCAGCGTGGCGTACTCCCGGAAGTTGGGGATCGGGTTGTTGTACGCGTCCACGACCTTGGCCCGGACCGTCAGCGCCTTGGCGGACTTCACCGCACCGCCGGGCTGGTCCTTGCCCAGGTCGGAGTCCACCGTCAGGATGACCTTGGCGGGGGTGCCGGAGAACGAAACCTCCCGCGAGGGGGCGTAGAAGTTCAGCGACGAGGCTGCCGCCCCGAAGTCGGTGCCGTTGAACGCCTCATAGGTGGCGCCCACGGGCACCGGCGTGATCTTCACCGTGCCGCTGCGCTCGTACACCAGCGTCAGCCTGGCGACGCCCTTCTCGGTCCGGCCGATCACCGACATCGGGTTCTTGTTGGGATCGGAGGCCGAGCGGCCGTCGCTCACCGGCGTATACCCGGAGCCGGGGAAGGTGAGCGTCACGCCTTCGGGGATGCCGTCGATCAGCCGGTCGTTGTTGCTGGTGCTCAGCTTCAGCTGGAAGGCGTAGGAGCCCGTTGTGACGAGTCGGTTGGAGGCGTCACGCACCTCCACCGTGACCGTGACGGCTTCGCCCGGCTTGGGGTTGGTCTTGCTGAAGGTGACCTCGAACCGGGAGCCGGTCATGCCCTGATCCACGGGCAGCGACAGGGTCTGCACGGAGTACTTGTGGTCTGAGATGACCTCGCCGCGGATCGTCGCGGTGCCGGGCATCTCCCCGGCGACGAAGACCGCGTCGCTGCCGCTGGAGTTGGAGCGGCCCCGCGGGATGACCACGAGATCGTTGGTGAAGTACCCGTCGGTGCCCGAGGCCGTCAGCAGCACCAGGATGTCCCGGTCAGACTGGTTGGTGATGGACCGGCCGTTCTCGTCCACCAGCGCCGCCCGGATGGTGGCCTTGGAGGAGCCGTCGGGCTTCAGCTGCTTCGGGTTCGGGGTGAGGACGATGCGGGTGGACTCCAGGAACTGCACGTCGACCTCGGCCGACTTCAGCCCCGGGCTCGACACTGTCAGAGTGGCGGTGCCGGTGCGGGAGGCCTTGATGGTGAACGTGGCGACGCCCTTCTCGGTCTGCACGGTGCTGTCGGACACCGTGAGCCCGCTCATGCCGGACGTCCGCAGGGTAACGGTGCGGAAGTAGTCGTCGGTGACCACCTTGCCGCCCTCGTCCAGCACCCGCACGGTGACCGTGGTCTCCTTGCCGACGGCCGGGGCGTGGCCCTTGTTGATCTCCAGGATCTCGAGCGCGGCCGCCTTCTCCGACGGACCGTAGACCTGGAAGCTGTATGTGCCGCGGGCGTTGCCCGACCGCAGGGTGAGCGTGCCGCGCCCCATCTGGTCCGAGGTCTTCAGGGTCATCGTCCGGGTGTCGAAGGTGGCCAGATCGCCGGTGACCGTCGCCTCCAGGTCCTCCAGGGGAACGGTGTTGCCCCGGCTGTCCGTGGCCGTCACCTCCAGCCGCACGCTGCTGTTGGCGGGCACGATGCTCGGCCCGCTGATGGTGATGCGGCTGGCCACGCCCTTGCGCTCGATGGTGAGCGTCCGGACGGCGGTGTTGCCCGCCCGGTCCGTCGCCTCCACCGTCACGTTATTCACGCCCAGATCCAGCGAGACGGCATGCGAGAAGGTCCCCGTTCTGGGATCGAAGGTGGCCTGCTGACCGGCCACCGTCACGCTGCGGGCGCCGATCGCCTTGCCCGTGACGGTGACCCGCGCCTCCGTGGTGGGCGTCTGGACCGGATCAACGGTGAGGGAGGGCGGAACCTGGTCGATGTGCTTGCGCAGCAGGTTCGGCGCGTCCCGCAGGGGCACGTTGACCAGGGTGGAGGCCAGTGCCCAGAAGACCGGACCGCGCGTGGCGTACTCACGGGCCCCCACCCCCGAAGGGGCGATGCCCAGGGACCGGGCCCTGGCCAGGATGTCGTCGGGGTCCCACGTGCCCGTGGGTTCCTGCTCCACCATGCGGAGCAGAACGGTCAGGACCTCGGCGTAGGTGATGCGGTCCGTGGGCCGGAACAGGCCGGAAGGATCGCCCTTCATCAGCCCGAGCTTGTACGCCATGGCGATGTCGCCTGCGCTCCAGCGGCCCTGGGCGTCGGGGAACGGCACCGTGGCCGCCAGCATCTTCGCCAGGTCGGACATGCCGTAGGAGCGGACGAAGAGCGCGGCGGCCTGCTCGCGGGTCAGCGAATCCTCCAGCCCGAGGCTGCCGTCCGGGTTGCCCAGCACGATGCCGTACTCCTGGAGCAGCTCCACCGCCTCGGCGTCGCTCAGCGGCTCGGCTGCCGCCGCCGGCCGCGTCGGGAGGAGAGCGAGGAGCATGCAGAGCAGCAGGACAAGTGCGGCAGACGTGCGGAGTCGTTGAAACATGAAAGTTGGTGACCTCCTTTCAGCCCGCCCGCTGCGAGCCAACTAATTAGACGGTTCAGGAGCCCCTGATGGTTGCATCAGGAAGCGCTGGACGCCTGCATTTTTCCTGGTTTGTATACATCCAAAGGCGCCGGGTATGGTATGCTCAGTATATAGCATAACTCTAGATAGTTTACTCTTCATCCATTTCTAGAGATAATGGGCATGTCCTGTAGACATCGCAGGTTTTGGACAGCCCGTCCTCTGCATCGAAGGGGGTTGACACCTCGTGCGCCGTTCGCTCCGAAAGATCGACTCGCAGGAGGTCCAGCAGTACGCCCAATCGGAGCCGTTGTTCACGGTAACGTCGCTGGACGAGGCCCGGCAGCGCCTGGTCGACATGGGGCAGGACCCGGCCCGCTACTGCTTCTACACCTGGATGCGCCAGGGCGTGCGGTACTACCGCGTCTGGGAGGACCAGCGGCTCAAGGAGGGCATCGTGAAGCCCGCTCCTTTCGGCCAGGAGGCCGCCCGCCTGAAGCGGGCCGACGCCGAGAAGCTCTACACCGTCGCCAAGCGCTTCGCCGGCGACCGGGTGGAGTTCGCGCAGCGGGACGGCGTCCTGTGGGTCATCGACGGCGAGACGGGCAAGGCGAAAGTTGGCATCAGCGTGCCCGTGGTGGGAGGAGGATTGATTTTCTACCAGGGCGAATGGAATGAGCACCAGGCCGCCCATTTCGTCAACGCTCTTCTCGTCCGTGGACAGCGACCGGATGCCGCGTTCGTCGAAGCCGAGGCCCTGGCGGGCGTGCCGAGTTGATCCGCGAGGAGGTCTTTGTGGTGGCGCGGCTGTGGCGCAGTTTCGCGGCGTCCCTCCTGGCGCTCTTCCTGACGGCGGCCCTGTGGACCGGGCCGGCGTATGCGGCGTCTGATCCGGCCCACTGGGGCGACGCCAGCGCAGAGCTGTGGATGGTCTACCATGTGGTCCAGAGGTACCATGTCAACGGCGCCGACCTGGACGCCTTCCTGGAAGGGGCCGTCAGGGGCGGGCTCGACGCGCTGGGCGATCCCTACACCGAGTACCTCGGCCCGCAGGACTATCAGAGCTTCTTGGACAGCGTTGACGGCAACCTGACCGGCATCGGCGTCTACCTGGAGAAGGTGGGCGATTACATCACGATCGTCCGGCCGATTCGCAGCAGCCCCGCCGAGGCGGCCGGCCTCCGGGCGGGCGACCGCATCGTGGCCGCTGACGGCGTCAGCCTGGTCGGCGAGTCCATCGAGAAGACCCAGCAGCTGGTGCGCGGCGAGCCCGGGACGAAGGTCGTGCTCACCATCGAGCGGCCCGACGAGGGGCGGCGCTTTGACGTCACCATCACCCGGGCCTTCATCCACGTGCCCCAGGTGGACTACCGGATGCTGGAGGACGGCATCGGCTACCTGGAACTCTCGGGATTCGGTCAGCAGGCTGCGGAGGAGTTCTTCGCCGCGGTCGCCGAGCTGAAGGAGGCCGGAGCCACCCGCCTGGTCCTGGACCTGCGGTACAACAGCGGCGGCTGGGTGGCGTCGGCGCTGGAGATCGCCGAGGCGTATGTGCCGGCGGGCGAGCCCATTATGTTCGAGATCACCCGGGACGAGCGGCGGGTCTACCGGAGCGAGGGCAGCCCCCTCGGCCTGCCGACCGCCGTGCTGGTGAGTGAGTACACCGCCTCGGCGGCGGAGATCCTCGCCGGCGCGGTTCAGGACTACGGAACCGGCGTGCTGATCGGCACGCAGACGTTCGGCAAGGGAACCGTGCAGGAGCTGGTGGACCTGCCCGGCGGCGGCGCCGTCAAGGTGACCACGGCCGAGTACCTGACCGGCCGGCAGCGCCGGGTGCACCAGGTGGGCCTGACCCCGGACCTGGTCGTGGAGCCGTATCAGCCGCCCGTGCACCTGCAGACGCCCCTGGTCGCGGACCGGGTCATGACCACCGGCCACGTGGGGCTGGACGTGCTGGGGCTGCAGGAGCGGCTGGCGCTGCTGGGCTACCGCACCGACCGGGACGGGTACTTCAAGGGCCAGACCACCCTGGCGGTGCTGCAGTTCGCCCGGGACCACGGGCTGAATGAGGTGCCGATGGTCGACAAGGCGTTCGTGGAGGCGCTCAACGCGGCGGTCGCGGCGAAGCTGGCGGCCGCTGAGTGGCCGGACACCCAGCTGGAGGCGGCCATCCGGTACCTGAAGGAAAAGTAGATCAGATCGAGGGCGGTGAGGCGCAGCGGATCGGGAAGCAGCCGGGTCCGCTGCGCTGAAACCTTTTCTGCCCCTCCCTGTGTCCAAATTTAGGAGAGCAACCTTTCACTGCCTCAGACACATGCAGGGCGTAGAGCCTTCGATTCGGGGAGTGGATGATGCGCTCACCTGTATGCCGTGTCGGTCTGATCGCCTTGTTGATCCTGCTGATCCCGGGCGCGGCGCTGGCGTACCTGTCCGACGTGGCCGGCCACTGGTCCGCGGTGTGGCTGAGCGCGCTGGAGGCCAGGGGGATCATCGCCGGCGACCGGGCGGGCCGCTTCTACCCCGATGACCCGCTTACCCGGGCGGAGCTGGCCCGCATCGCGGTCACCGGCCTGGGCTACGGCACCGAAGCCCTTGCGCTGCAGGGCGTGCCCAGCCGCTTCACCGACGTGGCGCCGGACGACCCGCTGGCGGGCTACGTCGAGCTGCTGTGGGAGCTCGGCCTCACGGAGGGTTACCCGGACGGCCGGTTCCGCCCGGAGGCGCCCCTGACCCGGGTGGAGTTGGCCGCCATGCTGGTGCGGGCGGCCGGGCTGGAGCAGCGGGCGGCGGTCCTCCGCTCGGCACGCCTGTCCTACCGCGACGCCGGCGAGATTCCCGCCTGGGCCGTCGGCGCCGTGGCCGCGGCGGCGGAGGCCGGCCTGATGAGCGGCGACGGCGACGGCTACTACCGCCCGTGGGCCCTCGTCACCCGGGCAGAGGGAGCTGCCGCGGTGGCCAAGTGGCTGGACCAGTACGGGCTGCTCTTCGACCTGGAGGGCACGCTGGTCGCATTTGATCCGCGCGAAGGCGAGGGAACGGTGCGCACGCCCATGGGCGAGGAGCACTCGATCAGCCTGGCGGTGGACGCCGCCATCCTGCGCGGGGGCGAGCGCGTCCTTCCGCCCGCTCTGCAGGTGGCCGATCAGGTGTCGCTCATCCTCAACGACGCGGGGCAGGTCCGCTTTGTCGAGGCGTGGTACGCGGACCTGCTGGCTGAAGGGCTGGAGCCGGCCGGCGGAAACGGGGTCTGGGCGACCCTGGGGACGGGGCAGCGCCGCCGGCTGTGGGTGCAGCCCGGCGCCCTGGTGTTCGTCAACGGCCGGCCGGCGACGCTGGCGGAGGCGCTGGGGCAGGGGCCCACGTACATGGCGCTGGACGTCAAGACCGAGGAAGTCCGCTATCTGGACGCCGTCCGGACCCCCTTCGGCGGCCGGGTGGCGGTGGTCGAGGATGACCGCATCTGGCTGGAGGACGGCGACGGCTTCCTGCGGTACGACCTGGCCTCGGACGCGATCCTGGTGGACGCGGGCCGACGGGTGGAGTTCTACGAGATCGCCGAGGGCGACCAGGTCGCCTTCGCGCTGGATGGTGACGGCAGAATCACCTACCTGGAGATCGTGAGGTGAGCCGATGCAGCGACCGGTGAAATGGGCGGCGCGGCTCGCCCTGCTCGTCCTCGTGGCCGGACTGGTCACGGACTTCTTCCCGGCCGACCGGACGGTCACCGGGGCAGATGAGCCTGCGGCGGGAGGGTCGGTCTCAGGGAGCTACACCCCGAGGGCCCCTGCCGCCGCCACGGAGGCGGCGGCGGAGCCCGTGCCGGCCGAACTGGCCCCGGTGGACACGGACATGGGTTCCGACGGGGATCCGGCCGTGGAGGCGGCCGGCGATCCGGTGGAGACGCCCAAGCCGGTCCTGCCCGTCCCGGAGCGCGCCGCAACGGTGGAAGACCCCGCGGGCAAGATGGCGCTCAACCTGAACGCGGTCGGCATCCCCGCCTTCCGCGCCGCACACGGGGTGAGTGGCGCCGGCGTCACCATCGCCGTGATCGACTCCGGGATCGACCCCGGACACCCTGACCTGCAGACGACGCCCGACGGCCGGCGGAAGGTGGTCGACTGGAAGGACTTCACCGCCGAGGGACGGGTGGTGACCGACCAGGTGGTGCCCTGGGGCCCGACCTTCACGGCGCGGGACGGTCGCACCTTCATCCTGCCTGAGGCGCAGTCCGCCGGCGGCCGGGCCCGCTTCGGGTACTGGGACGAGTCGAAGGTGCCGGGGCGGATCAACCGGGATCTGGACCGGAACGGCTTCCAGACCGATCGCTTCGGCGTGTTGCTGCTGGACCCCGCGGTTCCGGGCGAGTACACGCAGGTCTACGTCGACACGGACAACGACGGCGACTTCCGGGACGAGGTGGCGATGACGGTCTTCCGCGAGGGCGGCGCGATGGCCCGGCTGGGGCGTTTCCGCAGCGGGGCGGTCGCCGAGCGGCAGCTGGCGTTCGTCGTCGCGGACCTGGACGCGGCGGGCGGCTGGGTGCAGTTCGGCTTTGACAGCCTCGGGCACGGGACGCAGGTGGCCGGCGTCGCCGCGGCCTACCGCCCGGATGGCGTGGTGGGTGCGGCCCCCGGCGCCCAGCTCATGGCGCTGAAGGTCATCACCTCGCAGGACCAGGGCACGTGGTTCGCGGTGAAGGAGGCCATCGAGTACGCCGCCCGGCACGGGGCGCAGGTGATCAACGTCAGCCTGGGAGGTCTGGCGGTCTCGGCCGCGGGCGACACGCAGGCGTCGGAATGGCTCTCCCGGGTGGCCCAGACCTACGGCGTGCTGATCCTGCTGGCCGCCGACAACGCCGGGCCGGGCCTGTCCAGCGGCACCACCATCGGCCGGGCCAACGAACTGATGACCATCGGCGCGTACTACTCCCCCGGGATGTGGGCGCGCGACTACGGCTACCAGGTCACCGGAGAGACGGTGTGGTGGCGTTCGGGGATGGGCCCGCGCTCCGACGGCGCCTACATCCCCAGCCTGGTCGCGCCCGGCGGCAGCCCGGCGCCTTCCCCGGCCTGGCTCCACGCCGAGGGGTACACCACGGCGGTGGGCACGTCGGTGGCCGTGCCGCACGTAGCCGGCGCCGCGGCGCTGCTCCTGGAGGCGGCCCGCCGCGACGGCCTCCCCCAGGACGGCCTCAGCCTGAAGCGCGCCCTGGAGTCCGGGGCGCGCAGCCTGCCGGGCCTGCAGTCCTACGAGCAGGGCAGCGGCCTGCTGGACGTCGAAGCGGCCTACGCGGCGCTGGAGCGGCTGCAGCCCATACCGGCGCTGACCGCCCAGATGGCCGGCGGCGGCGAGGGACTGCTCGCCCGCTCCTACCAGCCGGGGAGCGACGCCTTCCTGCTGACCAACCCCACCGACCAGGTCGTGCAGGTCGAGATCGCCAGCACGGACTCCTGGGTGACGCCGCGGCTGCGCGCCGCCGTCATCCCGCCGGGGCAGACCCGCCGGGTGGACCTGGCGATTGACCCGCCCATGAGCCCGGGGGTGCACAGCGCCTACATCGTGATCAAGGCCCCGGGCCAGGAGATCCCGAGCCTGCGGGTTCCCGTGACCTACGTGCAGCCGGTGGTGAGCGCCGGCGACACCAGCTACATGCACTCGCAGCGGATCGCGGCGGCCCGGTATCACCGCTATTTCATTGAAGTGGAGCCCGGCACGGCCGAGCTCTCGGTGACCGCCCGGGTGGCCACCGGGCCCGGGGGGCGTCCCCAGGGCGCCGTGCAGATGCAGGTGTTCCGGCCCGACGGCCACATGGTCCACCGGTCCGAGGAGATCGGCTACCAGGGGCGGGGGCTCACGGCGCTCTTCCAGACCAGCGATCCGCTCGAGGGCGTCTGGGAGGTCGTGGTGGTCGCCCTGCCCCGGGAGGGGATGGCCGACGAGCCGGCCGAGTACGTCCTGCAGGTGCAGTCCGGGCCGGTGGTCGCCCCGGCGCCGCTGGCGTTCGCGCTGGTCCCGGGCGACCAGGCGGCGGTGAGCGTCTCGCTGAAGAACCCCGGGCGGGCCTTCACCGGCAGGGCGGTGGCCTACGGGCTCACGGAGCAGGACCTGAGCGTGCCGTGGAAGGTGGTCCGTCAGACCGGCCGGATCGATGAGTTCACCCTCCCCTCCAACGTGGCCCGGCTGAGGCTGGAGATCGCCAACGTCATGCCCGCACAGGGCGGCGAGCACCTCTGGCTCTACCGGTACGAACGGGACAGGGGCTGGCAGCCGTACTGGGTGGCCCACAGCAGCGGCGGCGGGATGGTGATCGAGCTGGAACGGGTTCCCGCCGGTTACTACCGGGTGTTTGTGCAGTACGACGGTTCGGTGCCCTCCGATCTCCGGTACCAGTACCGCCGCCTCGTGGCGGTGGAGGCGTACGGCATCGGCGCACAGGATGACGGCGCCCGGCGGGAGCGGGGAGCGTCCTGGGAGGTTCCGCTGACGTTCTACACGCCCGTCAAGGCCGGCCGCTATTACGGCTGCGTGATCCTGCTGGACGAGGAGACAGGCGCATCGCTGGCGTGGCTGCCCGTGGAGGTCTCGGTAGGCGAGTCCGAGCTGTCCGTGACGGCCCGGGCGTCCCGCCTGCTGGTGGACCGGCCGGGCACCGTGGTGCTGGAACTGAAGGACGCCGCCACCGGCGCCCCGGTCGACGGAGTGATCACGGTGGACGGGCGCCGCTACCGGAGCCGGCAGGGAACGGTGACGGTGACGGTGAAGCCTTCATCGGCGGTGCATGCGCTGCGCGTGGAGGCCGATCTGCCGGGGTACCGACCCTTCTCCCGGGAGATCCGCCTGCCGGTACACCAGGTCTGGCTCGGTCCTCCCGTCGTCGGCGGTGCCCGGGCGGAAGAACATGCGGAGTGGCGCAGCCGCGCGGAGTGGCTGCTGCGCTGATGCCAGGGAGGTATCGGGCATGGAAGCGACCCTGCGTGTGCGGATGTCGTCCAAGGATGCGCACTACGGCGGCAACCTGGTGGATGGGGCCCGGGTGCTGGGCCTGTTCGGCGACGTGGCGACCGAGCTGCTGATCCGGCACGACGGCGACGAGGGGCTGTTCGTGGCCTACGACTCCGTGACCTTCAAGGCACCGGTATACGCCGGCGACTTCCTGGAGGTGCGGGGGCGCATCACCCGGGTGGGGAACACCTCCCGCGGGATGGCGTTCGAGGCCTATAAGGTGATCGCCGCGGACCCCACGCCGGAGCAGCCGTCGCGGGCCCGGGTGCTCGAGGAACCGATCCTGGTGGCGACCGCCACGGGTACCTGTGTCGTGCCCAAGCCGTTCCAGCGGGGGCCGGGGGCCGGCGCCGGGGCGGCCCCGACGGGCGACGGCGGGAGGGGGTAGCGCCGTGGAGAAGCTCATCATCACGGTGGCGCTCAACGGCGCCGAGGTGACCCGCGAGCAGAACCCGCACATCCCCTTCACCCCCGAGGAGATCGCCGAGGATGCGGCCCGCTGCCGTGCGGCCGGCGCCGCGATGGTGCACGTCCACGGCCGGCTGCCCGACGGCACCCCGACCCAGGATGCCGCGGTCTACAAGGAGATCCTCGAGGCCATCCGCGCCCGCACGGACGTGATCGTGCAGGTCTCCACCGGCGGGGCCGTGGGCATGACCGCCGAGGAGCGGCTGGCGCCGGTGACGCTGCGGCCCGAGATGGCGAGTCTCACCACCGGCACGGTGAACTTCGGCAGCGACGTGTTCTTCAACCCGCCCGACCTCATCGAGACCTTTGCCCGCACCATGCGCCAGTACGGCGTGGTGCCCGAGATCGAAGCCTTCGACGTGGGCCACATCGACAACGCCCTGGCCCTGGTGAAGAAGGGGATTCTGGATCTGCCCCTGCACTTCGACTTCGTGATGGGCGTGCCCGGCGGGATCGCCGGGACCATCCGGAATCTGCTGCACATGGCCGAGTCACTGCCCCCGGGCTGCACCTGGTCGGTGGCCGGCATCGGCCGGGCGCAGCTGCCCCTGGCCACTGCCGCCATCCTCCTGGGCGGCCACGTGCGGGTGGGGTTGGAGGACAACATCTACTACGCGCGCGGCGTGAAGGCCACCAACCTCATGCTGGTGGAGCGCATCGTGCGGCTGGCCAACGAACTCGGCCGGGAAGTGGCCACACCGGACGAGGCGAGAAGGATATTGGGCATAAACCGAGAAGGTGATAGAGATAAATCTTAGCCCGCGATAAGGACTTAGTCGTGGCACCGGCAGGGGGTGGCAACCGTGCTGATCGCGACGAGCGTGACCGTAGCGCTGCGGTGCCCACGGTGCGGGCGGCTGGAGCTGAGCGAGCTGTCGCGGTTCGCCCTGGGCCGCGCCGGTTCGCAGCGCGTCGAGTGCGAGTGCGGCCACCACCTGCTCACCGTAGGTGTGCGTCCGGGACAGGTGTGGATGCAGGTGCCCTGCTTCCTGTGTGAGGGTACCCACTTCCGTTATTACTCGCCCGGGCAGTTCTGGCAGCCCGGCCTGAAGCAGATTGCCTGCGCCGAGACCGACCTGCAACTGGGGGTCCTGGGCGACGAGGGGGCCGTGGTGGAGTACGTGCGCCCGGGGCTCAGCGACCTGGAGCGGTTCATGGAAGACGACGCCTTCGACGGCTTCTTCGACGACCCGGTGGTCATGTACCAGGTGATGAACCAGGTGCAGGAGCTGGGCGCGCAGGGGCTCCTGCGATGCCGCTGCGGCAGCCGGGACGTCGGCGTGGACCTGTTCCCCGACCGGCTGGAGCTGTACTGCGTCGCCTGCGGGCGGCAGCGGACGGTGCCGGCGGCCACGGAGCAGGATCTGGACGCCCTGATGCGGGTCGCGTACCTCGAGATCGGCGGCGATGCGTCTTCCCGGTGCCGCGGGCACAAGAAGTGAGCCGGAGGGCATCGGGTGCGGGGAACCGGGCCGGGGGATCCCGGCCCTTTTCGCGTTGCGGCGGCTGTGGTAATCTGGGCTCGTAGCCATAGGCATCCAGAGAGGAGCGAGTCACGTGAAGCTGTTCATCGATACCGCAAACGTGGACGACATCCGCGAAGTGGCCTCCTGGGGCGTGCTGAGCGGGGTCACCACCAACCCCTCCCTCGTGGCCAAAGAGGGGCGGGACTTCATGCAGGTGCTGCGGGAGATCCTGGAGATCGTCGACGGGCCCATCAGCGCCGAGGTGATCAGCCTGCAGGCTGACGACATGGTGGAGGAGGCGCGGCAGTATTACGAGCTGCACAAGAACATCGTGATCAAGCTGCCGATGACCGCCGAGGGGCTGAAGGCCTGTGCCCGGCTGAGCGCCAAGGGCGTGCGCTGCAACATGACCCTGATCTTCAGCCCGAACCAGGCGCTGCTCTGCGCCCGGGCCGGCGCGGCCTTCGTGTCGCCCTTCGTGGGCCGGCTGGACGACATCTCCACCGACGGCATCCAGCTGATCCGCGACACGGCCGAAATCTTCGACCTGCACGGGATCGACACGGAGATCATCGCCGCCTCGATCCGCACCCCCGGCCAGGTGGTGGAGGCGGCGAAGGCGGGGGCGCACATCGCCACGATTCCCCCGAAGGTCTTCCACCAGATGCTGAAGCACCCGCTCACCGACAGCGGCATCGAGCGCTTCCTGAAGGACTGGGAGGCCGCGAAGGGCCGGGTGTAGCGGGGCCGGCGGGGCCGCTGTCGGCCGCGGGGCCGGAGCGGCGGTTCAGAGATTGCGGGTCCCCCTGAGGCAGATGCGCGGGGGTCGACTGTGCGCGGTTTGGGACAGATCGCTGCTGCCCAAGCGGAGGAGGGTGCGCAGGTGGAACGGGAGTTGGCGTTGGAGCTCGTGCGGATTACGGAGGCGGCCGCCCTGGCCAGCGCGCGCTGGATGGGCCGCGGCGACAAGGAGCTGGCTGACCAGCTGGCGGTGGATGCGATGCGGGCCGGGTTCGACCGGGTGGCCATCGACGGCGTGGTGGTGATCGGCGAGGGCGAGATGGACGAGGCGCCGATGCTCTACATCGGGGAGCAGGTGGGCGCCGGCGGCATTCCCGTCGACGTCGCGGTCGATCCGGTCGAGGGGACGAACCTGGTGGCCAAGGGCTTGAACGGCGCCATCGCCGTGGTGGCCGTGGCGCCCCGGGGGCACCTGCTGCACGCGCCGGACATGTATATGGAGAAGATCGCAGTGGGACCCCGGGCCAAGGGGTGCATCGACATCACCGCGCCCATCACCGCTAACCTGAAGTGGGTTGCGCAGGCCAAGGGCAAGGATATCAGCGACCTGACGGTGGTCATCCTGGACCGGGAGCGGCACCGCTCACTCATCCAGGAGTGCCGGGACGCCGGGGCGCGCATCAAGCTGATCTCCGACGGCGACGTCGCGCCCGCCGTCGCGGCGGCCATCGACGAGACGGGCGTCGACATCCTGATGGGCATCGGCGGCGCGCCCGAGGGCGTCCTCGCGGCGGCGGCCCTGAAGTGCCTGGGCGGCGACATGCAGGCCCGGCTGAAGCCGCAGAACGAGCAGGAGTACGCCCGCTGCAAGGCCATGGGCCTGAGCGACCCGGAGCAGGTGCTCACGCTGGACGACCTGGTGAAGAGCGAGGACGTCTACTTCTCCGCCACCGGGATCACCGACGGCGACCTGCTGCGCGGCGTGCGCTACTCCGGCCGGAACGTGGCGACGACCCACTCCATTGCCCTGCGGGGCACCACCGGCACCGTCCGGTTCATCGAGGCCACGCACATGCTCGACCGCAAGCCGCACTGGTACCGGCTGAAGGTGTAGACCGAGGGGCATGATCCCCCGGCGCCCTGAATAGACTTGTCCCGTAGTGGACGGGGGTGAGCCGGGGTGCAGCGCAGGGGCAACTGGCAGCGCATCGACTGGAAGAAGCCGCACAGCGCGGCCGGCCGTGGCGCCGCAGGCGGCGTGAGCCGCCGGGTGCCGGGGGTTGCCGGGTTGCCTCCGGTGGTCGTGGGACTGCTCATCATGGGTCTGGTGCTCGGCGCCGGCTACCTGGGCTGGCGCCGGGCCGTCACGCCCGCCGCGCCCGCGGGGGATCTTCCGCCCGCGCGCGGCGGGTTTCTTGTCGCACCGCCCGCCGGACCGGCCGCGTTCTTTGCCGGGGTGGACGAGCCGGGTGAGCCCGGGGACCGGGCCGCGCGCATGGCCCGCTGGCGGCAGGCGGCCGAGGCGGTGGTGGCCGCCCGGGGCGGGGCGGGGACGGACCTCACCGGGGCTTTCGCCTGGCCCGTGACGGCGCCCATCAGTTCCCCCTTCGGCCCCCGGTGGGGGCGTCACCACAACGGCATCGACCTGGCCGCGGACCACGGGGAGCCCATCCGGGCCAGCCGGGCCGGCGAGGTCCTGCTCGCGGGCGAGGTGGAGGGATACGGCCTCACCGTGGTCATCGGGCACGACGACGGTACCCGTACCCTGTACGCCCACGCCTCGGCGCTCCTGGTGGAGGCCGGGGAGTGGGTGGAACAGGGGCAGCCCATTGCACGGGTCGGCTCCACCGGCAACTCCACCGGTCCGCACCTGCACTTCGAGATCATCGTCGGTGACCGGCCGGTCGACCCGCTGGACTATCTCCCTCCCCGGGAGTAGCGACTATCCACGCACATTTCCACATTCGAAGCGAACTTATCCACAATATCCACACACCCCTGTTGACAAATTTTCGTACAAAATGGGACTCCCATACCGAGGCAGAACGGCACCGCCAACTTGAACGAAACTATGGGGTCGTCGGTAGGACCCCTGCCCTGGAATTTTGGACTGACGAACGATGTCGAAAGGGGACCGCCTGCGTTCGGCAGGGGTCCCCTTCTCCATGGCCTGTCCCGGGAGCGGCCTAGCCGCCGGCCCCCGCCTGATCAGGCAGAAGCCGCAGGGCGCGGCCGGTCCGGTAACCGTGGAAGTTGCGGGTGATCAGCTCGCCCCGGCTGTGCATCGCCGACTGGTCGTCGTAGTGGGGGCTGAGGAAGTGGCCGGACTGGCCCGGCGTCACGATGGAACGGCTGTTGCCCGTCGGGTCGGCCAGGTCGACCACCTGGCGCCAGGGCGCAAAGGTGCGCACCATGCCGTCGCCGCCGAAGGACATGGCGCCGACGGTGACGCCGCTGCCGCCGATGGGATACGACGTGGGGTTGAGCAGCCAGCCCAGCGGCGTGGCCGCCGCGCCCACGGGATGCGGCGGCTGGAGCCGGTGGTACCTTCCCCACGACCAGCGGCCGGGGTCCGACCCCTGCAGGGCGACGGCCCGGTCCACCGCGGCCTGCAGCGAGTCCGCCGCCAGTTTGTCCAGACCGCCCGCGGCCTCGATCCAGCCGTTGGGCCGGCCCTCGGCCGCCGCCAGCAGGGCCATGTCGGTCACGTTGCCCTTGTCGGCCATGCGCCTGTACAGCTCTTCGCCCATCAGCGGTTCGTAGAGCATCCGGGTCAGCTCGCTCCACCAGAGGTGGAAGATCAGCGGCTGGGGCTGGTCCGCGCTGTCCACCATGTCCCAGGACTTCAGGAGCTCGACCGCGGTGGCCGCCGTCCCGGTCACCCCGGCCCGCTCCACCGCCGGCAGCAGTACCGGCAGCAGGGTGCGGGCGTGCAGGTTGGCGTAGTCGACCTGCATCGCCTGCATGTCGTCCGCCGTGAGGTCGCCCAGCTTCGCCTCGATCATCTCGGCGATGCGCATGGCCCGGTAGGGCTGCGACCACGAGTAGGTCAGGAAGTAGGGATAGGCGTCGTCGATGACCTTGTTGTTGGCGGTGACGATGTAGCCCTCAGGCGGGTTCACGGCCTCCGGCATCTGGTCGAAGGGGATGAAGCCGACCCACTCGTACTCGTCGGTCCACCCCGGCACCGGAAGCAACCCGTCGCCGCTGCGCCGGATCGGCACCAGGCCGCCGGTGCGGTAGGCGATGGTGCCATCCACGTCGGCGTAGACGAAGTTCTGGGTGGGCACGTGGAAGGAGCGCAGGGCTTCCCGGAACTCCTCCCAGTTCCGCGCCTTGGGGAAGAGCAGCACCGCCTCCAGCTCCGGGGTGGCCATGTGGGCGGTCCACTTCAGCGCCAGGGCTTCCTCCGGCCGGTTGTCGGGATCGCCGACGACCTCCGAGATGATCGGCCCGTGCCGGGTGATCACCACCTCAAAGGGAACGGGGTCCTGTCCCTTCACCCCGATCAACTCCCGGTGGACGAGAGCGTCCTCCCAACGGCCCATGTACTCGAACTGGTACGGGTTGTCGGGGTTGCGCCGCTCGATGTACAGGTCCTGCACGTCGGGATTGGTGTTGGTCACGCCCCAGGCGATGCGCTCGTTCTGTCCGATGACGATGCCCGGCGCGCCGGGGAACATCACGCCGTAGGCGTTGATCATCCCCGGGACCACCAGGTGCTGCTCGTACCAGATGGACGGGGTGCGGGCGCCCAGATGCGGGTCGTTGGCCAGGAGCGGCTTGCCGGTGCGGGTCCCGGAGCCGGCGACGACCCAGTTGTTGGAGCCCCGCCCCTCGTCGGGCACGCGCAGCAGGGCCAGCAGGCCGGTGAGGTCAAGGCTGGAGCCGGGCGGCCGGGCCCCGGCGACGGCAGAAGCGCCGGGTCTGGGCTCCTCTGCCCCTTCGCCGCCGCGGTAGCGGATCATGGTGATGCCGTCCTCGGGGTATACGGGCATCAGCTGGTCGGCCAGTTCCGGCCCCACCTGGTTGCGCAGCTGCAGCCGGTAGACCTCGGCCTCGAAGTTCCCGCCCAGGTCGTAGGCCATGATCTTGCCGATCAGCGCCGAGTCCACGGGGCTCCAGGGCTCGGGTTCGTAACCGAGGAGGAGGAATTCCACCGGCAGCCGGTTCTGGGCCTTCGCCTCCGCGATGAAGGCGTTGACGCCGGCGGCGTAGGCCTCCAGCAACTCCCGGGCCCAGGGGCCGTACGACTGGACGGAAGCCTCCGCGGCCCGGCGCAGGTTCAGGGCCCGGAAGAACTTGTCCGTCTCCAGCTGGCTGGGCCAGATGACCTCGGCCAGCCGGCCGGCGGCTGCCCGGCGGGTCAGGTCCATCTGGAACAGGCGGTCCTGGGCCACCACGTACCCCTGGGCCATGTAGAGATCGTGCTCGTTCTGGGCTTCGATGTGCGGGACGCCCCACTCGTCCCGGTACACCGTGACCGGCGCCCGGAGGCCCGGCAGGACCAGCTCCCCGCTCGCCCGCGGCAGGCTGCGCCGGGCGACGGCGTAGCCGCCCGCCACCGCCAGCAGCAGAAGGACGACGAGGGTCAGGGCGGTGTAGCCGATCCAGCGGGTCACCCTCCGCGTGCGCCGCTGCACTACGACTGACATGGATCATCCCCCACGTGAAGATGGTGGGGGATGTATTCGCCGCGCTATTTCGATATACCTGTCAAGAGGGTGCGGGCTAAGGCACGAGCCGCAGGACGTCCTCCCCGGTCGGGCGGGGCGGGAGCAGATCGCCGCGGAGCCACGGCAGGAGCTGCGCGGCGAACGACGGGTCGAGGGGGTGGCCCCCTGTGCCCGGGGCCAGGACGGCGACGGGCTCGCCGGGCCGGGCCAGGTCCACCAGCCGGCAGTAGGTGGTGGCGGTGGTGACGGTGCCGGACATCGTCGGATCCAGGCCGCTGCGGTGGAGCGTCGCAGGGCCGCCGCCCAGCGGGTGCGGACCCAGGTCCGCGAGCGGGCCGAGGGCGGGCAAGGCCTCCGCGAGACTGTGCCGGAAGCGCACCCGGTGTTCCCGACCCCACGCCCAGCGCTCCGGGCTCCGCCCCTGACGGGCCGCAAGGTAGGCCACGGCACGCCGGAACGCCGACAGGGCCAGGCGAGGAAGGCCGAACTCGCCTTCCAGCGGCAGCCAAGGGCTCTCCTCGCCGCGCAGGGCCCGCAGGATCAACTGCTCCGCCGCGCCCTGGCCGGACGGCGTCATGATGAACTGGTTGAAAAGGGTGAGCCCCAGGCGGGGCCGGAAGATCGCTTCCACCAGGTCGAAGTACCAGCGCTCCCACAGGCATGCGCCGGCGGATCCCGCCGGCTCCTCGTGGCTCCAGTCGGAGAGCAGGAGCAGGGCCCGCTTCTCCAACTCCGTGAGCGATTCCGGCCGGGCGCCCTGACGGAGCCCTTCCTGGAGAGTCTGAAGCAGCGGCTGGAGCAGGTTCCGGGCTTGCATGTTCACGGTATCGCCGGGCAGCCGGGCCAGGAACGGCAGCGTCCAGCCCGTCCGGGACGCGGCCACCTCCCGGATCCGCGCCGCCGCGTCCGCCGGGCGGCCGCCCAGGGCGATGCCGTCCTCGGGGTTGACCTCCTCCCGCAGCTCCGGGCCGGTCTCAAGCCGGGCCACCGTGCCGTCCACACCGGCGTAGATCACGGTGAGCCCGGGGACGGCCCATTCCCGGACGGCGTCGCGAAACTCCTCGTACGACCGGGCCAGGTTGATCCCCAGGAGCGCCGCCACCTCCTGCCCCGGCTGAAGGACCGGGGAGCGGAGGGCCGCCGCGCCGCTCTCGTCCATGGCCACGACGGGGCCGGAGTGGCCGATCAGGACCGTGTGGGCCACCGGCTCGGCCCGGCCTCGCACGCGGATCGCGGTCAACTGGCTCCGGACCCCTTCGGACGGCTCGGGCACCAACCGGGCCGTGCCGCCTTCCGACGGGGCCAGCGCCCAGGCGAAGTGGCGGGACTGTCCCACCAGGAGCCCGGGCAGCCCGGCCAGGGCGATCCCTTCCAGCCGGGCTCCGCCCGGCCCGTGCAGGGTGAGCGGGTGAAGCGGCGACGGGGCGCGCGGGGCCGTCTCCAGGCTGCACCCGGCGATGGGGAGGCCGGATTCCGTGCGCGTGCCGGCCAGCGCCCAGGCCGTCCCGCCCGAGACCGTCTGCGGCGCCCACATCGCCAGCCGGCACAGGCCGCCGAGGTCGGGGAGCTGTTGCGGGTCAGGCGGGGATGCGTCGGAAGGTCCGGGCGCATACAGGGCCGCGGCCATCTCCGGGCCGGCGACCTGCGCCACCCGGGCCCGGACCACGACGTCGGCCACGGGCGGCGCCAGCTCAAAGGCCAGCAGCTTGGCCACGGCCAGCGAGTCGACGGCGCGCCAGGGCTCCGGCCGGAGGCGCGCCAGGGCGAACTCCGGCGGCAGCTTTCCCGCGCGGATGAAGGCGTTGACGCCGTCGGCATACGCCTCCAGGCAGGCCCGCACCTCGTCCGGGCAGTCGGCCAGGGCCCGTTCGGCCAGCCGGTACAGGCCCAATGCGCGCATGAAGCGATCCCGCTCCAGGCAGGACTCCCCGCAGAGTTCCGCCAGCCGCCCTGCCGCCGTGCGGCGGGCGACCTCCATCTGCCACAGCCGTTCCTGGGCCGCGACGAATCCCTGCGCCTGGAAGAGATCGTGCCAGTTTTCGGCGGCGATGTGCGGCGCGCCGCCTTCATCGCGGCGGACGGCCGCCGGCGCCCGCAGGCCGTCCATGCGGACGGTTCCCCGCCCCTGCGGGCGGCTCAGCTGCAGGCCGGCTAAGGCGGCGGCCGCGGCGAGGCCCGTGAGCAGGGCCAGAGCGTGCAGGACCGGCGCACCGGTGGCCAGCGCGGCGAGCAGGAGCACGACGAAGATCGCGCCGGCCAGGCCAAAGAGGCGAAGCACAGGTTCACCTCCGCACCTTCGGAATGCTCCACAAGTGTTTGATGATACGTGGCGAATCTCCTGCCCGAAGTCGTTGCAACCGACAATTCGCGCGTGCTATAATGCGTTGGTACGACTCCGTCTTCGTAGACCGGCGCCCTGAAAGCAGCTGCAACTGCTCCACCGGGCGCACCGGTAACGGCGCCGGGTTCGAAGCTAGGGAAAGGGAGTTTTGCTGATGAAGGCTGGCATCCATCCGAAGACCCAGAAGACCACCATCACCTGCGGTTGCGGGGCGACCTACGAGGTCCTCTCGACCAAGGAGAACATCCGCGTGGAGATCTGCGCGAACTGCCATCCGTTCTACACGGGTTCCCGCGGGGCCACGCGCGTGGAGGCCGGTTCCCGGATCGACCGGTTCCGCAAGAAGTACGGTCGGTAGCGCCCGCGACATCCCGAGAGAAGCAGAGCCGTCGCGCTCTGCTTTCTTCATCCGGGGTGGCAGATGAGCGAGAGGGGAGGGGCCGGGGTGAGCGTTCAGCGGGGAGTCTTTGGCGGCCAGGCCGTCATCGAGGGGGTCATGATGCGGGGACCCCAATGGATGGCCATCGCCGTGCGGCGGCCCGACGGCGAGATCGCCGTGCACAGGGAAGAGGTGCGGTCGCTGATGCAGCGGTACCCGGTACTGCGCCTCCCCATCCTGCGCGGGATGGTGGCCATGGTCGAGGCCCTGACCCTGGGCATCAGCGCCCTCATGTTCTCGGCCAACCAGTCAATGCCCGAAGACGAGCAGTTGAGCAGGGGCGAGATGACCGTGACGACGGTGGTGGGCTTCGCCTTCGCCATCGCCCTGTTCGTCGTCGCGCCCACCCTGCTCACCAACTACGTCAAGGCCCTGTCCGTGACGCCCATGGTCACCCACGTGGTGGAGGGCGCTCTCCGGCTGGGGCTCTTCATCGGCTACCTGGTGGCCATCTCGCTGATGAAGGACATCCAGCGGGTCTTCCAGTACCACGGCGCCGAGCACAAGGTGATCAACGCCTACGAGGCCGGCGACGAACTCACGGTGGAGAACGTCCGGCGCCACTCCCGGGAGCACAAGCGCTGCGGCACGAGCTTCCTGCTGTACGTCGTGGTCATCTCTATCCTGATTTTCTCCCTTATTAATGTAGAAAGTGTCTGGTTGCGGGTCGTCGCCCGGATCGGGATGCTGCCCCTGGTGGCCGGCGTGGCCTACGAGTGGATCCGCATCGCCGGACGCCACGACAACGCGCTGGTCAACGCCCTGAGCCGTCCGGGGATGTGGCTCCAGGGCCTGACCACCCGCGAACCGGACGACAGCCAGATCGAGGTGGCCATCGCCTCCTTTGAGACCGCCCGGGGCCACGGCCTGCCGGGTTAGCTGCGCGTCAGTCGGGGCACGGGTCCGCCCGCGCCCTTTTTCCGTGCCCAGAATCCGCTCTGGTGAGGTGAAGTCAACGTGGACGCCCGCATGAAGCAGAAGCTGGAAGGCGTCGTTCAGCGGTACGAGGACCTGACCTACAAGCTGGGCGATCCCTCCGTGATCAACAACCCGACCGAGTACCGGCAGGTCGCCCGTGAGCACAACCGGCTGGGCCCGATCGTGGAGAAGTTCCGGGCCTACCAGAAGACCGAGCGGGAGCTGGACGACGTGCTGGAGATGCTGGAGGGCCCGCTGGACCCGGAGGAGCGCGCCCTCTTCAACCAGGAGCTCCGGGACCTGAAGGAGAAGCTGCAGACCCTCTCGGACGAGCTGCGCATCCTGCTGCTCCCGCGCGATCCCAACGACGACAAGAACGTGATCATGGAGATCCGCGCGGGCGCCGGCGGCGACGAGGCGTCGCTGTTCGCGGCGGAGTTGTTCCGGATGTACACCCGCCTGGCCGAGCGCCACAAGTGGAAGACCGAGGTGCTGTCCATCAGCGAGAACGAGGCGGGCGGCATCAAGGAGGTGCTCTTCCAGATCAACGCCGAGGGCGCCTACTCCCGGCTGAAGTACGAGGGCGGCGTGCACCGGGTGCAGCGGGTGCCGGTCACCGAGTCGCAGGGGCGCATCCACACCTCCACCGTGACCGTCGCCGTCATGCCCGAGATGGAGGAAGTGGACATCGAGATCAAGCCGGAGGATCTGAAGATCGAGGTGCAGCGGGCGGGCGGCGCCGGCGGCCAGCACGTGAACAAGACCGAATCGGCGGTGCGCATGACGCACCTGCCCACCGGCATCGTGGTCTACTGCGCCGACGAAAGATCCCAGATGCAGAACCGGGAGAAGGCCCTCCGGGTGCTGCGCGCCCGGGTCGCCGACTACTACGCCCAGCAGGCCAAGAGCGAGGAGGAGCAGCTGCGCCGGGCCCAGGTGGGCACCGGCGAGCGGTCGGAGAAGATCCGCACCTACAACTTCCCCCAGGACCGCGTGACCGACCACCGCATCGGCCTCACGGTGCACAACATCGCGGCGGTCATGGACGGGGAAATCGACCACATCATCGACGCCCTGGCGCAGCACGAGCAGGCGGCGCTCCTCGCCCGCGAGGAGGCGTGACCGGCCGTGGCCGCCCCCAGGGAAGCGGCGCCTGACCGGGCGCCGGACGGCCCGCAGACGGTCGGGGAGGCGCTGGCCCAGGCTCGGGCGCAGCTTGCCGCGGCCGGGGTGGCCGACGCGGAGCGGGAGGCGGCCTGGCTGCTGGCCCACGTGCTCGGCTGCCGCGCCGGCGCGCTGGTCGCCCGGCGGTCGGAGCCTCTGGCCCCGGAGGCGTCCGACGAATACGCCGCGCTCGTGGCCCGGCGGGCCGCCCGGGAGCCCCTGCAGTACATCCTCGGCACCGAGGAGTTCATGGGGCTGACGTTCCGGGTGACGCCGGCAGTGCTGATCCCCCGCCTGGACACGGCGGCGCTGGTGGAGCAGGCCGTCGCCCGGCTGACGGGCGGGGCTGCGGAGGCGCGCGGCGTGCTCCGGGTAGCCGACATCGGCACAGGCAGCGGCGCGATCGCCGTCGCAGTGGCCCACCTGCTGCCGCACGCGCAGGTGGTCGCGGTGGACCTGAGCCCCGAGGCGCTCGCCGTCGCGGCGGAGAACGCCCGCTTGAACGGGGTCGCGGACCGGGTGCGCTTCCGGCAGGGCGACCTGCTCGCGCCGCTGGCGGAGGAGGGCGGCCGGTTCGCGGCGATCCTGTCCAACCCTCCGTACATCCGGGAGGACGAAATCGCCGGGCTCATGCCCGAGGTGCGCGACTGGGAACCGCGCCTGGCGCTGGTCGCAGGCGACGACGGCCTCGCGTTCTACCGCCGGCTGGCGCGGGAGGCGCCGGCCTTCCTGGAACCCGGAGGGTTCCTGGGGGTCGAGGTGGGCATCGGCCAGGCGCCAGCAGTGGCTGCGCTGTTCCGGGAGGCGGGGCTGAAGGACGTGGCGGTCTGCCGGGATACGGCCGGCGTCGACCGGGCGGTGTTGGGAAGCGTCGCACCGTAGGTGCGGCGCTTGTTCGTACGCGTCCACACTTTCCCATGTGGATCGGCCAGGTTGACTCCGCATGCTATCTTCGGGTCCGCGTGTATAGATAGCGGGCAGGAAATGGGGACGGCTGTCCCGAAAACTTACGGGATGCCGCGGGACTGAGGAAGGGGTGGGTGAACGTGGAGCGCCTGGTGCAGGGTACGCGGGTCCTGGAGGTGGACCCCGCCGATCCGGAGCCGGAGGTGGTCGCGCAGGCGGCGGCGATCCTGCGCGCCGGAGATGTGGTGGCGTTCCCCACGGAGACCGTCTACGGCCTGGGGGCCAATGCCCTCAGCAGCGAGGCCGTGGCGCGCATCTTCGCGGCCAAGGGCCGCCCGTCCGACAACCCGCTGATCGTGCACATCGCCGATACGGCGCAGCTGGAGGGGCTGGTGGAGTCGGTACCGCCGACGGCTGAGCGGCTCATGGAACGCTGCTGGCCCGGACCGCTCACGCTGGTCATGCGCAAGGGGCCCGCCGTTCCGCCGGAGGTGACCGCCGGGCTGGACACGGTGGGCATCCGCATGCCGGACCACCCTGTGGCCCTGGCTCTGATCCGCGCCGCCGGCGTTCCCATCGCCGCGCCCAGCGCCAACGCATCCGGCCGGCCGAGCCCGACCACGGCCGAGCACGTCCTGGAAGACCTGGCCGGGTCCATCCCCGCCGTGCTGGACGGCGGAGAGACCGGCGTGGGCGTGGAGTCCACGGTGCTGGACATGACGACCGACCCTCCGATGATCCTCAGGCCCGGCGGACTGCCCCGGGAGGAGCTGGAGGCGGCCATTGGCCCGGTGGTGCTGGCCCCGGGCGTGGAAGGCGGAACGGTGGAACGCCCGCGCTCGCCGGGGATGAAGTACCGTCACTACGCGCCCCAGGCGCCGCTGATCCTGGTGGAGGGCCCGGTGCTGGAGATGCAGGAGAAGATCCGCGACCTGGCCATGGAGTATGCGGAGGAGGGGAAGCGGGTCGGCATCCTCTGCAGCGCCGAAAGCCGCGGCGTCTACGTGGCGCCGGTGATCCTCGAGTACGGGGCCAGGGGGGATCTGGCGGGCATCGCCAGCGACCTGTTCGGAACGCTCCGGGCCTTCGACCGGCACCAGGTCGACGTGATCCTCGCCGAAGGGGTGCCGGAGGAGGGGCTGGGGCTTGCCATCATGAACCGCCTGCGCCGGGCCGCGGGCGGCCGGGTGATCAGGCTATGAGGGTTGAGAGGGTCCTGCTGGTCTGCTCCGGCAACACCTGCCGGAGTCCGATGGCGGCGGCTCTGCTGCGCGCGTTGTGGCGGCGGGCCGATCCCGGGTGGGACCTGCAGGTGGATTCGGCGGGCATCGGCGCCTTTCCCGGGCTGCCGGCGGCGCCGAACGCCGTGGCGGCCATGAAGGCGCGGGGCATTGACCTCAGCGGCCATCGGTCGCAGGCGGTGACCGACCTGGAAGGGTATGACCTGGTGCTGGGCATGACGCGCGCTCACCGCGACGCTCTGCGGACCCGGTTTCCGGCGCTGGCCGGCCGGATCTTCACCCTGGCCGAGTACGCCGGGGTCGGGGGGGACCTTTCGGATCCCTTTGGCGGACCGCTGCAGGCCTACGAAGAGACCGCGAAGGCCCTGGAGGAACAACTGCAGGCCGTGGTGGAGCGAATTCGCCGGGAAGGAAGTGCAGCGCAGTGAAAGTGGCCGTGGCAAGCGATCATGGTGGCATTGATCTGAAGGCGACGGTGATCTCGGTCCTGAAGTCGCTGGGCTGCGAGGTGGCCGACCTGGGCACCCACGACCGGAGCTCGTGCGACTACCCGGATTATGCGCAGAAGGTGGCGGAGGGCGTCGCGGCCGGCGAGTACCAGCGCGGCGTCCTGATCTGTGGCACTGGCATCGGCATGTCCATCGCCGCCAACAAGGTAGCCGGCGTGCGGGCGGCCCTGTGCAACGAGATCTACTCGGCCCGGATGGCCCGTGCCCACAACGATGCCAACGTGCTCTGCCTGGGCGCACGGGTGGTCGGCTCAGGGGTGGCGGAGGAGATCGTCCGGGCGTTCTTCACCACGGAGCATGAAGGCGGGCGCCACGCCCGTCGGGTGGAGAAGATCCGCCTGCTGGAGCAGGGGTAGGAGGGGTCGCCATGCCGGAGGAGCGGCTGTCGCCACCGGATGCGGGGCCGGCGGACGGGAATCCGCCGGTGCCCGACGAACAGTTCTTGGAGAGGGTGCGGGCGGAGGCCCGGGCCGCGGTCGGGGAACTCCTGGAGGCCGCCGGCCTGTCCCCGGGCCAGGTGCTGGTGGTGGGCTGCTCCACCAGCGAGGTGATCGGGCGCCGCATCGGCACCGCCGGGAGCGAAGCGGTGGCCGGGGCGATCCTGGAGCCGCTGCTGGAAGCGACGCAGGCCGCCGGCGTCCACCTGGCCGTGCAGTGCTGCGAGCACCTGAACCGCGCCCTGGTGGTGGAGCGGGCTGCGGCGGAGCGGTACGACTGGGAGCGGGTGACCGTGGTGCCGGTGCCCCGCGCGGGCGGCGCCCTCGCGGCCCGGGCCATGCGCCGGCTGCCGGACGCGGTGGTGGTGGAGGAGATCAAGGCCGATGCGGGCCTGGACATCGGACTGACCCTGATCGGCATGCACCTGCGCCGCGTGGCGGTTCCGGTGAGGCTGAAGACGGCCGCCATCGGGCACGCCCGGGTCGTCGCCGCCCGGACGCGGCCGAAGCTGATCGGCGGGGCCCGTGCGGTCTACGAAATGCAATAGGGGGAGCGAGCGCGATGTCAAGGGTCGTCGTCATTGACCATCCGCTGATTCAGCACAAGCTCAGCATCATCCGGGACAAGGACACGGGCCCCAAGGAGTTCCGGGAGCTGGTGAACGAGATCGCGATGCTGATGGCCTATGAGGTCACCCGTGACCTTCCGACGGAGGAGGTCGAGGTGGACACGCCGATCGCCCGGGCCCGGTGCCGCCGGCTCGCCGGCGAGAAGCTTGGGCTGATCCCGATCCTGCGGGCCGGGCTGGGCATGGTGCAGGGCATCCTGAGCCTCTACCCCACCGCCCGCGTCGGCCACATCGGCCTCTACCGCGACCCCGACACGCTGAAGCCCGTCGAATACTACTGCAAGCTGCCGACGGACCTGGGCGAGCGGGAGCTCCTGGTGCTGGATCCCATGCTGGCCACCGGCGGCTCGGTGGTCGCCTCGCTGGACCTGATCAAGCGGCAGGGCGGCCGCAGGATCAAGCTGCTGTGCCTGATCGCCGCCCCCGAGGGCGTGCAGGCCGTTCAGGAGGCCCACCCCGACGTGGACATCTACCTGGCGGCGCTGGATGAGATGCTGAACGAACACGCCTACATCGTCCCCGGCCTGGGCGACGCGGGCGATCGGCTCTTCGGCACGAAGTAGAGCGGGAGCGAGACGCGGGGGGATTCCATGGCACGGCCCAGCTGGGACGAGTATTTTATGGAACTCGCGCAGGTGGTTGCCAAGCGGTCGACGTGCAACCGCCGCAAGGTTGGAACCGTCTTAGTGAGGGACAAGCGTATTCTGACCACCGGCTACAACGGGTCGCCGTCGGGGCTGCCGCACTGCACCGACGTGGGCTGCCTGGTCGTGGACGGCCACTGCGTGCGGGCGATCCACGCGGAGCAGAACGCCATCATCCAGGCGGCCTTGCATGGCATCACCCTGAAGGGTGCGACCTGCTATGTCACCAGCAGCCCGTGCGTGCACTGCGCCAAGATGCTGATCGCGGCGGGGATCGAGCGCATCGTGTACATGGACGAGTACACGGAGCAGATCGGCCTCGAGATGGCCCGTCAGGCGGGCGTCGTCATGGAGCGGTTCACGCCTTCCAGCCATTCCTGAGCTTTACAAGCCCGGGATACGCGCTTAGAATAACGAAAGCCGGAATCCGGCATTATGTCGCGTGGGTCCGTGCCGAAGGACCCTGTGTAGGGAGATGAGTCCACATGCTGCAGCAGGCTGGCCTTACGTTCGCGGCGGCGCTGGTGGCGTCGCTGCTGCTCACGCCGCTGGCGCGCAGACTCGCCCTGCGCACGGGTACGGTGGCCCCGGTGGTCAAGCGCAGCGTCCACACGGAACCGAAGCCCTTCCTGGGCGGGCTGGCGATGTACCTTGCGTTCGCGCTGGCGATGATCCTGGCGGGCGGCCTGCGGGATCCGCAGATCGTGGGCATCCTGGTGTGCGGCGGCCTGCTGGTGCTGCTGGGTATCCGGGACGACCGGTCGCCGATGCGGCCGCGGACGAAGTTCCTGGGCCAGGTGGCCGTTGCAGCCTTGATGGTCTACGTGCCGTACTGGCAGTTGCAGGTGAACGCCATCTACAGCCCGCTGGGCGACCGCTGGGTCTCCTTTGGGCCGCTGGCGGGACCGCTGACCATCCTCTGGATCGTGTCGTTCATCAACGTGATGAACTTCATCGACGGCCTCGACGGCCTGGCGGCGGGCATCTCCACCATCGCCGCGCTGACGTTGCTGGTGGTGTCGCTCCAGCAGGGCATGCCGTCGGCGATCCTGCTCTCGGCGGCGCTGGCCGGTTCCGCGGTGGGTTTCCTGCGCTACAACTTTAACCCCGCGAAGATCTTCATGGGCGACGCCGGCTCCATGTTCCTGGGCTTCACGCTGGCGGCCATCTCGGTCGACGGCGTCATGAAGAGCGCCCTGGCGGTCTCGGTGCTGGTGCCGGTGCTGGCGCTGGCCGTGCCCATCTTCGACACGGCCTTTGCGATCATCCGGCGGGTGGCCGCCGGGCTGCCGATCGGGCAGGCGGATAAGGACCACCTGCACCACCGGCTGCTCCGCCTCGGGCTGTCCCACCGCAAGACCGTGCTGGTCATGTGGGCGGTCTCGGCGGCCCTGGGACTCTCCGCCGTGGCCCTGACCGAGGTGAACTTCGCCGAGGCGATGGTCATCGTCGCCGTCGTACTTACCATCGTGGTGGTGGCAGCCCGCCGGCTGGGGCTGCTGGAGGTCACCGAGACCCGGCACAGCATCCGGGCCGCTGATTCCGGGGAAGATCGAACATAGGAAAAGGGGTAAGAGGGCAACCTCTTACCCCTTTTCAGGGATATTACGTCGCCGCCGGCCCGCCGCGCGGCCGGGGGCGAGCAGGGAGGCAGCGTTGTGACACAGCGCCGAAAGGTGATGGCGATCTTCGGTTCCCGCCCGGAGGGCATCAAGATGGCGCCGGTGGTGCAGGCCCTGCGCCGGCACCCGGACTGGTTTGAGACGATCGTGGTCTCCACGGGCCAGCACCGGGAGCAACTGGACCAGGTCTTCGCAGCCTTCGGGCTGGCGGCCGACCACGACCTGGCCATCATGCAGCCCCGGCAGACGCTGACGGACATCATGGTGCGCGCCCTCTCCGGCCTGGACGAGCTGCTGGCCCGGGAGCGTCCGGATCTGGTGCTGGTGCACGGCGACACGAGCACCACCGCGGCCGGGGCGCTGGCGGCCTTCTACCACAAGATCCCCCTGGGCCACGTGGAGGCGGGGCTGCGCACCTTCAACAAGTACAACCCCTATCCGGAGGAGATCAACCGGCGCATCGCCGGCATCATCGCGGACATCCAGTTTGCGCCGACGCCCCGGGCGCGGGAGCATCTGATCGCGGAGCACATCGACCCCGGCACCATCTTCGTCACGGGGCAGACCGGCGTCGACGCTGCCCTCACCGTGCTGGCTCAGCCGCACACTTTTACCGTGCCGGCCCTGCGGCAGGTGGACTTCAGCCGCCACCGGGTGGTGCTGATGACGGCCCACCGCCGGGAGAACATCGGGGAGCCCATGCGGAACATGTTCCGGGCGGTCCGCGACCTGGTGGACCGGTTCCCCGACGTCCTCCTGATCTACGCGGTGCACCTGAATCCGGCGGTGCGGGAGATCGCCTGGCCCATCCTGGACGGCCACCCCCGGATCCTGCTGCTGGATCCGCTGCCGTACCCGGATATGATTCACCTCGCTGCCAGATCCTATATGGCGATGACGGACTCGGGCGGGATCCAGGAGGAGACCCCCTCCATGGGTGTGCCCCACATCCTGATGCGGGAGACGACCGAGCGGCCGGAAGCGCTGGAGGCCGGGGTGATCCTGCTCTCGGGCACCAGCTACGAGGGGGTGTACGCCGCCGGGGAGCGGCTGCTCACCGATCAGGCGCTGTACCAGCAGATGGCCCGGGCGCGGAACCCCTTCGGCGACGGGCAGGCGAGCCGGCGGATCGCCGAGTATCTGGGCTGGTACTTCGGCTTCACGGCCGACAGGCCCGAAGAGTTCACCCCAGGTCGCTGAAAGGGCTGCACTTCCATGCTTGGGCGTTATCGGCTGGTTAACAACATGGAATGGCTCACATGACAGTACCCCACCGGTTTTTGTTCTTGTCTTTTACAAGTCGTCTCAGTATAATCGGCCTTAGGGATTTTTGCGGATTCCGGCGGCGGAGGAGGTAGTGCCAAAGTGCATCGCCGATCCCCCCGGCGTTCGCCCTACCTGTTTGCGGCGATAGACTTTGGCTACACGCTGCTGGCGTCTCTGGGGCTCTTCGGGGGACTCGGGTGGTGGCTCGACGGAAAGCTCCGCACCGCACCCCTGTTCCTGATCGCCGGCATTCTCCTGGGGCTGGCGGTGGCCTTCAACGGGCTGCTGCGCCGGCTGAACGCCATCGACCGGGCGGTGAAGGCGGCGAAGAAGGAGGAAACGCAAAAGACGAGGGATGGACAGCCCTGACCCCGGCAAGGGGGAGGGTGGCCATGGCAGCAAAGATCGTCGCTGGAATCCTGTTCGGATGCGCCTGGGGCTGGGTTTGCAACCTGGTGCTCTTTCGACAGATGGCCAATAACCGGGCGGCCGGCTTCGACTCATTGCGCGGTATTGGCGTCGTTTTTTTTGTGCGGTACCTGCTGGATGCCGCTGCGCTGGTCCTGTTCTACCTGATCGTGCGCAGCGGATACGCGCTGATGGCGGCGGCGCTGTCCATCACAGTCGCCGTGAAAGCCTCTCTTCTTTACGTCTACGCCCGGAAGGGGGGGAAATTCGAGTGACGACGTTCCTCTTCAGCCTCGCCGAAGCGAGCGGCGGCAAGGAGTTTCACATTCACCAACCCTTCCCGGTGCTCTTGCAAGGCACCTACTTCGAGATCAACAACATGATCATCACACAGTGGCTCATTGTGGCCGGCCTGCTGGCCCTGGCGTTCGTCATCAACCGGGCCGTGCTGAGCGGCCGCCCGAGCAAGCTGCGCGGCTCGCTGGAGCTCCTGATCGACTTCCTGGAGGGCTGGTTCGCCTCCTTCATCGGGAGCCGTCAGTACGCCCGCCAGTACATGCCGCTGCTGTGTACGCTCTTCCTGTTCATCATCGTGTCCAACTACCTGGGCGTGGTGCCCACGGTCGGCTACGGGCTCTTTGCCCCGACGGGCCGGTGGGGAACCACCCTGGGCCTCGGCATCGTGGTGGCCATCGCCGTACAGGTGATCGCCATCCGCACGCTGGGGGCGGGGGGATGGCTCAAGCACATCCTGCACCTGGGGCCCCTCTCGCTGCTCGAAGAGATCGTCCATCCATTCTCGCTCTCTCTCCGTCTCTTCGGCAACATCTTCGGCGAGGAGACGCTGCTGGCGGTGATCATCTTCCTCGCCCCGATGATCGCGCCGATTCCCATCATGGTGCTGAGCCTGGTGTTCGGCGCGCTGCAGGCCGTGGTGTTCACCACCCTGACGGCCATCTACATCGGCGCCGTCCTGGAGCATCACCAGGCGCACGCGCATCACCCCGAGGGGGAGGCCGAGCACGAGCCTGCCCCGGCCCACTAGGGCGCTTGATGAAGGTATCAGCTTTCCTCCCCCTCTAGGGAAGGCGGTCCCTTCCTTTACTCCTGGGAGGATTGACTAAAAGGGGCCTTGCGCCCGAAGTTTCGCGATCTGACTCTCGCGATCGAGAAGGAGGGAACCCGCACGATGACCGAAACCGCATGGATCGCTCTGGCTGCTGCCCTCAGCATCTCGGTTGCCGCCATCGGCGCTACCGTGGCGCAGGGCAAGGCGACGACCGCTGCGATGGATGCCATCTGGCGCCAGCCTGAGGCCGCCAACGACGTCCGTGGCGCGCTCATCGTTTCGCTCGCGCTGATGGAGGCCATTGCCATTTACGGCCTGCTCATCGGTCTGTTGATCATCTTCATGCTCGGCTAAACTCCACAGATCGCCTAGGCTCGAAGGGGGGCGACCCGGGGCTAGTCACCTCCGGTCGCCCCCTACTAGAGAGGGGGGGAACTCTTTTTGGATCTTACTTTGTTTACGCTCGCGGCCGACGTGCAGATCTTCCCGCAGACCAACGAGCTGATCTGGACGATTATCAACTTCGCCGTTCTCCTGTGGGGAATGCACAGGTTCCTTTATAAGCCCCTCCTGGGCGCCATTCAGGCCCGCGAGGACGAGATCAACGCCAACCTGAAGAAGGCCGCCGAGGACCGGGCGGAAGCCGAGCGGCTGCGCCGGGAGTTCGAGGCGCAGATCGCCAACGCGCAGCGGGAAGCGCAGGAGATCATCAACAAGGCCGTGAAGAACGCGACGGCCGTGAAGGAGCAGATCGAGGCCGAGGCCCGGGCCAGGGCCGCGGAGATACTGGAACAGGCGACCCAGACCATCGAGCGGGAGAAGGCGAAGGCCGTGGCCGAGTTGCGGCGTGAGGTGGCCGACCTGGCCGTGGCGGTGGCCGGCAAGGTCATCGAGAAGAGCCTGGATGACGCCGAGCACCGCCGGCTCGCGGACAGCTTCGTGACCGAGGTGACGAAGCACTGATGATGAACCACGCCGTCGCCCGACGCTACGCCAGGGCCCTCTTCGAACTGGCCCAGGAGAAAGGGCTGCTGGATCAGGTGAACCGCGAGCTGGAGCTCGTGGTGAGCATGTATGAGACCGACAGCTACCTGCGGGCGTTCATGAACGACCAGCGGATCTCGCCCTCCCAGAAGCGCAAGGTGCTCGCCAGCGTGCTGGAGGGCAAGGTCTCCCCGCTGGTGCTGCACTTTCTCTACGTGGTGGTGCAGAAGCGGCGGGAGCCGCACCTGCCCTCCATGTACCGCGCGTTCCAGGACCTGGCCAACGAGGCCATGGGCGTCGTGGAGGTCGAGGTCCGCTCCGCCGTTCCTCTGGCCGAGGAGACGGCCCGGAACCTGGAGGCGAAGCTTACGACCAAGCTGGGCAAACGCGTGAAGCTGAGGACCCAGGTCGCCCCGGAGTTGATCGGCGGCCTGGCCGTGCGGGTGGGCGATACGCTGATGGACGGCTCCGTGCGTACTCGCCTGCGCCGCATGCACGAGCGGCTGATCAGTGCGCAATCCAACGTCATTGAGGGGTGACACAGGGGATGAGCATTCGGCCTGAGGAGATCTCCTCAATCCTGAAGCAGGAGATTGAGCGTTTCTCCACTGAGATCGAAACCTCCAACGTCGGCCGGGTCATCCAGGTGGGCGACGGCATCGCCCGCGTCTACGGCCTGCAGTCCTGCATGGCCTCCGAGCTGTTGGAGTTCCCCAACGGGATCATGGGCATGGCGTTCAACCTGGAAGAGGACAACATCGGCGTCGTGATCCTGGGTCCCGACGAGGACATCAAGGAGGGCATGGAGGTCCGGCGCACCGGGCGCGTCGTCGAGGTGCCGGTGGGCCCGGCGCTGATTGGCCGCGTCGTCAACGCGCTGGGTGAGCCGCTGGACGGCAAGGGCCCGATCGAGACCGACATGTACCTGCCCGTCGAACGGAAGGCGCCGGGCGTCATCACCCGGAAGTCGGTGCATGAGCCGCTCCAGACCGGCCTGAAGGCCATCGACTCGATGACGCCCATCGGGCGCGGCCAGCGCGAGCTCATCATCGGCGACCGCGGCACCGGCAAGACGGCCATCGCCGTCGACACGATCATCAACCAGAAGGGCCAGAACTGCATCTGCATCTACGTCGGCATCGGCCAGAAGGCGTCCACCATCGCCGGCGTGGTCAAGAAGCTGCAGGAGACCGGCGCGATGGAGTACACCATCGTGGTCTCGGCGACGGCTTCCGACCCCGCCCCGCTGCAGTTCCTGGCGCCGTACGCGGGCTGCGCGATGGGCGAGTACTTCCGTGACAACGGCATGCACGCCCTCATCGTCTACGATGATCTCTCCAAGCACGCCGTCGCCTATCGCGAGATGTCGCTGCTGATGCGCCGTCCGCCCGGCCGCGAGGCTTACCCGGGCGACGTGTTCTACCTGCACTCCCGCCTGCTGGAGCGGGCTGCGAAGATGAGCGACGAGTACGGCGCCGGGTCCCTCACCGCGCTGCCGATCATCGAGACCCAGGCCGGTGACGTGTCGGCGTACATCCCGACCAACGTCATCTCCATCACGGACGGCCAGATCTTCCTGGAGACCGACCTGTTCAACGCGGGCGTCCGCCCGGCCATCAACGTCGGTATCTCCGTGTCCCGCGTCGGCGGCGCGGCGCAGATCGACTCGATGAAGCGGGTGTCCGGTACGCTGAAGCTCGACCTGGCCCAGTACCGTGAGCTCGCCGCCTTCGCCCAGTTCGGCTCCGACCTGGACAAGGCGACCCAGGCCCGCATCATCCGCGGCCAGCGCACGACGGAGATCCTGAAGCAGCCCCAGTACCATCCGCTGCCGGTGGAGCTGCAGGTGCTGTCCATCTTCGCCGCGACCAACGGCTACCTGGACGACCTGGAGCTCGAGGAAGTGGCCGCGTTCGAGCAGGAGCTGCACACCTACTTCAAGGCGAACCACCCCGAGCTGCTGGCCCGGATCCCCAAGGAGAAGTGGAAGGACATCGAGCCGGAGGTCAGGGCCGCGGTGGACGCCTTCAAGAAGGGCTACGGCCAGCGGGCTGCCGCCAACCAGTAAGGGTGGTGACCGGCTGTGGCTGAGAACAAGAAGGCCGTACAGCGGCGCATCCGGGCCGTCAAGTCGACGCAGCAGATCACCAAGGCCATGAAGATGGTCGACGCGGCCAAGCTGCGCCGGGCGCAGGAAAAGGTCCAGAACGCCCGCCCGTACTCCCGGGAGCTGGCCAAGACCCTGGGCCGCCTGATCCAGGCGGGGGCCGGCATCGACCACCCCCTGCTGCACCGCCGCACCGAAGGCACGCCGACCGTGGCCTACGTGCTCCTCACCGCCGACCGTGGCCTCGCCGGCGCGTTCAACATCAACGTGATCCGCAAGGCGCACCAGGCGCTGCAGAAGGAGAGCCGGCCGACGAAGCTCATCACCATCGGGCGGAAGGGGCGCGACTACTTCGTCAAGCGCAAGATCCAGCCCGTGCTGGAGTTCGTCAACCTGGGCGACAACATCACCTTCGCCCTCGCCCGCTCCGTCTTGTCGAAGATCGTCGATCTCTACCTCTCGGGCGAGGTCGACGAGGTGCGGGTGATCTACACCGAGTTCGTCAACGCCGTGACGCAGCGGCCCAAGGAGATGCAGCTGCTCCCGATCCAGCCGGCCCAGGCGGACGGCGCGCACACGCACGTGGAGTACATCTACGAGCCTTCGCCTGAGCGAGTGCTGGACACGCTGGTGCCCCGGTACGCCGAGACGATGTTCTACCAGCTGATGCTGGAGTCCAAGGCGTCTGAGCACGGCGCCCGCATGACCGCCATGGGCAACGCCACGGACAACGCGGAAGAGATGATCGCCAAGCTGACGCTGGCGTACAACCGGGCCCGCCAGGCCGCCATCACGCGCGAGATCTCCGAGATCGTGGGCGGCGCCAACGCCCTTCAGGGCTGAGCCTGCTTCCTGAGTAGAGGAGGGAAACCCGCAGTGAGCGAACCGACTGGCAAGATCCTGGCCATCATGGGCGCCGTCGTCGACGTGGAGTTCCCTGACGGCCATCTGCCGAAGCTGAACCACGCCCTCGTGATCCGGAACGGCGGGGAGCGGGGCGACATCAACCTGACCCTGGAGGTCGCGCAGCACCTCGGCAACAACCAGGTCCGGTGCATCGCCATGGACTCCACCGACGGCCTGCGGCGGGGCGAGACCGTCTACGACACGCAGGCGCCGATCACGGTTCCCGTGGGTGAGCCGGTCCTGGGCCGGATCTTCAACGTGCTGGGCGAGACCATCGACGGCAAGGGGCCGGTGAACAGCCCGGTTTCGCTGCCGATTCACCGCGAGCCCCCCGGTGTGGCCAACGTGGACCCCGCCACCGAGATGCTGCCCACCGGCATCAAGGTCATCGACCTGCTCTGCCCGTACGCCCGCGGCGGTAAGATCGGCCTGTTCGGCGGCGCGGGCGTGGGCAAGACGGTCATGATCCAGGAGCTCATCCACAACATCGCGTACAAGTTCGGTGGCTACTCCATCTTCGCCGGCGTGGGCGAGCGCACCCGTGAGGGGAACGACCTCTACCACGAGATGATCGAGGCCGGCGTCATCGACAAGGTGGCGATGGTGTTCGGCCAGATGAACGAGCCGCCCGGCGCCCGTATGCGCGTGGCCCTCACCGGCCTGACCATGGCCGAGTACTTCCGCGATGAGCAGGGCCTGGACGTGCTGCTCTTCATCGACAACATCTTCCGCTTCACGCAGGCCGGTTCCGAGGTGTCCGCCCTGCTGGGCCGCATGCCCTCCGCCGTGGGTTACCAGCCGACGCTGGCCACGGAGATGGGCTACCTGCAGGAGCGCATCACCTCCACCAAGAAGGGCTCGATCACCTCGGTGCAGGCCATCTACGTCCCGGCCGACGACCTCACCGACCCGGCCCCGGCCACGACCTTCGCTCACCTGGACGCGACCACGGTTCTCTCCCGTGCCGTGTTTGAGAAGGCGATCTTCCCGGCCGTCGACCCGCTCGACTCCACCTCCCGCATCCTCGACCCCAACATCGTGGGCCGGGAGCACTACGAGGTGGCGCGCGGCGTGCAGAAGGTGCTGCAGCGGTACAAGGAGCTGCAGGACATCATCGCCATCCTGGGCATGGACGAGCTGTCCGACGAAGACAAGCTCATCGTCGCCCGGGCCCGTAAGATCGAGCGCTTCCTGTCGCAGCCGATGTTCGTGGCGGAGAAGTTCACCAACCTGCCCGGCGTGTTCGTTGACCCGAAGGACACGGTCAAGGGCTTCAAGGAGATCCTCGAGGGCAAGCACGACGACCTGCCCGAGCAGGCGTTCTACATGGTCGGCACCATCGAGCAGGCGGTGGAGAAGGGCAAGAAGCTGCTGGCCGAGGTGAGCTAGCATGGCCGACATGTCGCTGACCATCATCACCCCGGAGCGGACGGTGCTGCGGGACGCCCCCGCCGACGCCGTCGTCGTCCCGGTGGTGGACGGCTCGATGGGCATCCTGAAGAACCACGCCCCCATGGTCGCCAACCTGCGCATCGGCGTCCTGCGGTACAAGCAGGACGGCGTGTACAAGCGGGTGGCTGTGACCGGCGGGTTCGTGGAGGTCTCGGAGAACCGCATCACCGTCCTGGCTGACGCCGCCGAGCTGGCGGAGTCCATCGACGTGATGCGCGCCATGGAGGCGAAGCGGCGCGCCGAGGCCCGGCTGCGTGACCGGAAGGCCAACATCGACCGGACGCGCGCCGAGGCGGCGCTGCGCCGTGCCATGGTCCGCCTCCGGGCCGCCGGCGCCCTGGACCACGATAAGGACTAAATCGAGACCCCGGCCTGGAAACAGGCCGGGGTCCCTTTCTCTGTCGCTTACGGCCATGGGCTGCGCCACTCTTCCGTCCGGCCGGGCGCTTTGCCCTACAGCAAGATCACGTGGAGATCGCCGGGGCCGTGGATGCCGATGGTCAGGTCGTTCTCGATGTCGGAGCTGCGGCTGGGGCCCGACTTGAAGATGACCTGCGACGGCATGGGGGCCCGCGCCAGCCGCCGGAAGAGCCGGGCGGCGTCGAAGACGATCTGCTCCTTGCGCAGCACGGCGATCAGGACGGGTGGCAGCAGGCTCACCGTCCGGCCGCGGGTCGGGCCGCTGTGCAGCACGATGGTGCCGGTCTCGGCGATGGCTGCGTCGCAGGCGACGACGCCGGCGAAGGCCCGTTCCACGCGCGAAGCGAAGGCCCGGCCGTCGTCGCCGGCGCGGAACCTGATCACCGGCCAGCCGGCCTCCTCCAGGGCCGCGTCGATCCCGAACCCGTCCAGCAGGGGGTCGTCCCAGCGCGCAACCGGCGGTCCGGGCCGGGACGGGTCACTCGCCCCAGGGCCGGGGCCGGACCCCCGAGCCGCCTCATCAGCTGCATCCTGAGCTGCCTGGAGGATGCGCACGACGGTCGGGGCCACCTCGGAAGCGTCGTTCACCCGGTGCACGACGCCGCTGATCTTCTCCAGCTCCAGCTGGAACCGGTCCGCCAGGGCGGCGGCCTCCGTGGGGCCGACGGCCGGCAGGGGCTGGGACGGCCGGAAGCGGGGCGGGGCTTCTCCGGGGGTGCGGCCGAGCCTGGCGGCCACGAGGACCAGGAAGTCCTGCTCAGTGGTCATCTACTTGGCACCTTCCTCTCGCTCGAGCTCGGCCCAGCGCCGGTGGAAGGGCTTGCGGGCCGGGGAGGGCAGCGTGCGGCTGAACGTCCAGCCGGCGGCGATGGAGGGCAGGCGGTCCAGGTACGCGCTTCCGTCGGGCCGTCGGCGCGCAAACGGTCTTGTGGCCAGGTGCGCCCCCCGGGCCACCAGCCGGTAGACCCCCGGCCGGGTCCAGGCGAAGTGGACCGCCTTCAGGGCCGTGCGCATGAGCGGGTGTTCGCGCCCCCGCGCCACCGCCTCGCCCCGCAGGTGGATGATGTGCTTGTGCAGCTGGATCCCCAGCGGGCAGTTCTCGGTGCAGGCGCCGCACAGGCTGCAGTACTGCAGCAGTTCGTCCCACGGGTCCAGCCCCTGCAGGAGCGGCGTGAGCACCGTCCCGATGGGCCCGGGGTAGACGGAACCGTAGGCGTGGCCGCCCAGCTGCCGGTACACCGGGCAGGCGTTCAGGCAGGCGCCGCACCGGATGCAGGCGAGCACCTCCCGGTACCGGGTGGCCAGGATCTCCGACCGGCCGTTGTCCAGGAAGATGACGTGCAGCTCTTCCGGCCCGTCCGGCTCCCCGGGGCGGCGGGGCCCGGTGATCAGGTTGAAGTAGGTGGTCATCTTCTGGCCGGTGGCGCTGCGGGGCAGGAGGGCCATCAGGACGGCCAGGTCCTCCAGGTTGGGCACCAGCTTCTCGATGCCCACCAGGGTGATCTGGCACGGGGGCACGGAGGTGGTGAGCCTGCCGTTGCCCTCGTTGGTCACGAGGCAGATCGTGCCCGTCTCGGCCACCACGAAGTTGGCGCCGGTGACCCCCACGTCCGCGGTCATGAACTTGTGCCGGAGCGTCTCCCGGGCGAAGCCCGCCAGCGTCCGGGTGTCGGTGGCCAGCTCCCGGCCGGCGACGGCGCCGAAGAGGTCCGCGATCTGGCGGCGGGTCTTGTGGATGGCCGGAATCACGATGTGCGCCGGGGTCTCCCGGGCCAGCTGGATGATGTACTCGCCCAGGTCGGACTCCACGATCTCCAGCCCCTCCGCCTCCAGGGCGTGGTTCAGCCGGATCTCCTCGGTGACCATGGACTTGGACTTGATCAGCTTCCGGGCGCCGCGCCTGTGGCAGATCTCCAGGACGATCTGATTGGCCTCGGCAGCGTCCCGGGCCCAGTGGACCACGCCGCCGCTCTTGCGGATCTGATCCGCCGCCTGCTTCAGGTAACCGTCCAGGAAGGCCAGGGTGTGCCCCTTGATCTCCTGCGCCCGGGCGCGCAGCTCCGCGAAGGTGCCGATGGCCTCACCCCGGGCCGCGAGGGCCTCCAGGTCGGCCATGGCGGCCTTCCGCTTCAGGTAGAGGTTCTCCGACGTGTATCGGACCGCCCCGCGCAGGTGGTCGTCCGCGAGGGCCCTGGCGACGCGCTGGCGCAAGACCGCCTTACCGGCCATTCTGCTGAACCCCCTCCCACAGAAGCTGGGCGATGTGCAGGGTCCGGATGGGCAGGCCGCGCCTTTCGATGCGGCCGCCCTGGTGCATCAGGCACCCCAGGTCGGAGCTGACGATCAGGTCCGCGCCGGTGGCCAGGACGGCATCCAGCTTGTCGTCGGCCATGGCGGTGGAGATCTCCGGCTCCTTGACGGAGAAGGCGCCGCCGAAGCCGCAGCAGAGGTCGGGCCGGGGAATCTCCACCAGCTCCAGGTCCCGCACGCACCGCAGCATCTCCACGGGCTCCTCCTGCACCCTCAGCTCCCGCTGCATGTGGCAGTTGTTGTGGAAGACCGCTCTGCCGGGAAACCGGGCGCCGACGTCCCTGACCCCCAGGACCTTCACCATGAACTCGGTGAACTCGTAGGTGCGCCGGCCGATCGCGAGGGCCTCCTGTTGCTCGCGGGAGCCATCGGGGAACATCTCCGGGTAGAAGTAGCGCACGTGGCCGGCACAGGAGCCCGAGGGCTGGACGATGTACTCGCTGCGGGCAAAGGTCTTCATGTACAGCCGGGCGAAGTCGCGGGCGTCGTCCAGGTGACCCGTGTTCCAGGAGGGCTGGCCGCAGCAGGTCTGGCCGGCCGGGAAGTCGACCTCGACCCCGTGGCGCCTGAGCAGCCGGTAGACCGCCTCACCCACCTCAGGGGCGAAGTGGTCCGCGAGGCACGTGATGAAGAGCGAGACTCTCATCGGGGCACCTCCCATCAGTGGATGAGGCCGGGCGCGAGGTAGGCCAGGGCCATCACGATCAGCCCGCTGATGACGGCCATCGCCAGGCTGTAACCGGCCACGGCCCGCAGGATCGAGCCGACGGCGCCGGCGGCCTCCTGCCGGTCCTCATAGGTCGCGGCGGTGGCGACCACGATCGACTGTGCGCTGAGCAGCTTCCCGGTGCAGCCGCCCACGCTGTTGGCGGAGACGATGAGGTACTCGTCCAGGCCCAACTGGCGGGCCGTGATCTGTTGCAGGCTGCCGAACATGGCATTGGCTGACGTGTCGGAGCCGGTGATGAACACGCCGATCCACCCCAGCAGCGGGGCGAAGAAGGGATAGAGCCATCCGGTGCGGGTGAAGGCCAGGCCGAGGATGCCGTCGGCACCCGTGTAGCGGGTGAGGTAACTGAATCCCAGGACCATGGCTACGGTGGTCAGCGGGCCCCGCATGCGTTGGGCGGTGCGCACCACGGTCTCCTTCCACTGCGCCGGCGTCGTGCCCAGGCAGAGGCCCGCCACCAGCGCCGCCAGGAAGATGGCGGTGCCCGGGGACGAGAGCCAGTTGAGCGTGTAGACGGCCGGCTCGGCCGTCGGCTCTGCGACCACCGGAGGCATCCGGTAGACCGCCTGGTCGAGGAAGGGCACGGACCACCTGAGCACGGTGGGGATCCCTGCCACCGGCCGCTCCAGCGCAGCCTTGACCGCAGGCTGGCCCCAGAGGAAGACGAAGAGCGTGAGCAGCACCCACGGCAGCCAGGCCCGGACCACCGCGGCCCGCGTCCGGCCTGACGACCCGGCGCCCCCCGCCATCGGGGCCAGGCGGCGGGCAGGCGCAGAAGCCGCGATGGGATCGCCGTCGTACGGGGCGGCGGGCCTCCAGACCGTCAGGAGCGCCAGCAGCGCCACCAGCGTGACCAGGCCGCCCAGGATGCCGACCAGGCCCGGGCCCAGGTAGGCTGCGGTCAGGTACTCGCCGAGGGTGAAGGTCACGCCCGAGACCAGCAGGGCCGGCCAGACCTCCAGCACCTTGCGGAAGGGTTTGCGGTCCATCTTCACCATGACGGTGATGACCAGGAAGGGCGTGACCAGGCAGAACGGAGCGAGCTGCAGGGCCGACAGGGCGCCGAGCCGGTTGGGGTCCAGGTTCGTCACCGCGCCCAGGGTGAGGACTGGGGTGCCAATGGCGCCGAAGGCGACCGGGACGGAGTTGGCCAGCAGGTTGAGCACGGCGGCCTGGAAGGGCCGGAAGCCGAGCCCGACCATCATCGCACCGGCGATGGCCACGGGGATCCCGAAGCCGGCGGCGCCCTCCAGGAAGGAGCCCAGGGCAAAGGCGATGATCAGCACCTGGATGCGCCGGTCGGCCGAGACGGCAACGATGCTCTCCCTCACCACGTCGAACTGCCCGGTGACGACGGTGAGCGTGTACAGGAACATGGCGGCGACCAGCACCCAGCCGATGGGAAACAGACCGGAAAGGGCCCCGTACACCAAGGACGCCCCGGCCGCGGGGAAGGGCATGCCCAGGACGAGGACCGCCATGGCCAGCGAGACCAGCGAGGCGATGAAGGCGGCCCTGGGCGCCCCGATGCCCCGCTGTCGCCGGCCTTCCCGGTCGTGCCACGGGTGCGCGGCCAGGAGGTAGATCAGGAGCAGCAGGGGCAGCGCGGCGAGCAGCGTGGAGAGAAGCGGGCTGCCCAGAGGATCGTAGGTCTGCAGGAACGACATGGAACGGACCCTCCCCATGGGACGGGTGGTGTGACCAGCCTGACCCCGTGAGTCTGGTCTGATGGCATGATGGTCAGACCAATCGTTCACAGGAGGGATTCGCACCCTGGGCCCTGTTCCCCTGCCGGCGTGGGCAGAACGACGCGCAACCCCCGCGCGCCCGGTGTACGACCGAGGCGGCGGGGGGCGTACGTTCACCCGTACAGGTGCTCCTGCACCCGCGTGATGTGCTTCAGCATGCGCTCCCGTGCCGCCGCGGCATCCTGGTTGCGGATGGCCTCCAGGATCTCCAGGTGATCCTGGAGCAGCGTGCGGCCCATGCCGGGGATGCGCAGGAGTTGCTCGCGGTAGAGGCCGAGGGCCTCCTTCATGGTGTCGCTCAGGGAGCGCATGGTCTGCAGGAGCAGCGAGTTGCCGCTGGCGCTGGCGACGGCGTCGTGAAAGCGCCAGTCGGCCTCGGCTCCCAGCCGGCCCTCCTGCAGGTCTCTCTCCATGTCGCCCAGGGCCTCCTCCATGGCCGCCAGGTCCTCGGCCTCCCGGCGCACGGCGGCCAGGGCGGCGCTTTCGGCTTCCAGGGCTGCCCGCAGCTCCAGAAGCTCGCGCCCGACGGCCTCGCTCTGCTCGATGGTGAGCACCAGCGCCAGGGGCGAGATGAACCGCTCGTCCGGCGGCTGGGTGACGAAGGTACCCTCGCCGACGCGGGCCTCCACCAGGCCCAGCATGCGCAGGGCCGAGAGCGCCTCGCGCACGGCCGACCGGCTGACGCCGAACTCCTCGGCGAGCTGCCGCTCCGGCGGCAGCCGGTCCCCCGGGCGAAGCGTGCCCTCCTGCACCATGCGGGTGATCTGGTCCACGATCTGCTGGTAGATGCGCTGGCTGCTGACCCGCTCAAACCGTCCCATGTCCGTTCCTCCGTTCCTCTTCCCCGCTGCTGATTAGCAGGTTCTCGACCATGTCAATGAGATCCTGCACCGTGCGGATCAGGTAGAGCCGGTCGGCATAGCGGGCGAGGGTGCCGTACCAGTGGGGCGAGCCCATGAGCCAGACCGGCACCTCGTTGGGGCCGTAGTAGAAGGTACCGAGCCTGCGCTGCCACTCGCGCGCGGGGCCGCGGCGGACCCCGGAGAACTCCGCCGATGGCGTCAGGAAGATCACCTGGCGGGCGCGGCGGCGCAGCTCGGCCATGTTGACCCGGATCTTCTCCTGCTCGTCCGGCGTGATGGCCACCTTGCCGTCGGTGGCGATGAACACGTAGGTCTGGTCGTCCACCGCAGCGTGCTGGGCGATCTCCGCCAGCGCGGTGCCGAAGCGGGTGCCCGCGTTCCAGGACCGGGCCCCCTGCATCAGCCGCTGCGCCTTCTCCTCGAAGGTGCCCGGGCCGTTGAGGTAAGGCGTGGCGTACGTGGCGTTCTCGCTGAACACATAGCTTTCCACCACGAACCGGAAGTTGAGCTTGTGGAAGAAGAAGAGCACGACGCTCACGTAGCGGGCCATGGAGTGGGACACGTCGCCGATGACGAGAATGCGCGACGGCTTCTGCGGCTGGGGGACAGGCACCACCTTGACCGGCCACCGGAACTCCAGCACGGCGCCGCCGTACCGGGGCAGGTTGTGCCGCAGCGTCCGGCCCACGTCCAGCCGGGCCCGGCGGGGCCGCTCCCGGAAGGTGTCCCTGTGGGCGAGCCACTTGCGCGCGAGCCGGTCCATCAACTCCTCCAGCTCGCGGATGTGCTCGGGGGCGAGCTTCCGGATGGGCGAGTGGAGCAGGTCGACGTAGGCGAAGCGGCGGTTGGCCGCTTCCGCCCCCCGCAGGGCGTCATCGGCCGGTGAGGGCGCAAGGCCCCGCCACAGCGAGGCGCGCGCAGCAACGGGCTCGACCGGATCCGCCGCGGCCGGTCCGGCCCAGAGCAGCGACGTCATCCGGTCCCCTGCCTGAACCTCGGCCAGCGAGGCCGGGGCCTCCGGACGGTGGTCGGCGGCTTCGGCGAACGCCACATACAGGTTGTTGGGATCGCGGCCCGCGAGGAAGAGGCGCGTCACCTGGGCCGCGGCGACAAGGCGCGGCCGCCGGAGACGAAACAGGCGGCCGGCGCGCATCATGAGCCGGCGGATGAGCCGGCCGATGCTGCACACGGCCGCGTAGATCAGGCGGATCGGCCAAAGCCGTCGTACCACTGCCGGAGCGCCTCCTTGACGATGGCCTCGTCCTCCGGGTACTTGGCGAGGAAGCCGATGGTCACCTCCACGGACTCGGGGGTAATGCGCCCGTCGCCCACATCCACCAGGGCGCGGGCCCACTCGATGGCCTCCGCGATCGCGGGCTTCTTCTCCATGTTCAGCTGCCGCAACTGCACGACGATGCGGGCCACCCGGGCGGCGAAGTCCGCCGGCACCCCCACCGACCGCTGGATGATCCGGGCGAGGGTCGCCTCGGACGGGAACTGCAGATCCAGCCAGACCGTGCGGCGCATGAACGCGGTGTCGAGCCGCTTGTACTCGTTGGAGGTGAGGAAGATGTAGAGGGGCGCCCGGGCCTTCAGCACCCGGGACTGGCCGGGATGGTCCAGATTGTGGACCACCAGCTCCTGCTTGTCGAGGTAGCGCAGGAAGAAGTTGGTCGTGTGCTCGTTGAGCTTGTCGACCTCGTCCACCCGCACCACGGTGGGTCGCTCCGCCAGCACGCTCTCCAGCAGCGGGGTGCGGTTCAGGTACTCCAGCGTGTACAGGTTGGGCGGCTCACCGCTGCCGCTGCGCTGGTAAGCCTGGGCGTCGACGATCTGCTTGAAGCCGTTCCACGAGATGCCGATCTCCTCGGCCTCCAGGTGGCTGTGGCATTCCATGTCGACCAGGGGGTAGCCGAAGGCGCGGGCGAAGGCCTCGGCCAGCTGCGACTTGCCGATGCCCGGCTCCCCCCGCAGCCCCACCGGCTTGCCCTGCCGCAGGTAGGACCAGAGCTTCTTGGCGCTCAGGGAATCCAGGAAGTAGCCTTCGTTCTGCAGCGCCTGCTGCAACTCGGCCGCCGTGTACGGAAACACGCGGCTCGCCTCCTCTCCCAGCCGCTGCTTCGCCGCGGCCAGCGCTTCCAGGTTGGCCGCCTCGCGCTGCCACAGCCTCCACCAGACGGGGCCCCAGCGCGTCACGGCCACTGCGGCAGCCAGCCCGGCCACCGCGGCGGAGCCGACCGTTACGGGATGCACCACCGGCGACCACCACCCTGATGACTGACCGTTACAAAGTTGTGGCAAAAACGGCGAAGGGGCACGATCGGCCCACAGCAAGGAGATATTTGGAGCGATAATTCGGGGGAATCTCTCGGATTCCTGCTAAGCATACGAAGCGAGATTATTTTGCTATCGGAAGGGGCAAAAATCGGCTAGGAGGTGTTGCGGCCATGCGCCCACGTAATGCCCACCCGCGTCCCGTCCGCCGGGCCGGTCCGCGGCTTGCGCCGGAGCAGACGCTGACGCGGCAGCAGGTGTCGCTCCCGCTCCTCTTGTCCCTGGCTCTGGCCCTTGCCCTGGTCGCGGCGCCCCTGTGGGCCTTCCCGGGGCTGCGGCCGGCGGCGGAGCGGCCGCGGCGCGAGTCGGCTACACCCCTGCCCGGGCCCGCGCTGGAGATGCTCAACCGCGCGTGGGAGGCGGCCGGGGACCGGCTGGAGCAGGCGCTGCTCTTCCTGCAGGAGCCGGTGGAGGACCCGCAGGTGGCCGAGCGGCTCGCGGCGGGCCTGGGCTGGGGCGCAGACGCCCCGACCGGCGAGGAGCGGTCGCTGCGGCTGGTGGACGGCATCGGCGGGCCGTACGTCGAGGTCACCTGGCGGCTGCGCGGCGAGGCGGCGGCGCGTTGGGACGAGCGCTACCGCGAGCTCCGTCAGGTCCTCGCCGCCGAGGGGCTGTGGCCCCAGGTGCAGGTGGAGCTCTCCGGCCGGGCCGCGGGCGGCCAGCCGCTCGCGCTGGCGGGTGCGGCCCTGGACGCGCTGGGGGCCCGGCAACGGGAGCCCTGGAGCGACGGCCGGGCGGCCTCGGTGGCCGGTTACACGCCGCTCCTGCCGCCGGGGCCGTACGCGGTGAACGTGCAGGCGGCCGTGCGCCGGGACGGGGACGGGGACGGCAACCGGCTGTGGATCGGCTGGCCGACGGTGAGGAGCGACTACTGAAGGGACCTGCGGCCGACCGGTCGCCTTATGTAATACCAGGGACAGGTCCCCCATAGAGATAGGGGTGACATCACCCCTTCGCAGGGGCATGGAGGACAAGTCATGCTGCGTCTGCTGCTCGCCGCCGTGCTGATGACGGCGGCACTGACCCTGGCGCTGCCGGCGGGGATCGGCGCGGGCGTCCGGATGCCGCAGCCGCCCGACCCGCTGCCGGTCCCGGTCCTGGTCCCGTGGGCGCCGGAACCGGAGGCCCCCGTGGACGAACCCGCTGGAGCGGATTCCCTGGATGTGAAGGTGTATTTCCCTGACCGGGACGCCATCGTCGTCATGCCCCTGGGCGAGTACCTCAAAGGGGTCGTGGCCGCCGAGATGCCCGCCGATTTCGAGATGGAGGCGCTGAAGGCGCAGTTCGTCGTCGCCCGGACTTATACCGTGCGCCGCATGCCCCAGTTCGGCGGGCAGGGGGGGTGCCCTCTGAACCCGGAAGCCGATGTCTGCGCGGATTACCGCACCAGCCAGGCCTACATGAGCCGGGAGGAGCTGGAGGCCAAGTACGGCCCCCTGGCGGCGGCCAGCTTCTGGCGCAGGCTCAGCCAGGCGCAGGCCGAGACCGAGGGCGAGGTCCTCACCTATCAGGGGGAGCTGATCGACGCGCTGTACCATGCGGTATCCGGCCGGATGACCGAGAGCTCGGGCGACTACTTCGCCACCGATCTGCCCTACCTGATGCCGGTGGACGACACCTGGGGCGCCGCTGCCCCCCGCCTGGTGGATGAGCGGCGCTTCAGCCCCGAGGCCTTCGTCCGGGCCCTGGGCCTGGGCAGCGAGGAGCCGCTGCTGGCGGTGCAGGCCGCCGCCCGGGTTGGCCAGCCGCCGGTGCAGGTGACGGCCCGCACCGCCGGCGGGAGGGTGAAGACGGTGGCGATCGGCGGCATGACCCTGACCGGCCGGCAGGTGCGGGAGCGGCTGGGCCTGCGCTCCACGGACTTCCGGGTCTACTGGCAGGACGGGGAGATCGTGGTGGAGACCTTCGGCGATGGGCACGGCGTCGGCATGAGCCAGTACGGCGCGCAGGGCATGGCCCGCGCCGGCAAAACGTACCGGGAGATTCTCACCCACTACTATACGGGTGTCGAGCTGAGCCGATTATTCGAAATTAACGGAGAAAATTGGGTCCCTTCGGTCTGAAGCGGCGCAGAAGTGGGCAGGCTAAGTCACGAGGTGATCTGTGATGAAGCCTGTGCGTGGCTGGCCTGCCCTGTGGCGGGGCGACCTGCCCCCCGAGCGCCGGATGGCCCTGGCGGCCGCCGCGGTCCTGTTCCTCCTGATCGGCGGCATGGCCTGGTATCAGATGCGGCCGGCGCCTGACGCCTGGCCGGCCCCGGACGCCGTCGGCTCCGCCGATCCCGCCGGTTTCCCTGAGGTCACAGATTCCGTGGACGCCGCGGCCGCAGGTTCCCGCTCCGGATCGGCGCTGAGGGCCGGGACGGGAGCTGCTTCCGCCGCCGGTGATCCCCGGCTGACCGCGGGCGCAGGGGAAGCCGTGGCCGACGAACCCGCCGAGGAGGCGGTGGCCTTCTCCTGGCCCCTCAGCGGCCGGCCCCGGGTGGTGATGGCCTTCGGCGCGGTGGACGGCAGCCTGGGTGACTACCGGCTGAGCGACGGGGTAGCGCTGGAGGCGACGCCCGGGCAACCGGTGACGGCTGCGGCCGCCGGCACGGTGGCGCTGGTGGAGGAGCACCCGGTGGACGGGATCACGGTGGTGCTGGACCACGGCGGCGGCAAGCGGAGCCGCTACGCCGGCCTGGCGGAGGCCGCGGTGACCGAGGGCCAGGCCGTGGCCTCCGGGGAGCGCCTCGGGCGGATCGGATTGCCCTCGCCCCTGCGCAGTGACCTGGGGCCGCACCTGCTGTTCGGCCTGATGGTCGATGAGGAGCCGGTGGACCCTCTGCCGTATCTGGAGGAATAGCCCGATATCCGCACGCGCCCCCCGCAGGGAACCGTGAGCGGGGGCTGGGTGCGCGCATTTCCAGCGTCCCCCAGCCCCCGGTTCGTCATGTTTGCCCCCTTGCGCCAATAGACTCTACCAACCATCCAGGGCGAAGGGGGCCCAACGGTGAAGGATCACATCTGGAAGCGCGTGCTGGAGATAGGCAACCACATCTGCCGAACCAAGGACACCGTGCGGGAAACCGCCTCCGTGTTCGGCGTCTCCAAGAGCACCGTCCACAAGGACGTGACCGAACGCCTGCCCCGCATCAACCCCGAGCTGGCCGCCAAGGTCAAGCGTGTCCTGGATCAGAACAAGGCGGAGCGCCACATTCGCGGGGGTGCGGCGACGCGTCAAAAGTACCTGGAACGCTAGCAGCCGAGCAGAGGAGTTTGTCCCCTGGCGTCGAAGCTGGAAGAAAGGCAAGATGAACTTTCCAGCCTTTGAACAGGGGGCAAACAGAGCGTGTTTGGTTGGGCAACGGATGTGGGCGTTGATCTGGGCACGGCGACGGTGCTGGTCTACGTCAAGGGGAAGGGGGTCGTGCTGTGCGAGCCCTCCGTGGTCGCCATGCACCGCGACACCAGGCAGGTCCTGGCCATCGGTGAGGAGGCCCGCCGCATGCTGGGCCGGACGCCGGGCAACATCGTTGCGATCCGCCCCCTGCGCGAAGGGGTTATTGCCGATTATGACGTCACCGAGGCGATGCTGAAAGCGTTTCTGAGGCGGGTGTCTGGGCCCCGCCTTTTGGCGCGCCCGCGGATGGTGATCTGCATTCCCGCAAACGTGACGACCGTGGAGAAGCGGGCGGTGATGGAGGCGGCCATTGAGGCCGGCGCACGGACGGTGACCATGGTGGAGGAGCCGCTGGCGGCAGCCCTGGGCGCCGGCCTGGACATCACCCAGCCCGCCGGCCACATGGTGATCGACATCGGCGGCGGCACCACCGACGTGGCCGTGCTGTCGCTGGGCGGCGTGGTGCTGTCGGAGTCGATCCGCATCGGCGGCGACAAGTTCGACGAGGCCATCGTCCGGTACATGAAGATGAAGTACAACCTGCTCATCGGCGAGCGGACGGCGGAGGAGGTCAAGATCACGGTCGGCAGCGCCGGCTGCGACAGCCGCAACGAGTCCATAGAGGTGCGGGGCCGCGACCTGATGTCGGGGCTGCCCAAGACCGTGACGATCACCTCGGCGGAGGTGCGCGAGGCCGTGAGCGAGCTGGTGACCTCCCTGTGCGACACCATCAAGGCGGTGCTGGAGGCCACCCCGCCCGAGCTCTCCGCCGACATCCAGGAGCGGGGAATCGTCATGACCGGCGGCGGGGCGATGTTGCACGGCCTGGATCAGGTCATCGCCCAGGAGACGGGTGTACCGGCGTACCTGGCCGACGACCCCGTCTCGTGCGTGGCCAGGGGCACGGGGCGGGTGCTGGAGGAGTTCGAGGTCGAGGACAACCACCTGGTGGTGCTCCGGAAGCTCATGTAGGGTCCGAAGCGAACAGGGGCCGCGGCGAAGTGCCGCGGCCCTTAGATGTTTCTGTGCAAGGATTCTCGCATCTCGATACCGAACAGATCCGGCGGAGGTAGGCGGGATGGCGACTTACACCCTGAACGTGTACGGCGAGATGTGCCCGGCCCCCCTCCTGAAGGCCGAGGCGAAGCTGCGCAGCATGCAGCCGGGGGACCTGCTGATCATGGAGTCGGATCACTCGTGCACGGTCCGGCTGCTCAGAGAGCACCTGCGCAAGCTGCCCTGCCGCTTCCGGGTGGAGGAGGTGGCCGACGGCATCTGGCAGTTCCGCATCGAGCGGCTGTGACCGCTCAGCAGAAGCCGCGCTCGGCGGGGGAGCGCAGCGTGCGCAGGAGCGCCCTCTCCATGGCGCCCTTCATGCCCTGTTTCGGCACGATCAGCGTCCAGCGGCTGGTGAAGGCGATGTCCGTCAGCGGCGCGATGCGCAGGTGGCCCATACGGGCCTCCGCCCGCACGCACCAGCGGCTGACCAGGGCGACGCCGTGGCCCGAGGCGACGGAGGTCTTGATGGCATCCACGCCGGTCAGCTCCAGGGCGATGTTGAGGTCGCGCAGGTCGCGGCCGGCGGCCTGCCAGCCCTCCTCGACGGCCATCCGGGTGCCGGAGCCCGGCTCCCGGATGATCAGCGGCAGACGGGTGAGGTCGTCGGCGGTGTAAGCCTCCTTCCCGGCGAGCGGCCCGGTGGGAGGCGTGATGAGCACCAGCTCCTCCTCGCTGATGACGCTCACCTGCCAGTCATCGGGCAGAGCGGTGACGAGGGGACCCTCGACCAGGGCCAGGTCCACCAGTCCGTCCTCCAGCCGCTGGATGACATCGCACCGCTTGCCGATCTGCAGTTGGATGCGGGCGTCGGGGTACTTCTGCTGGAACAGATAGACCGTGCAGGGAAGGGCGTAGCCTCCGATGGCCGAGGTGGCGCCGATCACGACCTGCTTCGGCTCGGCGGCCCGCAGGCTGGCCATCTCCGCCTGCAGGGACCGCTCCAGTTGCAGGATGCGCTGTGCATAGCGTACCAGGGTCTCCCCGGCGGGGGTGAGCTCGACCCCACGGTTGGTCCGGCGGAACAGCTGCAGCCCGTACTGCTCCTCCAGGGCGCGCAGCCGCTGGCTGACGGCCGGCTGGGAGAGGTGCAGCTCGGCCGCCGCCCGCGACATCGAGCCATGCTTGGCAACGGCACAGAAAATATCCAGCTCGTTGGTCATGGAGTATCCCCTCCTACGGGCCTGCGGGAGGTTGCCGAATGACGACGCAGCATATCCTCGGCTGGCTGCTCATCGCCGGGGTCCTGTCCGGCTTCGTGTTTCAGCGCTCGCGGCTCTGCTTCGTGAGCGCGCTGCGGGACTTGTTCCTCTTCCGGGCGCTGCGCATGACGCGGGCCATGTTGCTGCTCTTCCTGCTGACGGTGACCGGCGGAGCCACCCTCCAGGCGGTACGCGGGGTCTTGGTGGAGGGCTTTCCCGGGCCGACGCCCGCCGGCGCCCTGGCGGGCGGGGCGATCTTCGCCGTGGGGATGGTCCTGGCGGGGAGCTGCATCGCGGGTGCCTTCTGGCGGCTCGGTGAGGGGCAGTTGTCGCAGCTCGCCGTCCTGGCGGGGGTGCTGGCGGGCACCTGGCTGTACGTGAACCTGCCGTTTCTGACGACCGTGACGGTCCAGGAGACCTTCAACGCCTGGATCGCCGTGGGCCTGCTGCTCCTCGGGCTGATGGCCGTGGCGGCCTGGGAACGGCGCCAGCCCCGCGTCGGAGAGGAGCTCCCCGGTGCGCGCCGGCTCAGCTGGGTACGGGCGCCGTGGGCGCCGGAGCTGGGGGCGGTGGTTATGGCCGTGCTTCTGGTGACCTTCATGGCCCTCACCGGAACGGGCTGGGGGGTGAGCCGGGCTTTCCTGCTCACCGACCTTTCCGCCGCGGCCTACGCCGGGGGCCTTCTGATCGGCGGCTTCCTCGGCGCCCGGCTCGGCCGTGAGTTCCGGGTGCGGGGCCCGGGCGGCAGGGCTCCCACGGTCATCCGCCTCCTCGGCGGTGTGCTGATGGGCTACGGCGCCCGTGTGGGCTGGGGATGCACCATCGGCGCGGTGATGACCGGGATGGTCAACCTCTCGCTCCACCCGTGGTACTGGATGCTGGGCGCCATGCTCGGCGCCTGGGTGGGTGCGGAGCTGTTGCGACGATTCATGTATCAGTACTTGTAATTGTACCTGCCGAAACCGCCGGGGGTATCCCCCGGCCTTGTCATTTGTGGGTCGCTCCGCGTCGCCCTTTGGGCGGGGAGCGGCTCCTTCTTTTCACCCAGGTATAAGGAATGGCTTATACCGATAAAACCTTCAAATGGCCGTGGCTCTAGGCGTTCCGGGCTTTCCATGCTATTTTGTGAGTGAGAGCACAAGGCTGCTCGGTTCGGGGGAGTGGGGGCACCGGGTGAGCGCACTCGGCAGAGCGGCTGCGCGCAGACGTGCTTTGTGACGATCGTCAGGTGCCGTTGAGTTCGAAGTGAGCGAAGGAGGTCATCGTATGGCGAACCTGAAGCGTCGCACAGCCCTTTCCCTGGCCCTGGTCTTCGCCCTGGCGGCCCTGGCGGCCTGCGGCGGCAGCGCACAGCAGCCGGTCGCCACGAACCAGGCCGCCGCGGCTCCGACCCAGGAGTGCCCGCCGTGTCCGGAGCCGGAGCCCTGTGATGAAGAGGCGATCCTGCTGGAGGCGGCCCAGGATTACTTCAACAACATGGCCAGCCACCGGAACATGATCGACGCGGCCGAAGTGAAGGAGAAGCTGGAGGCCGGCGACGACTCCATCTTCCTCCTGGACATCCGGGCTGACGCCGACTTCGCTGCCGGCCACGTGGAGGGCTCTGTGAACATCCCGTTCGCAGCCCTGGGCATGAACTTCGACAAGCTGCCCACCGACAAGCTGATCGTCGTCAACTGCTACTCCGGCCAGCAGTCCGGCCAGGCGGCCGCGGTGCTCCGGATGGCGGGGTACAACGCCATGTCGCTGAAGGGCGGCTTCCCGAACTACGAGAAGGCCGAGCTGCCCATCGTCCAGTAGCGGCCGGGTGCGGCGCGGTGAATGGTTGCAGGACAGCGATGGGAGCTGGGGGGGGCTCCGCCGATGCGGCGGGCCCCCTCTTGTCCACAGCACGGGAGGTGAGGGCATGGCGGAGCTCAGCCGCAGGGATTTTCTGAAGCTGGGCGGCGTCGCCGCCGGCGCGCTGGCGGTGGGACTTCCTCAGCGCCCGGCGCGCGCGGCGCAGGCGGACGTCCGCAAGGTACCGACCCTGTGTGAGATGTGCACCAGCCGCTGCGGCGTGTTCGCGGTGGTGGAGAACGGCCGGGTGACCCGCATCGAGGGCAACCCCGCTCACCCGGTTAACCTGGGGCGGCCCTGTGCGCGTGGCAACGCAGGGGCGTCGGCCCTGTACGACCCCGATCGGTTGAAGGAGCCCATGAAGCGGGGGGAGGACGGCAAGCTTTACCCCATCACGTGGGAACAGGCTGTTGAGGAGATCGGCGCCAAGCTGAACGAGATCCGGAAAAGGCACGGCCCGGAGGCACTGGTGTTCGCCGAGTACAACAACCTCAACTCAACGCTCACCAAACGGTGGACCGAGGCGTTCGGGTCGCCCAACCACGTCGGCCACGCGGCCAACTGCTTCGCGAACCGGAACGTGGGCTACTCGGCGGTGTTCGGGGCGCTGCCCTCGGTGGACTACGAGAACGTCAAGTTCTACCTGAGCCCCGGCCGGAATCTGCTTGGCGGCATCAAGGTCTCGGAGGTAGCGGCGCTGGCGAAGGCGAAGGCCAACGGCGCCCGGATCGTCGTGCTGGATCCCCGGCACTCGGAGCTGGCCGGCTGGGGCGAGTGGATCCCCATCAAGTCAGCGGGCGACCTCGCCTTTCTGCTGGCCGTCGCCAACGTGCTCATCACCGAGGGGATCTACAACAAGGCGTGGGTGGAGGCCCACTGCAACGGGTTTGAACAGCTCGCCGAGGGGATCCGGGAGTACACGCCGGAGTGGCAGGAGCAGCACACCGACATCCCGGCCGAGAAAGTGCGGCAGCTGGCCCGGGAAATGGCGGCGGCCGCGCCTGCAACGGTGGTGGACCCCGGCTGGCACGGCGGCAACGGCATGTACTGGAACGGCTACGAGGCCGCCCGGGCCGGAGCCATCGTGAACGCGCTGCTGGGCAACCTGGGCGCCAAAGGTGGGCTGAAACTCTCGCCCAAGGTCGCGCTGGGGACCATTGACAACCCGCCGGAGGGCGCGGTGCTCGAAGCGGCCGGCGGCGGCTGAGCGGCCACGGGTACCTCTGCAGGTGCAGAGGTTTGGACGCCGTACCCGAAGCCGACCGCGGTGCGGTTCGACGGCATGGGTACGAAGTATCCGCTCAGCCTGGGCTCGATCCAGGCGATCCCCCTGGTCGTCGAGTCGGGCAAGCCCTATCCGCTGAAGGCCGCGATCTTCTTCCGGGTCAACCCGGTGAAGTCGTCGGGCGACCAGCGCCGCTGGATCGAGGCCCTGAAGAGGCTGGACCTGGTGGTCGCCATCGACACGCAGATGTCCGAGACCGCCATGCTGGCGCACTACGTGCTGCCCGAGCACCACTACCTGGAGCGGATGGACGCCATCTCGGTCGTGGGCGACACGGTCTCCATCCGCCAGCCGGTCGTGGAGCCGATGTACAACACCCGGTCCTGCCTGGAGATCCTGCAGGGCCTGGCGAAGGTCGTGGGCATCGAGCAGTACTTCAACTTCACGATGGAGCAGTGGAATAACGCGCTGCTGGGCCCCACCGGCTGGACCGTGAAGCACCTGAAGGAGAAGGGGGTTATCAAGGTCTCGGCGACGCCGCCGGACTACAGCAAGCTCCCGACTTCCTCGGGCAAGGCCGAGTTGGTCCACAAGGGGTTCGCCCTCTCGGGCGGCCACGAGGTGGTCACCTGGGTACCGCCCAAGACGCAGCCCGAGGGCGACCGGCTGCGCCTCCTGCACGGCCACATGGCGGTGCACACCAACGGCTACACGCAGAACGTGCCGGCGCTGTACGCCCGCATGCCGGAGAACGACCTGTGGATTCACCCGACGGCGGCCGCCGCCCGGGGCATCCAGGACGGCGACCTGGTGGAGGTGGCCAACGAGTACGGGGTGCAGCGGATTCGGGCCCGGGTGACCGAGGGGATCCGTCCGGACTGCGTCTGGATGTGCCACGGCTTCGGCACGATGGCTCCCGAGCAACGGCTCGCCTACGGCAAGGGCGCAGCCGACGGCTGGTTCTACCCGATCCTGGTAACGCCGGTCTCCGCCGCGCTGGGGCAGGGCGACGCCACGGTGACGGTGCGGAAGGTGGGTGAGAAGGTATGACCCGCTACGCCTACTTCGTGGACCTCTCCCTCTGCGCCGGGTGCGAGGCCTGCACGGTGGCGTGTCAGGCGCTGAACGGGCTGGACTGGAACATCCGCTATACCAAGGTGGACCGGATGGTGGTGGGCACCTACCCGAACGTGAAATCCAGCTTCGTCACCACCCAGTGCCTGCACTGCGACGATCCGCCCTGCGCGGCGGTCTGCCCCACCGGCGCGACGTACAAGACCGCCGACGGGCCGGTGAAGATCGACGACGAGAACTGTATCGGCTGCCAGTACTGCATGACGGCCTGCCCTTACGAGGCCAGGACGTACGATGCGGCTGCGGACGTGGTGCGGAAGTGCTCGTTCTGCCACGACCGGCTCGGGGCGGGCGAGCGGCCCGCCTGCGAGCAGACCTGCCTGACCGGCGCCCGCATGGTCGGTGACCTGGACGATCCTACCGACCCGATCCACCAGCAGATCTCGGCCCCGGACGTGATCCACATCGAGGGCACCAGCTTCTACTACCGGCTGCCGGAGCACCTGGACCGGGCCGCGCTCCCGGCCGACTTCAAGCCCTCGGTCGCGACGTTCGCCTGGCAGTCGATCGTCCAGCCCGTGGGCCAGATCCTGATGGGCTCCACGGTCGCCGCGCTGCTGCTGAGTCTGGCGGTCAACGCCTTCCGGAACCGCGGAAAGGAGGGTGCACAGGATGGCAACGGTTAAGGCGAGCGCACGTGAAGCCCCGGGGGAGCAGACGGCGATCAAGGACGGGAAGGTGTACCGGTTCGGCCTGGCCTCCCGCCTGGCCCACTGGAACCACGCCCTCACGTTCCTCCTGCTGCTCTTCACCGGCCTCGGGCTCGTCGTCCGCGGCATTTCGGGCCTGGCGGGCGCCGAGACGCTGCGCCTGTTTGGGCAGCTGCACCGGCTGGCGGCGATCCCGTTCACGGTGCTGACGATCCCCATCCTGTTGATCGGCGCCCGCCGGGCGACGGCGCGGTGGCTCCGGGAGGTGTTCCGGTTCGACCGGGACGACCTCCGGTTCTTCCCGGCCTTCGTGCGGGAGTTCTTCGGTCTGAAGGCGGAGTCGCCTCCCCAGGGCAAGTTCAACGCCGGCGAGAAGGTCAACTCCATCCTGCAGATCGTCGGCTGGCCGACGATGGCCGTCACGGGCTGGATGCTGGTGTACAAGACGTCGTTCCCGCCGGCGCTCATGCAGTGGGTGATCCTGATCCACTCCGGCATGGCGATGCTGCTGGGATGCGCCGTTCTCGGGCACATCTACCTGGCCACGCTGATGCCTGGCTTCCGGGAGGGGCTGTCGGGCATGCTCTCGGGCTGGGTGCCGGCGAAGTGGGCGAAGGATCATTATCGGAAGTGGTACCGGGAGATCACCGGCGAGTGATGGGGTGTGTGCGCAGCCCGGGCGGAGAAGTGCCGCCCGGGCTGTTTATTGGCGTGGGGTGAGGGAGGCGGGGACCACCGGGTCCCAGCGGTGAACGCAGCAATCCCGGCGGTCATCGGACCGCAGGGGGCAAGCGGGGAGTCGCGGGCTCGCGTGGGCACCGCAGTGACGTCGCCCGGGGCGGTCTCCGACCGGGGGCCGCAGGACGGGTGGGGGGCGGGGGACTTCCGGGCAGGTGATGGACGGCCCGGTGATTGGGGTGGGCTTGCATTGGAACAGATGTGCACTTGGCCCAAGGCCTTGTGCCACAGGCGTTGCCGGATACGCGGGGCTTGCAGGCCGCACGGCGCCTGGGTTTGGGGAAATTGCACATTCTTGCCAACGAGAGGTCGAACCGGTGGGGGAGGTCTGGGAGTCCCGAACTCGTGGGTCGCTGTCCGAACAGCTTCGAAGGCAGCTGCCAGTGGTCTCTGATCAGGATCCAGGGGGCGACCATGAGCAGCCTATGGCGGGGCGAAGTCTCGTTGAAACGAACGGGCACTTTCCTCAACGCCTGTCCCACAGGCGTTTGCGGGTACGCGTAGCTTGCAGACCGCATGCTGCCTGGGTTTGAGGGAAGTGCACATCGTTGTCAACGAAACGAGCCACGCGCCGGTCAACCTGCCACTCATGACTTGGGGTCGCTGCGAAAACCACTGCGTATGCGCCTCGATCGGTCTTCAGGGGCGAGGGGGAGGTGCTGGACGGTCCGGTGACCGGGGCGGACTTGCACTGTAACGAATGTGCACTTTGCACAAGGCCTTGCGGCACAGGCGTTTCCGGGTAGGAGTAGCTGGAAGACCGCACGGTGGCTGGGTTTGAGGAAAGTGCACATTCTTAGCACGAGAGGACGAAGCGGTGGGTTAGGTCTGGGCGCCCGGAATTCGTGAGTAGCCTTCCGGGTAGCTTCGACGGCAACTCCGAGTGGACTTGGATCAGGATCCAGGTGGTCGGTTATGAGCTGCCTATGGAGGGGCGAAGTCTCCTTGAAACGAATGTGCACTTTCCTCAAGGTCTTGTGCCACAGGCGTTTGCGGGTACGCGTAGCTTGCAGACCGCATGCTGCCTGGGTTTGAAGGAAGTGCACATTGTTGTCAGCAAAACGAGCCACGCGCCGGTCAATCTGCCACCCATGACTTGGGGTCGCCGCGAAAACCACTGCGCATGCGCCTCGGTCGGTCTTCGATCAAGGGCGGGGGGAGGTGCTGGACGGTCCGGTGACCGGGGCGGACTCGCACTGTAACGAATGTGCACTTTGCACAAGGCCTTGCGGCACAGGCGTTTCCGGGTAGGAGTAGCTGGAAGACCGCACGGTGGCTGGGTTTGAGGAAAGTGCACATTCGTGCCAATGAGATGACGAACCGGTGGGCTGGTCTGGGCGTCCGGAACTCGTGAGTAGCTGTCCGAGCAGCTTCGACGGCAGCTGCCAGTGGTCTCTGATCAGGATCCAGGGGGCGACCATGAGCAGCCTATGGCGGGGCGAAGTCTCGTTGAAACGAATGGGCATTTTCCTCAACGCCTTGTCCCACAGGCATTTCCATGAACGAGCGGTTCACAGACCGCATGCTGCCTGGGTTTGAGGGAGGTGCGCATTCCGTGGGGAGACCGCGGTGAGCGAGCATGTTCGGCAAAGTCGGGCCCGGAAGGGATTCGCCCGGAGGAGGATAGCATCCCTAACACGCGCGGGGTTGACAGGTGGCATGCACAGGAGGATAATCGATAACGATTCTCATTCTCAAAGCTACCACACTACGGTCAGGCGGAAAGGAGGGCTGAGAGACAGGATGGCGCGTTACATCGGTCCCAAGCACAAGCTCTGCCGCCGGGTCGGCCGGCCGCTGTGCGGGTCGGCGAAGTGCCCTGCGCTGAAGCGCCCGTACAGGCCCGGACAGCACGGTCCCGGCCGGCCGCAGAAGTTGAGCGAGTATGGCGCGCAGCTCCTGGAGAAGCAGAAGCTGCGGTTTATATATGGCGTGATGGAGCGGCAGTTCCGCCGGTACTTCGAGCAGGCCCAGCGCAGCCGGGGCGTGACCGGCGAGGTGCTGCTGCAGCTCCTGGAGCAGCGGCTGGACACCGTCGTCTACCGGCTGGGTTTCGCCCGCACCATGGCTGCCGCCAGGCAGTTGGTGGGCCACGGGCACGTGACGCTGAACGGCCGCCGGGTGGACATCGCCTCGTGCCAGGTCAAGCCCGGGGATGTCGTGGGGCTCACCCAAAAGGCCCGCTCCCTGGCGGTGGTCCGGGAGAGCCTGGACCTCCGCAGGCCGGTTCCGCCGTACCTCTCCCTCGACGAGACCACCATGACCAGCCGGCTGCAGCGGCTACCGCTGCGGGAGGAGATCCCGGTCGACGTGGATGAGAGCCTCGTGGTCGAGTTGTACGCCCGGTAACGGTGGGCACAGGCGCAGCACGTATCGCAGCAAGCCGGCCCGGGCCGTGGTCACAGCGGTCCGGGTCTGGCGTTCTTCCCGCATTTCCGAGCAGCAGAACGGCCTGAACCGCATTGCTTGCGGTTCAGGCCGTGTTGTCATCGGCCGCGGGAGGCGGTCCCAGGCCGGCGTATGCCGGTCCCGTGCCGGTCCCCTGGCCTCGGGGCCCACATCGTGAATGGCCGCGCCCGGACCGGGGGCGCTCCCCTAGTCCGCCGGGATCCCCCGGTCTGCGAGCTGCTGCCGGATCCGCGCCAGGGTCTCCTCGGACGGCGGCGCGACGCCGTCCAGCCCGTACGGCAGCCCGAGCGCTTCCCACTTGTGCCGGCCCAGCAGGTGGTAGGGGAGCAGCTCTACCTTTTCCACCGTGGGCAGCGTCTGCACCAGGTCCGCGAGGGCCTCCACGTCTGCCGGGCTGTCGGTCCAGCCGGGGACCACCACGTACCGGATCCAGATCGGGATGCCCATGGCCGCGGCCAGCCGGGCGGTGGTGCGCGGCGGCCGACCATCGACGCCGGTCAGGGCCTTGTGGCGCAGGAGGTCGGGGTGCTTGATGTCCAGGAGCAGCAGGTCGGTCTGCTCCAGCACCCGCCGGGCCCGCTCGGGGGGCGCGAAGCCGCTGGTGTCGAGGGCGGTGTGGATGAACAGGCGGCGGCATTCGGCGAACAGATCGGCCACGAAGTCGGGCTGCAGCAGCGGCTCCCCGCCGCTGACGGTCACGCCGCCGCCGGAGAACTTCATGTATGGGACGTAGGACTGGATCTCCTCGATCAGGCTGCCCACCGTGACTTCCGCACCCTGCCCGGGATCCCACGTGTCGGGGTTGTGGCAGTAACGGCAGCGGAGCGGGCAGCCCTGGACGAAGACCACGAACCGCAGCCCGGGACCGTCAACGGCCCCGCAGCTCTCCACCGAGTGGATGCGGCCGGTGCGGCGCGCACGGTCCGGTGTCGGCTCGGGATGGACCCGCCCCACCCCGCCTGCCACGTGCATCACAGACTCTGGTGGAACGTGCGGCTGATCACGTCGAGCTGCTGCTCGCGCGTCAGCTTCACGAAGTTCACGGCGTAGCCCGAGACCCGGACGGTGAGCTGCGGGTAGAGCTCCGGATGCTCCATGGCATCCAGCAGGGTCTCACGGCTGAGGCAGTTGACGTTCAGGTGGTGCGCGCCCTGGCTGGTGTAGGCGTCCAGGATGGCCACCAGATTGCGCCGCTGATCCTCCCGGGTCCGGCCCAGAGCCTTCGGCACGATGGAGAAGGTGTTGGAGATGCCGTCCTTGGCCGCCTCATAGGGGATCTTGGCCACGGAGGTGAGCGAGGCGATCGCCCCCTTCCGGTCGCGCCCGTGCATGGGGTTGGCGCCGGGAGCCAGAGGCACGCCGGCCTTCCGGCCGTCCGGGGTGGTGCCGGTGTGCTTGCCGTACACCACGTTGGAGGTGATCGTCAGCACGGACAGGGTGATATCGGCATCCCGGTAGGCCTTGTTCTTCCGCAGCCGCGCGGTGAACTCTTCCACCACCTCGCGGGCGATGGAGTCCACCCGGTCGTCGTTGTTGCCATAGGCCGGGTACTCGCCCTCGATCTCGAAGTCCACCGCGATGCCCCGCTCGTCGCGCACGGGCCGGACCCTGGCGTGCTTGATCGCCGAGAGGGAGTCCGCCACCACCGAGAGCCCCGCGATGCCGCAGGCCATGGTGCGGTAGATGTCACGGTCGTGCAGGGCGAACTCCAGCCACTCGTAGTTGTACTTGTCGTGCATGTAGTGGATGATGTTGAGCGTGTTGATGTACAGCCGCGCCAGCCAGTCCATCATCTCGCTGAAGCGGGCCCGCACTTCCTCGTAGTCGAGCACGTCGCTGGTGATGGGCTGCAGCCGGGGGCCCACCTGCTGGCCCGACTTCTCGTCGACGCCGCCGTTAATGGCGTAGAGCAGGCACTTGGCCAGGTTGGCCCGGGCGCCGAAGAACTGCCTCTGCTTGCCGATCCGCATGGCCGAGACGCAGCAGGCGATGCCGTAGTCGTCGCCCCACAGCGGCCGCATGATGTCGTCGTTCTCGTACTGGATCGCCGACGTGTCGATGGAGACCTGCGCGCAGAACTTCTTGAACCCCTCGGGCAACCGGGTGGACCAGAGCACCGTCAGGTTGGGCTCCGGCGCCGGGCCCAGGTTGTAGAGCGTCTGCAGGAACCGGAACGAGGTCCGGGTGACCAGGGTGCGGCCGTCCAGCCCCATGCCGCCGATGGACTCGGTCACCCAGGTGGGATCCCCGCTGAAGAGCTCGTTGTACTCCGGCGTGCGCAGGAAGGCGACCTGGCGCAGCTTGATGATGAGCTGGTCCACCAGCTCCTGGGCCTGCGCCTCGGTAAGGAGGCCCGACTCCAGGTCCCGCTCGATGTAGATGTCGAGGAAGGTGGAGATCCGGCCGATGGACATGGCGGCGCCGTTCTGTTCCCGGATCGCGCCCAGGTAGCCCATGTAGAGCCACTGGATCGCCTCCCGGGCGTTCTCCGCGGGGCGGCCGAGGTCCAGGCCGTACCAGCGGCCCAGCTCCTTCAACTCGTGCAGCGCGTTGATCTGCTCCGTCAGCTCCTCCCGGAGCCGGATGGTGGGTTCATCCATGACCCAGGGCTCGGTGGCGGCCTTCTCCCGCTCCTTCTCTTCGATGAGCCGGTCGATGCCGTAAAGCGCCACCCGGCGGTAGTCGCCGATGATGCGGCCGCGGCCGTAGGCGTCGGGCAGGCCGGTGATGATGTGGTTGGAGCGGGCGGCGCGCATCTCGGGGGTGTACGCGTCAAACACGCCCTGGTTGTGGGTCTTGCGGTACTGGGTGTAGATGGTCTTCCACTGGGGGTCGGCCTCGTAGCCGTAGGCCTTCATCGAGGACTCGACCATGCGCCAGCCGCCGGCAGGGTAGAACGTCCGCTTGCCGGGCTCGTCGGTCTGCAGGCCGACGATCAGCTCCAGGTCCCGGTCCACGTACCCCGGCCTGTGCGACAGGATCCCAGCGGGAGTCTGGGTGTCCACCTTCAGCGGAGCCCGCTTGGCCTGCTCCTCCCTGAAGATGGCGAACACCTTCTCCCATAGGGCCTTGGTCCGTTGGGTCGGGCCGCTGAGGAAGGAAGCATCGCCCTCATAAGGGCGGTAGTTCTGCTGGATGAAGTCGCGGGTATCGATATGCCGCTGCCAGCGGCCGGGACGGAATCCACGCCACGCGGTCATTGTCGACCCTCCTCCCGGTTGAAACCGGCCCGCAATTCTTGCAGATCCTGGTGAAATGTCGTTTTTCGCCGGTGAAATGCGTGTTCTTGACGGCGAATTGCAGCCAGGCCGGTATAACCCTATGTTAGCCGCCGGCAAGGAAGCTGACCATTGATCTCGAGAACGATTTCACAAGCAGTACGAAAGTCTACCCGCGGTCGTGAAGGAGTGCGTTTGGACCAGGATAGAAAGGAGGGGGGCAAAACCGGGGAGCGGCCTGACCGCTCCCCGATGCTGTCGCTGAAGACTTCCCATGCAGTTGTCATCAATTTCTCATGGCGTCGACGCCAACTTCCCATGCGTTGTCATCAACTTCTCATGGCGTTGACGCCAACCTCCCATGCATTGCCATCAACTGCTCATGGAACCGACGCCAGCGTTCCATGCGCTGCCATCAACTTCTCATGGCGTTGACGCCAACTTCCCATGCGTTGTCATCAACTTCTCATGGCGTTGACGCCAACCTCCCATGCATTGCCATCAACTGCTCATGGAACCGACGCCAGCGTTCCATGCGCTGCCATCAACTTCTCATGGAGCCGATGCCAACTTCCCATGCAGGCGCTGTCCACTTCCATGCGTTGCTATCAACTTCTCATGCAGTGTTGCGAACACCCCATGCAGTTCCTCGCCACTTCACGTGCGGTCGCGATCAACTTCTCATGCCGCCGCGACATCGTCTCCGGCTAACAGCTGCCCATGTTGGGGTGCTTGAAGGTGAACTCCCCGCCCCACGGGTCCTGCTCGAAGCCCAGTTCGGCTCCCTGGAACCACTTGGCGACCTGCTGCTCGAGGTAAACGCGGGCGTCGCCCTCGACGATGGTCACGTCCGTCTCTCTCGGCTCTTCCAGAGCGAGGCCCAGGCTGGGACCGCCTCAACCGTAACCCTGGACAAAGATGCGGAAGCCCACCTTCTCCGGCTTGCCTTCCAGGCGCCGGGCGATTTCGGCGGCGGCTTCCGGGGTGATCGTGATCACTCTGCAACACCTCCGGCATGTATCCCATACCCCGTAGGGTTATGGTAGTCCTCCAAGCCGCGGGCGTCAAGAGGATAAGGCGGCCAACTGGGGAATACTCAACATAAGAATTCCCGTAGCTCAGGGGGGCGTATCCGCTGGACATCAAGCAGATCATGGAGATCATCCCGCACCGCCACCCGTTCCTGCTGATCGACCGGGTGCTGGAACTGGAGCCGGGCAGGCGGGTGGTGGCGGTGAAGAACGTGTCGATGAACGAGCCGGTCTTTCAGGGGCATTACCCCGGCAACCCGATCTTTCCCGGCGTGCTGATCCTGGAGGCCATGGCGCAGGCGGGGGCGGTGGCCGTGCTCTCGCAGCCCGAGTTCGCCGGCAAGGTGCCGCTTTTCGCCGGGATCGACGACGCGCGCTTCCGCCGTCCGGTGCTGCCCGGCGACCAGCTGCGCCTCGAGGTGGAGATGGTCGCGATGCGGCGCGGGCTCGGCGTCGGCAAGGGGATGGCCTACGTGGGCGACGAGCTGAAGGCGGAGGCCACGCTGAAGTTCGCCCTCGTCGACGCGGCCACGCCGGAACCGGCCCGGTAGATGTCCTTGACACGCACGGGAACCGGTGGTAACCTAGTTCGCAACCGAATACTCTTATCAAGAGAAGCGGAGGGACCTGGCCCGATGAAGCTTCGGCAACCAGCCTGCGTCACCAGGCAAGGTGCCAAGTCCAGCCGGGCATACTACCGGGAGATAAGAGGGAAGAGAAGCTCATACGCGCTAGCCACCCTCTTCCTATGCGAAGAGGGTGTTTTGGTGTGTATTCGCCTGAACGGTCCCGAACCGTCAGAGGAGGTAGACGAGCAGATGACTGAGCAGAAGGGGCGGTACCTCTTCACGTCGGAGTCCGTCACCGAGGGACACCCGGACAAGATGGCCGATCAGATTTCCGACGCGGTGCTGGACGCCATCCTGGCGCTCGACCCCCGGGCCCGCGTCGCGTGCGAGACCCTGCTGACCACCGGCCTGGTGGTCGTTACCGGTGAGATCACCACCCACGCGTACGTGGACATCCCCAACCTCGTGCGCGACGTGGTGCGCGACATCGGCTACACCCGTGCCAAGTACGGCTTCGACGGCTCGACCTGCGGCGTGATGACGGCCATCGACCCGCAGTCCCCGGACATCGCCCAGGGCGTGGACGTGGCCATCGAGGTGCGGGGAGAGGTGAATGAGAAGGAGCTGGAGATCGGCGCCGGCGACCAGGGCATGATGTTCGGCTTCGCCTGCGACGAGACGCCCGAGCTGATGCCGCTGCCCATCAGCCTGGCCCACCGGCTCGCCCGGCGGCTGGCCCAGGTGCGCAAGAACGGGACGCTGCCGTACCTCAGGCCCGACGGCAAGACGCAGGTGACCATCGAGTACGAGGACGGCCGCCCGAAGCGCATCGACACCATCGTCATCTCGGCGCAGCACGACCCGGACACCACGCAGGAGCAGATCCGCAAGGACGTCATCGACTACGTCATCCTCGACGTGGTGGACCGCAACCTGATCGACGATCGGACCCGCTACTTCATCAACCCGACCGGCCGCTTCGTGGTCGGCGGCCCGCAGGGCGACACGGGCCTCACCGGCCGCAAGATCATCGTGGACACCTACGGCGGCTACGCCCGCCACGGCGGCGGCGCCTTCTCGGGCAAGGATCCGACCAAGGTCGACCGGTCCGGCGCCTACGCGGCCCGCTGGGTGGCCAAGAACATCGTGGCGGCGGGGCTGGCCCGCAAGTGCGAGGTGCAGGTGGCCTACGCCATCGGCGTCGCCCACCCCGTCTCGATCCTGGTGACCACCTTCGGCACGGGCAAGCTGCCCGACGAGCGGCTGGCACAGCTGGTGCGGGAGACGTTCGACCTGCGGCCGGGCGCGATCATCCGGGACCTGGACCTGCGCCGGCCCATCTACCGGCAGGTGGCGGCCTACGGCCATTTCGGCCGCCCGGATCTCGACCTGCCGTGGGAGCGGACCGACAAGGTGGACCTCCTCCGGGAGAAGGCCGGCATCTAACGCAAGACCGTCCCCGACTCCGCGGGGACGGTCTTTCGCGCGCAGCGGCGGCGGGGCCCGGTCGTATTCGGGCCGGATCCTGCCCGCGGGCCCCGCGGCACCCCGCGCGTCGCCCCCGTCATATGCTGGCTCCCGGGAGGGGGCGGCGGTGCGGGAAGGACCGTTCTTCTGGGGGCTGCTGGCCCTGGCGGCGTATGGCCTGGTGAGCGCCGTGGCCCGCGCGGCGGAGCTGATCGGGAGGCTGCGCCCGAGCGGGGACCCGGCGGATGAGCCGGCGGCCTGCGTGGTGCTGGTGCGGGACCAGGCGGACCGGATCGAGGGTGCGCTGGACCGAATCGCCCGCGCTGCCGACGGCGAGCTGGTGCTCGTGGACCTGGGCTCCCGGGACGAGACGGCCGCCATCCTGAACCGGCTGGCCTGCCGGTACGGGCATGCGCTGGTGCTGCAGCTGGGCCACCTGACCCGCCAGGAGGCCATCGCCCGGGCCGTGGCCGCCACGACGGCTCCCAGGGTCGTGATCGTGGATCTGGAGGGCCATCTGGAAAAAGAAGGATGAAGTCACCCCCGCGGCGAAACTCGCGCGGGGGTGACGCCATTGTTGCGCACGATCCTCGAAGGTCTGGTGACCCTCCTGTGGCCGCAGCGGACCACCTGCATCACCTGCGACGGTCCGCTTCCGGCGCCGCTGCCGCCGCTGGCGACGGTAGCCGAGACCGTGCCGGTCTGCGCGGACTGCTGGGCGGCCATGCCCTTCACCCTCGACATGCGGCTCTGCATCAACTGCAGCCGCCCGCTCCGGGGCGGCTGGGGGCTGTGCGCGGAGTGCGTCATCACGCCGTCCTACGGCCGGGTCTGGGCCCTGGGACTGCACCGGGGCGTGCTGCGCGCGGCCGTCCACCACGTGAAGTTCAGCGGCCGGCAGGCCCTGGGCGAGGCCCTGGGGCGGTACCTGGCGCAGATGGTCGAGGATCTGCCGGACGTGATCGTGCCCATCCCGCTGCACCCCATACGGGAGCGGGAGCGGGGGTACAACCAGGCGGAGTGCATCGCCCGGGGGCTCGCGGCGGAGCTGGGCGTGCCGGTCGCCGCGGACGACCTGGTGCGGGTGCGCGCCACCGGGCAGCAGGCCCTCCGCGACCGGCACGCCCGGTGGCGGAACCTGGCCCGCGCCTTTGGTGTGCGGACGGGGCGCGAGCCCGCCTGGGCGGGCCGTCACGCCCTGCTGGTGGACGACGTGCTCACCACCGGCGCGACGGCGTCCGCCGCGGCGGACGTCCTCTGGGCCACCGGCGCCCGGGCGGTAAATCTGGCGGTCGTCGCCGTGTCCGACAAGCCGATCCCGGCCGCCTAACCGGGCTGTTCGCCGCCGGGTCCCTCCTCCGGATCCGGGCCCGGCGCGGCGCCGCCCAGAGCCCGGAGCAGGTCCGGCGGCAGCGGCGCCGCGGCCTGGGCGGCCTGCCGGTTCGCGTCCACCACCTCGTCGTAGATCTCCTTGCGCAGGATGGTGACGGACTTGGGGGCGACGATGCCCAGCCGAACCACGGCCTGGGCCCCGGCGCCGCGTACCTGCAGGATCTTGATCTCGATGTCGTCGCCGATCAGGATGGACTCTTCCACTCGTCGGGTGAGTACGAGCATCAGCGGCCCTCCTCTGCCGGGATTCGGTCGGCCCCCTGGAAAAGCGGCTCGCGGATACCGTACCGGTCGTCGCCCAGGATCACCTGGCGGCCCTTGCGGGTGAACGGGTTGAAAAGCACCGGCGCCCGCAGGTTGGCCGTCGCCTTCCGGAAGTCCTCCGGCACGCTGGCGATGGCGTAGAGCAGCACCTGTTCGGCGCTCTCCGCACCCACGGCGACCAGCTCCTCCTCCGGGATGTCCGGGCTGTACCGGGGGAAGAACGCAAAGGGGAACACCAGCGTAAAGCCCACGTTGGGATCTTCGGTCGACACCAGCTGCTTGACCACGTCGCCGGCGCCGGGAACGTCCACAACCACGAAGCGCTTGAGGTCGGGGAAGCCGTAAAGCCCCGCCGGAAACTCGAAGACGTTGTCCATTGCTAGCCCTCCGTCCCGCCGTGCCGGTCAGTGGCCGGCTTGCTTCCTTAAACTTTGTTCTGCGCCGCCCGCGGCCGGGCCTGCTCGCGTCCACATGGTTATCCCCACGCGCGGAGCTTGTGACAGCCCTTATCAACAGACTTATCCCCAATACCCACAGCCAGGATAGGCACAGACTGTGAGTATCTCGGCCGCCACCGGGAAAACCGGGGATGAATCCGGAAGACATGAACGATAATACGAATAGAGGCAGCGCACCCGGCAGGGAAACGGGACCTCCGAAGGGAAGAGAGTCAATACCCGGAGAACGGCCCGGCAGGGCCCGACGAAGTGGGAGGAGTTGGGGCCATGCAGGTTGCGGTACGCGGTAAGAACATCGAGATCACCAAGGCGCTTCGCGAGTACGTCGAGAAGAAGCTTGGCAAGATCGAGAAGTTCGTCGACCATCCGATCAAGGCGCAGGCCAACCTCTATGTGGAGCGCGGACGGCACATCATCGAAGTTACCGCAGACTTGAACGGGTGGATCCTGCGGGGCGAGGAGGCCACGGGCGACATGTATGCCTCCATCGATCTCGTGGCCGACAAGCTGGAGAAGCAGGTCCAGCGGTACCGTGCCCGGCTCCGCCGGCGAGGTGGCGCAGGGGCCTCGCCCGAGGCCGCCGTCGCCGGCGCCGAGGACCAGGGCGTGGATGCCGAGCTGGACGGCAAGGTGGTCAAGGTCAAGCGGTTCCCCGTCAAACCCGTTACCGTGGACGAGGCAATCCTGCAGATGGACCTGCTCTCGCACGACTTCTTCGTCTTCGTCAACAGCGACACGGGCAAGGTGAATGTGCTCTATCGCCGCCACGACGGCGACTACGGTCTGTTGGTGCCGGAATACTAACCACACGGTGTTCCAGCCCCGCCGCCGGTCGGGCGGCGGGGCTGTCCTTTCTGGGAGGCAAGAGGGTGCGCACGGCAGCGATCATCTTCGAAGGCGGACCCCGGGCGGAGAACCCGCTGCAGGAGACCCTGACCGGGCTGCGCCACGCGGTGACGTTGGACACGGTGGCCAAGTTCTGCGCCGCGGGGCTTGACCAGGTCGTGCTGGCCACCAACCACCCGGCCCTGGCGGAGGCGGCGGCACGACTCGGCGCCCGGATCTTCGACACGCGCGGCGACCGCTTCCACTTCGGCCGCAGCCTGGTGCAGGCCGTGCGGGAGAGCGGCGCGGACGCGGTGATCTACCTGAGCGGAGCGGCCCTGCCGCTGATCGGCCAGGAGGAGATCGCCTGGATTCGGGACGCCCTGCGCCGGGATGAGCCCACGGTGGTGGTCAACAACGTCCAGTCCGTCGACCTGGTGGCATGGCGGCCGGCCTCCCGCCTGGAACGGGTGGATCCCCCGGAGAACGACAACATCCTGGGATGGAGGCTGCGCGACACCGGCATGGAGCGGGTGCTGCTCCCCAACAGCGCGGCGGTAAACTTCGATCTGGACACCCCGACCGACTACCTGATCCTCGCGCTCAGCGGCAAGGGCGGCCCCCGGGCCCAGGCCGCGCTGCGGGCGGCCGGGTGGTCGGATGCGCGGCTGCGCGCCGCGGCCGACGTGCTGGCCGCCGAACTGCCCGAGGTGGCCCTGATCGGCCGGGTGGGCTCCGCCATCATGGAGCACTTCAACCGGAACCTTCCGGTGCGGCTGCGGGTCTTCTCGGAGGAGCGGGGCATGAAGGCCCTGGGGCGGGAGGCCGCGGGGCTGGTGCGGTCGGTGGTGGGCGACCTCATCGAGGACCTGGGGCCGGAGCGGTTTTTCGCGCGGCTGGGCGAGACGTGCGACGCGGCCTTCTTTGACACCCGGGTGCTCTTCGCCAACCGGGGCCGGCGGGTCAGCGAGTGGGACCGGTTCCAGTCGGACCTGGGCAACGTGGAGCAGATCGGCGACCCCTTCGTGCGGGCATTCACCCGGGCCGCCCTGGAGTGCCCCATCCCGGTGGTCCTGGGAGGCCATTCGGTGGTGGCCGGCGGGCTCTGGGTGCTGGCGGACCGGGCCATCGCCCTGCGCGGGGGCCCGATGCGGTTCTGAGAGTGGTCGGTCTTTTCTGAACTTGCCAGGGGAATGTCGTTGCCTGTCCGTGCGTGGCATGCTAAAATATCGCGGATACCCGCATGGGTGCGAACTCGTCGCGGGCTTCGGCGCATCTAAACAGAAGACAGGGAAGGACGGTTCGGTGTCCCCGGCCCGGCGCCGCGGCGGCCCCCGCCGGATCAGCGCCCACGCGCGCCGCTGTCCGGGCACCGGACGGACGAGCCTACGATCTGTGCGCCGGCCCGACCGGCACAACAGCGAAGAAGGTGTAAGCGTTGGCTTTGAAGATCCTGGAACGCATCTTTGGCGACTACAGCGCGAAGGTCGTCAAGCGCCACCAGAGGACGGTGGCCCTGATCAACAGCCTGGAGCCTGAGATGCAGAAGCTCTCGGACGCCGAACTCGCCCACAAGACGGTCGAGTTCAAGGAGCGAATCGCCCGGGGCGAGACGCTGGAGCAGATCCTGCCCGAGGCGTTCGCGGTGGTGCGCGAGGCGTCGATCCGCACCACGGGGCGGCGGCCCTTCGACGTCCAGCTGATCGGCGGCATCGTGCTGCACGAGGGCAATATTGCCGAGATGAAGACCGGCGAAGGCAAGACCCTGGTGGCGGCCATGCCGCTCTACCTCAACGCGCTGCTGGGCCGGGGCTGCCACCTGGTCACGGTGAACGACTACCTGGCGAAGGTCGGCCGGGACGACATCGGTCGCATCTACCGGTTCCTCGGCATGAGCTGCGGGCTGATCGTGCACGGGCTGACCTCCGCGCAGCGGCGCGAGGCGTACAACTGCGATATCACCTACGGCACCAACAACGAGTTCGGTTTCGACTACCTGCGGGACAACATGGCCATGCATCCGCAGGACATGGTGCACCGCGAGTTCTTCTACGCCATCGTCGACGAGGCCGACTCGATCCTGATCGACGAGGCCCGGACCCCGCTGATCATCTCCGGCCCCTCCGGAAAGCCGGCCGAGATGTACTACACCTTCGCGAAGATCGCGGAGCGGCTGAAGCGCGATGAGGACTACATCGTGGAGGAGAAGGAGAAGCGGGTCGCCCCCACCGAGGAGGGCATCGCCAAGGTCGAAAAGTGGCTGAACGTCGACCACCTCTACGAGGGCGAGAACCAGCAGCTGGTCCACTACCTGAACAACGCCATCAAGGCCAAGGAGCTGTTCCACCGCGACCGGGACTACGTGGTGAAGGACGGTCAGGTGATCATCGTCGACGAGTTCACCGGCCGCCTGATGTTCGGCCGGCGGTGGTCCGACGGCCTGCACCAGGCCGTGGAGGCCAAGGAAGGGGTCAAGATCGAGGAGGAGACCCAGACCCTGGCCACCATCACCTTCCAGAACTACTTCCGCATGTACAAGAAGCTGGCCGGCATGACCGGCACGGCCCTCACGGAGGAGGAGGAGTTCCGGAAGATTTACGGCCTCGACGTCATCGCCATCCCCACCAACAAGCCCATGATCCGCATCGACCACCCCGACGTGGTGTACAAGACGGTCAAGGCCAAGTTCAAGGCCGTGGCCGACGACGTGGAGGAGCGGCACAAGCGGGGCCAGCCGGTGCTGGTCGGCACCGTCTCCATCGAGAAGTCGGAGTACCTCTCGCAGATCCTGACCCGCCGGGGCATCCCGCACCAGGTGCTGAACGCGAAGCACCACGAGCGCGAGGCCGAAATCGTCGCCCAGGCGGGCCGCTTCGGCGCCGTCACCATCGCGACCAACATGGCCGGCCGCGGCACCGACATCCTGCTGGGCGGCAACCCCGACTTCGCCGCGCGCCAGCGCATGCGGGCGGAGGGCTACGCGCCGGAGCTGATCGTCGCGGCCACGGACATCATCCCGTCCCAGGACCCGGAGGTCCAGGCGGCCCGGGAGGTCTACCTGCAGTACCTGAAGGAAGAGGAGGCCAAGTGCGCCGAGGAGGCCGAGAAGGTGCGGGCCGTGGGCGGCCTATGCGTCATCGGCACCGAGCGGCATGAGGCCCGGCGCATCGACAACCAGCTGCGGGGCCGCGCCGGCCGCCAGGGCGACCCCGGCGAGTCACGGTTCTACGTGTCGCTGGAGGACGACCTGATGCGGCTCTTCGGCGGCGAGATGGTGCAGAACCTGATGAACAAGCTGGGGATCGAGGACGACGTCCCGATCGACAGCCCGATGGTCTCCCGGGCGATCGAGAACGCCCAGAAGAAGGTCGAGGCCCGCAACTTCGACATCCGGAAGCACGTGCTGCAGTACGACGACGTGATGAACACGCAGCGCGAGCTGATCTACAAGCAGCGCCGCCAGATCCTCGAGGGGCACGACACCCGGGAGGTCGTCCTGGACGCCATCGCCGCCACGGCCCAGTCCATCGTGGAAGAGGGCGTGCCGGAGGACGTCTACTTCGAGGAGTGGGATCCGTCCATCCTGGTCGCGCTCGCCGAGGACAACGGCATCCCCAAGGGCGCCGTCAACGTGGAAGACCTGAAGGCGGCCGTCGAGGGCGTGCGCCGGGAGCAGGAGGGCCGGGAGAAGCTGGCCAAGGTCATCGAGCAGGCGGCCATCCGGGCCTACGAGGAGAAGGAGGCGCGGCTCGGTGCCGAGACCATGCGGCAGCTGGAGCGGTTCCTGCTGCTGCGCACCGTGGACGAGAAGTGGATGGACCACCTGGACGCCATGGACGACCTGCGGGAGGGCGTCGGCCTGCGGGCCTACGGCCAGCGCGACCCGCTGATCGAGTACAAGATGGAAGCCATGGAGATGTTCAACAACATGATCCGCTCCATCCAGCGGGACATGGTGCGCAACCTCTTCATTTTCGAGGTGGTGCGCGAGCCGCAGCGGCCGCGGATCATGATCGAGTCGGGCAGCCAGGGCGCCGCGCCGCGGCAGCCGGTCCGGGCCGAGGGGAAGAAGGTCGGCCGCAACGACCCCTGCCCCTGCGGCTCGGGGAAGAAGTACAAGTTCTGCTGCGGGCGGGCGGCCAACGCCTGAACCCGGGAACTCAAAGGGCGTCGCCACACAGGCGGCGTCCTTTTTTGTTGTTCCGTCGCGAACAATTCCGGGCTGAAAACCGCTCTCATTGACGGACCCCCGCTGTTGTTCGGTCGTCCAAAGGTTTGGGAGAGAACACTCCCGCGAACGTTGCCTATCTCAGGTGGATCTAAGGATTGACCGTTATCATGAACACAGACACACAGAGAGACCTCTCCGAGCGATCGCCTGAGAAACCGCGGGGCCAGTAAGGAGGCGGCTGCGTTTTGAGCAGCGATCGAACACGTGAAGTAACCAAGCGCATCCTGATGGTGCTGTTCGGGCTCTGGCTCCTTCAGTTCTTCTTCCTTCCGCCGCTGACGACCCGGCCGACGGAGCTGTCGTACTCGGCCTTCCTGGATGCCCTGGAGGACCGGCGCGTCCAGGAGGCGGTCGTCAGAGACCGCGTCCTGCAGGGGAAGATGGTCGGCGGGGAGAGTTTCACGGTGACCCTGCCGCCGGACGCGGCCGGCCTGGCGGAGCGGCTGGAGGAGGCCGGAGTGGAGCAGCGATATGAGGTCACCCGGACGCCGTGGTGGGTGACCCTGTTGCCGACGGTGCTCTGGCTCGCCGTGATGGTCGGCCTTTTTGCCTGGGCGCAGAAGCGGCAGGCCGGCGCCTTCGGGCTCGCCCGGTCCACCGTGAAGCCGTTGGCGCCCGGGGAGTCCCCCGTGACCTTCGCCGACGTCGCCGGGATGGACGAGGTGAAGGGCGAGCTCGAGGAGATCGTGGACTACCTGAAGAACCCGGACAAGTACCGGGCGATCGGCGCGCGCATCCCCAAGGGCGTGCTGCTGTACGGTCCGCCGGGGACGGGCAAGACGCTGCTGGCCCGTGCGGTGGCCGGCGAGGCGGGGGTGCCCTTCTTCGCCCTGAGCGGCTCCAGCTTCGTCGAGCTGTTCGTCGGCATGGGCGCCTCCCGCGTGCGCGAGCTGTTCGCCCAGGCCCGGAAGAACGCGCCGTGCATCGTCTTCATCGACGAGATCGACGCCGTCGGCCGCCAGCGGGGCTCCGCCGCGGTGGTCGGCGGCCACGACGAGCGGGAGCAGACGCTGAACCAGCTGCTCACCGAGATGGACGGCTTCGGTGCCTACGAGGGCGTCATCGTCATGGCGGCCACCAACCGGCCCGACGTGCTGGACAAGGCCTTGCTCCGCCCCGGCCGGTTTGACCGGCAGATCCCCGTAGGTCCCCCGGACGCGGCGGGGCGCGAGGAGATCCTGCGGGTCCACGCGAAGGGCAAGCAACTGGATCCCTCTCTGGACCTGGCCGCCGTCGCGCGGCGAACCCCCGGCTTTACGGGGGCCGATCTGGCCAACCTGCTGAACGAGGCCGCCATCCTGGCCGTGCGCCGGGGGCGCAGTCACATCACGATGAGCGAGATCGACGAGGCCATCGACCGGGTGGTGGCCGGCGGCCCGGCCCGCAAGGGGCGGATGATCCGTCCCGAGGAGAAGCGGCGGGTGGCGGTGCACGAGGCGGGCCACGCCCTGGTGGCCACGCTCACCCCGGGCGCCGACCCGGTGCAGAAGGTGACCATCATCCCCCGCGGGCGTGCCGGGGGCTTCACCCTGACCACGCCCGAGGAGGACCAGATGCTCTACACCCGCTCCGAGCTGGAAGCCCGGCTGAAGATGCTCCTGGGCGGCCTGGCCGCCGAGGAGGTGCTCCTGGGCGAGCGGTCCACCGGCGCCCAGGACGACCTGAGGCGGGCGACCCAGGTGGCCCGGGAGATGATCAGCCGCTACGGCATGGGTCAGTCGGTGGGCCTGATGGCGGTGCCCGACACCGACTGGCCCGGCGTGCAGAACCTCTCTCAAGAGTCGGCCGCCGCCATCGAGCGGGAGGTGCAGGCGCTGCTGGACCGGCTGTATCGGGAGGTCCGGAGCCTGATCGAGACGAATCGAGACCGGCTGGTCGCACTGGTGGTCGAGCTTTCGGACCGGGAGACGCTGGATGGCGACGACGTGCGCCGCATCCTGAGCGCCTGAAGCGGCTTCGGGCTGATACGGAAGCCCCGGGCCCGTCTACTGCGGACGGGTCCGGGGCTATAGTCTGTTTGTGCAATTGACGGAAAAAAGGGCGCCGCGTTAAGCTTTGACTTGGGAATTTACCATATCCTCGCAATTGGCCCGTCTGCCAAACGGTGGTGTCAAATCCGGGTTGAAACGGGCGCATGGGCTGCTGCACCGACGCTGGGAAGGAGAGATAGCGTGATCGTGCAAGGCGCAAGGGCGACGGTTGCGGGGGAGAAACAGCTGTCCCTGAACCTGGCGCAGAGAATCGGACTCGTACTTGGCCCGACGCTTTGTCTGCTCATCTACCTGTTCTTCCGGCCGGCCGGCCTGGGACCCGAAGGCGTGGCGGCGCTGGCCGGCACCGCCTGGATCGCCGCGTGGTGGGTGACCGAGGCCATCCCCATCCCCATCACCAGCCTGCTTCCGGTCATTCTGTTCCCCGTACTGGGGCTGGGCTCGGTGGGGGAGGTGGTGTCTGCCTACGCCGATCCGACCCTCTTCCTGTTCCTCGGCGGGTTCATCATCGCGGTGGCGATCGAGCGCTGGAACCTGCACCGGCGTATCGCGCTGGCGGTCATCAGCGCGGTGGGCACCAGTCCGTCCAGGCTTGTCCTGGGCTTCATGCTGGCCACCGGCGTGCTCTCCGCCTTCATCTCCAACAGCGCGACGGCGATGATGATGCTGCCCATCGGCATCGCGGTCGTCAAGCAGATCACCGAACTGCGGGTGAGGAACGGCGAAAAGGTGTACCCAGATCAAGAGCCATTTTCCGCCCTGATCCTGCTGGCGATTGCCTACGCGGCCTCCATTGGCGGCGTCGGCAGCATCATCGGCTCGCCGCCCAACGCGATCATGGTGGGCGTCGCGGCTTCGACGCTGGGCGTTGAGATCAGTTTCTTCGATTACATGCTGGTGGGCGTTCCCATGTTCCTCGTCTTCACGCTCGTCGCATGGCGCATCCTGCTGTGGGTCATGCCGCCCGGTTTTGCCGAGGTCGCCGGCAGCCGGGAATGGGTGCGCAGGCAGATGGCCGAGCTGGGGCCGATGAGCGGCGAGGAGCGAAAGGTGCTCGGCGTGTTCTGCGCCACCGCCCTGCTGTGGATCACCTACCCCTTCCTGCTGAAGGGGGTCGTGCCGGGGATCAGCGACGCGATGGTCGCCATCTTCGGCGCTTCGCTCCTGTTCCTCATCCCGGGCGGCGAGGGCGGGTTTCTGCTCGACGAGTCTGCCCTGAAGGAACTGCCCTGGGGCGTGCTCCTGCTCTTCGGCGCCGGCTTCTGCATCGCGGAGGTCTTCCAGTCGACGGGGGTGGCCGTGTGGCTGGCCGGGTTCCTGCAAGTTCTGGCGGGGGCGCCGTACTTCCTCATCGTGATTGCCGTCGCCGCCATGGTGACGTTCCTGACCGAGATCACCTCCAACACGGCGATCGCCGCCATCTTCATGCCGATCATGGCGAGCCTGGCCACCGCGCTGGGCGCCGCACCCACGGGCCTGATGGTCGTGGCCGCCCTGGCCGGCTCGCTGGCGTTCATGCTGCCCGTGGGCACGCCGCCCAACGCCATCGTGTTCAGCTCCGGCCGGGTGACGATCCGGCAGATGATCCGGGTGGGCTTCTTCCTCAACCTGGCGGCCATCGCCACCATCACGCTGATCGGCTGCTTCTGGGTCCCGCTGGTCTGGGGCCGATAGCGCCGGATGCGCGCTCACAGGACCGCCCCGGCATGGGCCGGGGCGGTTTTCCGCGCGGTCAGGTACGAGTTTGTGAGTATCGTATTTTGTATATTCCCCCTAGATGGAAGAGGAATACAACGGGCGGTGGGGAATTCTGATGAACACTACAGACCGGGAAAGGCACAGAGGGGGGAGGCTCCCGGTCACCATATGGGAGGGGTAGGAGGATGAAGCGTCCCTCACGTCTGACCGCGCTGCTGCTGGCTGTCGCCATGCTCGCCATGGCGGCCTGTTCCCGGCCGGCGGAGACCCAGGGGCCGGACGGCGGTACGAGTACGTCCCAGGACGGCTCGGGCCAGGGCGGCACGGGCGGAACCGACCCGTCCGGCGGGCCGCGGCGGGGGCCCAACGGCGAGGTCTACGGCGGCACCTACCGCATGGCCATCGGCGCCGAGCCCGCGGTGATGGACCCGCAGCTGGACACGACGCTGCAGGTGTACCGCCTGGCCCGAAACCTGTTCAACACCCTGGTCCGCTACAGGGGCACCACGCTGGAGCTGGAGCCCGAGCTGCTGGCCGAGATGCCGACCGTGTCCGCGGACGGGCGCACGTACTCCTTCCGGCTCCGGGAGGGCGTGAAGTTCCACAACGGGGTCGAGCTGACCACCAAGGACGTCAAGTATACGATTGAGCGCATGCTCAACCCCGCGACGATGGCCAAGAACACCTGGGTGTTCCACGACATCGTCGGCGCGGACGAGATGCTGGAGGGCAAGGCCACCGAGCTGGCCGGCCTGAAAGTCACGGGCCCCTACACCTTTGAGATCACCCTGAAGGAGCCGTTCGGGCCGTTTCTGAGCAACCTGGCCACCGCGCCGGCTTCGATCCTGCCGGCCGACTACGCCGCGGAGAAGGGCGAGGCCTTCGCCCGGGAGCCCGTCGGCACCGGCCCGTTCAAGCTGAAGGAGTGGCGTCCCAATGAGCTGATCGTGCTGGAGCGCAACCCGGACTACTTCGAGGAGGGCTATCCGTTCCTGGACGCCATCGAGTACCGGGTGATCGCCGATGAGTCGACCCGCTGGCTCGAGTTCGAGATGGGCAACCTCGACAGCAACGACATCCCCACCGTGGAGTGGGAGAACGCCACGCAGTCGGGCCGGTGGAAGATCTGGGAGACCACGACCCTGAACACCTACTACCTGGTCCTGAACCACCGGTTCTACCCTGACAAGCGGCTGCGGGAGGCCGTGTCGCTGGCCATCGACCGGCAGAAGATCATCGACACCATCCACAACGGCACCGGCATCCCGGCCGCCGGCCTGACCTCCCCGGGGATCGTCGGTGCGCTCACGGACGCACCCGGGTTCCCCTATGACCCCGAGCGGGCGCGGCAGATCATCCGGGAGAACGGCTTCGAGGGGCTGACGATCACCGCCTGGCAGCGCGGCGGAGACAAGGTGACGGACACCAACCTGGCGATTCAGCAGATGCTCGCCGAGGTGGGCCTCAACTACGTGGTGGAGATCTACGACTCGGCCACGTATGCGGCCGCACGCTCCCGGGGCGAGATCCCGGCCAACCAGGGCAACTGGTACGCCGACTATCCCGACCCGGACAACTTCCTCTGGACCTTCTTCCATTCCTCGAGCTCCACGGCGATGTCGGTGGGCGTCAACGACCCGGAGGTCGACGCGATCCTGGAGCGGGCGCGGATCGACACCGACGTCCAGCGGCGCAGCCGGGACTATCAGGAGCTGGAGCGGCGGCTGCTGTACGAGGAGTACGCGATGATTCCGCTGTGGCACCTGAAGTCCTACTTCGTCAGCCAGCCGTACGTGCACGGCTTCCAGCTCAACCCGGTCTTCGTGTACGACTACAAGACGGTCTGGAAGGACGTCCAATAACGCTGCAGCCATCGGGCGGTGGGGGCCGCGGCCTGGCCGGGTCCCCACCCCGATTGGCAATCGGGGAGGATTGCCTTGCTCGCCTACATCGTGCGCCGGCTCTGGTCCGGCATTCCCGTCCTGCTGGGGGTCAGCCTCATCACCTTCATCCTGATGCACGTGGTCCCCGGCGACCCGGTGACCGTCGCGTTCGAGAAGAAGGCGGACCCGGCCACCATCGAGCGCATCCGCCGGGAGATGGGGCTGGACCGCCCCCTGCCGGTGCAGTATGCGGATTTTCTTCTGAGAGCGCTGCGGGGGGACCTGGGCAGGTCGTTTCAGACCCAGCAGCCCGTGATGAACATGATCCGCAGCGCCATGCCCGCTACCCTGAAGCTCACGGCGTCAGCGGTGCTGGTCTCCGTCGTCATCGGGGTGCCCATCGGCATCCTGTCGGCGCTGAACCGCGGGACAGCCATCGACTACATGGCCACCGTGACGGCGCTCTCGTTCATCTCCGCCCCGGTCTTCTGGGTGGCCATGGTGGCCCAGCTGCTGTTCGGCTACCGGCTGGGATGGCTGCCGATCTCGGGGTTTGACACGCTGAAGCACCTGATTCTGCCCGCACTGGTGCTGGGCACGCGCTACGCGGCCTCGATCGCCCGGTACACGCGCTCCTCCATGCTGGACGTGGTCAGCCAGGACTACATCCGCACCGCCCGGGCCAAAGGGCTCAGCGGGCGGGTCGTCGTCTTCAAGCACGCGCTGAAGAACGCCCTGATCCCGGTCATCACCGTGGTGGGCCTGGAGATCGGCGGGCTGCTCACCGGCTCCATCCTCACCGAGTCGGTGTTCGGGATCCCCGGCCTGGGGCTGGTGACGATCCGGGGGCTCAACGCCCTGGACTTCCCGGTGATCCAGGCCACGGTGCTGCTCACCGCGGTGATCTTCGTGGTGATGAACATCCTCGTGGACATCAGCTACTCGCTGGTCGATCCGCGCATCCGCATGACGTAGGAAAGGAGCAGAGGCCATGGCGGCAACCGCTGAGGTAAGGGCGCCTGCGGCGGCGGGCGCCGAGCCCAGGAGCAGGACCGCCTGGGACCGGCTGCGGCAGCACAAGCTGGCGATGGCGGGCCTGATCTTCATCGTCCTGCTCATCCTCATGGCGATCCTCGCCCCCTGGCTCGCTCCGGCCGATCCCAACAAGCAGGACCTCTTCCTGAAGCTGGCCAAGCCCGGTACACCCTTTGACGCGCTGGGAGAGGGCAAGTACTGGCTCGGCGCCGACCACCTGGGCCGCGACGTGTTCTCGCGCGTGATCTACGGGGCGCGCGTCTCGCTGCTCGTCGGCTTCGTCGCCGAGGCCATCGTCATGGTGATCGGCGTGACGATGGGCGCGCTCGCGGGCTACTACGGCGGCCGGGTGGACCGGGTCATCATGCGCACGGTGGACGTGCTGTTCGCCTTCCCGGACCTGCTGTTTGCGATTGCGATCATGTTCGCCCTCGGCCGGGGGCTCATCAACCTGTTCATCGCCCTGTCGGTGGTGGGCTGGGCCGGCATGGCCAGGCTCACCCGCGGCCAGGTGCTGGCCCTGAAGGAGCGGGAGTTCGTGGAAGGGGCCCGGGCCGCCGGGGCCAGCGACGCGCGGGTGATCCTCCGGCACATCCTGCCCAACGCGCTGGGGCCGATCATCGTGGCAGTGACCCTGGGCATCCCCGGGGCGATCATGAGCGAGGCGTCCCTCAGCTACCTGGGGCTGGGGGTGCAGCCGCCCACGGCCACCTGGGGTTCCATGATCTACGAGGGCCGTTCGTACCTCCGGCACGCCCCCTGGATGTCCCTCGCGCCGGGCGTGATGATCATGCTCACCGTGCTGGCGTTTAACCTGCTGGGCGACGGCCTGCGGGACGCCCTGGATCCCCGCACGAAGAAGTAGAGGAGGGGCGGCTGTGGCGCTCTATCCCTGCAACGCCTTTGCCGCCGGCGACCACCAGGGCACCCGGGCGGGGCCGGAGGGGCTGGTCGGCGACGGAACCTGGACGGCACCTGAGCAGGAGGCCGCGCCCTTCGACTGGGCCGTGGCCTCCTGGAACGGTGAGGGGGAGCTGATCGAGGTTTCCCTGCGGGTGCGCGTCGGCGACGACTGGTCGCCCTGGTTCAGCTTCGGCCGCTGGTCCTCCACCGGCGAGCGTGCCTCCGTCCCCGACCAGGTGCATCCGCCTTTCGGCCGGCTGGAGACCGACACGCTGCTGCTCGACCGCCCCGCCCGGGCGTACCAGTTCCGGGTGACGCTGAGGGCCGCGGCGCTCCGCCGGCTCTGGCTGGCCGCCGCCCGGAAGGATGAGCGCAGCGGCGAGCCGCCGCACCGGGACGCCTGGGGGGTGGAGCTGGACGTGCCCATGCGGTCCCAGATGGTCTTCCCCGACGGCGGGAACGTCTGGTGCAGCCCGGTCTCGCTGGCGATGGTGATGGCCTACTACGGCCACGTGGAGTCGATTCCCGGGGAGACGGTCCCGGGGGTCTACGACGCCGCCTACCGGGGCCACGGAAACTGGCCGTTCAACACCGCCTACGCCTCCACCCGGGGCTTCCGGGCGTACGTGGACCGGTTCGGCAGCTTCGCCGAACTGGAGCGGTGGATCGCCCGCCGGCGGCCGCTCATCGCCTCGGTGGCGTACGACCGGTCGTGGCTGCCCAACGCGCCCATCGCCCGGACGGCGGGCCACATCCTGGTGGTGCGCGGCTTCACCCCGGAGGGGGATGTGATTGTGAACGACCCCGCCGCGCCTTCCGACCCCGAGGTGCGGCGGGTCTACCGCCGCGAGCTGTTCCGGCGGGCCTGGCTGGACCGGAGCGGCGTGGTCTACGTCCTGGAGCCCCTGTCCGCGCCGGGAGGATTATAATAGGAGTGGCGCAGACGGCGGGCTTCCTGCTGTGCGCCCTGATTTGCCCGGGAGGTGCGTGCATGGAAAAGCTGACCCAGATCCGGTCCCAGCTGCCGGCCCTGAGCAGCCAGGTCTACCTGAACACCGGAACCGCCGGCCCCCTGCCCGAGCCGGTGCGCGCCGCCATGGTCGAATCGCTGGCGGCCCAGGCGGCGGAGGGGCGCATCGCGACGGAGTATTACGTAAAGCTGAACCAGCTGAAGGCCCAGGTCCGTGCGAAGCATGCGGCGCTGCTCGGCTGCGAGCCCGAGGAGATCGCCCTCACCCAGAACACGACCGACGGAATGAACCTGGTCACGCTGGGGGTGAACTGGCAGCCCGGCGATGAGGCCATCACCACCAACCTGGAGCATCCGGGCGCGCTGTTCCCGCTGTTTGCCGCCCGCGAGCGGTACAATATCACCATCCGGATCGCGGACGTGCTGAACCGGCCCGAGGAGGCGCCGGCGGTGATCGAGCGGCTGATCACCCCGCGCACCAAGCTGATCTCCCTCTCCCACGTCTCCTTCATCACCGGGGCGGTGCTGCCCATCCGGGAGATCGCCGAGGTGGCGCACCGGCACGGGGTGCTGGTGCTGGTCGACGGCGCGCAGTCCTTCGGCGCCATCCCGGTGAACGTGAAGGAGCTGGGGGTCGACTTCTACGCGGTGACCGGGCAGAAGTGGCTCTGCGGCCCGGAGGGCGTCGGTGCCCTGTACGGGTCCCGGACGGCGGCGGCCCAGCTGCGCATCACCTTCGCCGGATACGGCACCGCCCAGGCCTATGACATGTACGCCGGCCTGCTGCCCAAGGGCGGCGTCCAGAAGCTGGAGCAGGGCACGGTGCAGCCGGCCAACCTGGCGGGCCAGCTGGCCGCGTGCCGCTGGCTCACCGAGGAGGTGGGCACGGACTGGGCGTACGCGCGGATCCGCCGCCTGGCTGCAACCGCGCGGGAACTGCTGGCCCGGGTGCCCGGGGTGACGGTCGTCACCCCGGCCGAGACCGCGGGACTGGTCACTTTCCAGGTGGAGACCGACGCCGAACGCGTGCTGAAGGCCCTGGCGCAGCAGCGCATCATCGTCCGCACGGTGCCTCACCCGCGCAGCCTCCGGCTTTCCGCGGGCTTCTACAACACGGAGGAGGAGCTGGAGCAGCTCGCGGAGGCCCTCCGGCCGCTGGCGCAGGGCGGATAAGCGCATCACCGAGGCCGCTCCCTGACCCGGGAGCGGCCTCCACCATTGGCAAGTGGATCCGGGTGATTACGTGAACCAACTGGTTCGTGAAATCACTCTTATGGTCACGCAGGTTCATTCTGTGCGTTTTCGTCATGCTGGAGCGAGGATTCGTCATGCCTGGCATTCGGGAGACCGATCTCCCCGGGATCGGTCGCAAGTTCCTCATCGAGACCCGCAGCGGCGACAAGATGGTGGTGGTGCACGACGACGGGCGGCGCGCCATCTACCACTTCGACCAGGAGGACCCGGATGAGCCGGTCTCGATGGTGACCCTGGACGACACCGAGGCGCGCCAGGTGGCCGCCATCGTGGGCGGCCTGGCGTACCAGCCCAAGGTCCTCGAAGAGATGGACATGGACGTCAACGACCTGATGATCAAGTGGTACCGGCTGGGTCCGCACTCTCCCGGCGCGCCGAGCTGTTCATCCTGGTGGTCTTCGGCGCGCTCTTCCTGATCGCGGGCTTCGGCGAGTCGCTGCACGTGGCCGAGGCCATCGGCGCGCTCCTCTTCGGCCTGGCCCTGGCGGAGAGCGACCATCGGGAGCGGGTGGAGCACCTCATCCTGCCATTCCGCGATTTCTTCGGGGCCCTGTTCTTCTTCAGTTTCGGCCTCTCCATCGACCCCGTGGGGCTCGGCGGTGCGGTCGTGCCGGCCGTGATCGCCGCGGCGGTGAGCATGGTTGGCAACTTCGCCGCCGGCATGCTGGCCGGTCGGACCTCCGGGCTGTCGCACAAGGCCTCGGCCAACATCGGCCTGACCATCGTGGCCCGCGGCGAGTTCTCCATCGTCATGGCGAACCTCGGCGTGGCCGGAGGCCTGCTGCCGGTCCTCCAGCCCTTCGCGGCGCTGTACGTCCTCATCCTGGCCGTGCTCGGTCCGGTGCTGGCCAAGCACTCGACGGCCATCTACGACCTGCTGAGCCGGGTGTTCCGGTGGCAGCGGCCCAAGCCGAGAAGGCGCAAGATCACCATCCCGGAGGCCGCACAGGAGGCGCAGCCTTAACCCGGGCGGCGCCGCGGCCCGGTCCGGGGCCACGCACGGCGAAGGCCGCTCCCGGCAGGGAGCGGCCTTCCCGCGGTCTAGAGGACCAGTTGCGCCCGCTTCGCGGCCTCGTGTGCGGCGGTGGCGGCGAGTACCGCCTCCCAGAACCCGTCCAGCCGAGGGTGCAGCGCGTCGACGCCCGCCGCGGCCACGCCCCCCGGGGTGGCGACCCGGGCGGCCACGTCCGCGAAGTCATACCCCGTCTGCTCCATCAGCTCGCAGGTGGCCCGGGCCGTCTCCCGTACCATGGCCATCACGGCCTCCCGGGAGAGAGCCGGGGCTTTCCCGCGCGCCGCCTCCGCCATCGCGTGCAGGACCAGGCTGAGGAAGGCGGGGCCGCACGCGGTCAGGTCGGAGGCGGTGCGCACGGCCTCCTCCGGCACCACGAACGGCCGGCTGACGGCGCCCATCAGCCGCATGAGCAGCGCCCGGTCGCGGTGGGTGCAGCGCCCTCCGAAGACCAGCAGCGAGACGCCGCGACGGACGGCGTGGACCACGGAAGGGATCACCTTTGCGGCACGGGCCGGCGTCCTCGCCTCCAGCATGGCGAGAGTGACCGTGTTGTTGATGGTGACCAGCAGGTGGTCCGCGGTTATGTACGGCCCGATCTCCTCCAGCACCCCGGCGGTCTCGGGGGGCTTGACGCAGAGGAAGACGACCCCGGCCCGGCGCGCGAGATCGCCTCCCCCGTAGGCCTCCTGCACCCCGGGCAGCGCGGCGGTAACCCGGCGCCGCTTCTCCGGCGAGCGGGAGTAGATCAGAACCTCATCCGGCTGCAGCGCGCCCGCACGCACGAGGGCGGTGACCAGGAGCCGCCCCATGTTGCCCATGCCGATGAACCCGATTGCCACAGGCAGACCCTCCCCACCTGGGATCGCTGCTAGCCAGGGTATTCCGCCCGGGGGGGACCGGACACCCATGTACGAATTGCCCGCGGCGGCGGGCCGATGGTACAATGCAGTGCGTGACCATGGAGGAGGAGGCGGTTTGCCCATGTACGACGAACTGACCCGCCGAGCGCAGCGCTTGCGCGAGCGAATCATCGAACTCAGGAGGTCTCTTTGACCTCGACAGGCGTCTCGAGGAGATCGCGGCGCTGGAGCACCAGATCGCGGCGCCGGACTTCTGGAACGACCAGGACCGGGCAAGGCGCGTCACCCAGCAGGTCGCGCAGCTGAAGGCCCCGGTGGAACAGCTGGAGTCCTTCCGGCGCCGGCTGGACGACCTGGAGGTCATGATCGACCTCGCCGAGGAGGCGTCCGACGCCGAGATGGCCGCGGAGGCCAGAGCGGAGGCCGACGCCCTGGAGGAACAGGTCCGGCAGTTCGAGCTGCAGGTCCTGCTGAACGGGAAGTACGACGCGTACAACGCCATCCTAACCATCCACGCCGGGGCCGGCGGTACCGAGGCACAGGACTGGGCGGAGATGTTGCTGCGCATGTACGTCCGCTGGGCCGAGCGGCGCGGCTTCAAGGTGGAGGAGCTGGACCGGCTGGACGGGGACGAGGCCGGCATCAAGTCGGTCACGATCGCGGTGCGGGGCCCCTACGCGTACGGTTTCCTCCGGCCGGAGATGGGCGTCCACCGGCTGGTGCGCATCTCGCCCTTCGACGCGTCCGGCCGGCGGCACACCTCGTTCGCCGCGGTGGAGGTCATGCCCGAGATCGAGGATGACGTGGACGACATCGAGATCCGGCCCGAGGACCTGCGCATCGATACGTTCCGGTCCAGCGGCGCGGGCGGCCAGCACGTCAACAAGACCGAGTCGGCGGTGCGGATCACCCACCTGCCCACCGGTATCGTGGTATCGTGCCAGCAGGAGCGCTCGCAGATGCAGAACCGCGCCGTGGCGATGATGATGCTCCGCTCCAAGCTGGTGGAGCTGAAGATCGAGGAGCAGAACAAGGAGATGGCCCAGATCCGGGGCCCGCAGATGGAGATCGCCTGGGGCAGCCAGATCCGCAGCTACGTCTTCCAGCCTTACACCCTGGTGAAAGACCACCGCAGCGGGGTGGAGGTGGGCAACGCCCAGGCGGTGATCGACGGCGAGCTGGATCCCTTCATCTACGGGTACCTGGAGAAGAGGGCCAACGGCGAGCTCGCCCGGCCGTAAGGGAAAGGCCCGGGAACCCGCCGGCCCGCGCGGGCGTCGTACGGACAGCGGAGATATATGGAAGGGAGCGAACTCCGGATGCCGCACCGATGGAGGAACCTGTCGTTGCTGGTGGCAGCTGCGCTGCTCGTCGGCCTGGCCGCCGGCCGCGTGATGGCCGAGACCGCGGAGCCGGGCACCGGCGGCGACCCGCTGGTCAGCAAGTCCTACGTGGATCTGGTGGCGCTGTACCGGGTCGTGGAGGTGTCCGCGGGGCAGAAGGTGATCGGGGAGGCCGGCACCGAGCTGGTGCTGCGGGGCGGCCGGGCGACGGCCATCGACTCGGCCCTGGGCGGGCTGCTGGACGTGACCGCCGGCACTGACATCCGGGGCGGCTCCCGGATCCCCGCCAACCACCTGATCGTGGTGCCCCGCAGCGACGGGCGGGGGTTCCAGGCCGAGACCGACCTGGTCCTGATGGTGAAGGGCCGGGTCACCATCCAGGACTAGTCCGTACGCGCAGGCCGGTGGCAGATGACATGAAGCGCGCACAGATCCTCAGCATTGGCGTCGATAAGGTGACGATGGCCGAGGCCGTGGACCGCTGCCTCGGCTTCATTGACGCGGGCGGCCCGCACCTGGTGGTCACGCCCAACGCGGAGATCGCCGACCGGGCCGGCCGGGACCCGGAGCTGGCCGCCATCATCAACGGAGCTGACCTGGTCGTGCCGGACGGCGCCGGCATTGTGCTGGCCTCCAGGCTGCTCGGCGACCCGGTGCCCGAGAAGGTCGGCGGCGCAGACCTGGCCTCCAACCTGCTGAAGGCCCTGAACGACCGGGGCGGGGGGCGGGTCTTCCTGTTGGGCACCCGCCCCGAGGTGGTGGCGGAGGCGGCCCGCCGGGTGCAGGAGGCGTACCCCCGCATCCAGGTTGTGGGCTGGCGCGACGGTTTCTTCCGGCCCGAGGAGGAGGGCGAGGTCGTCGCGCAGATCCGGGCTGCACGCCCGGACGTGCTCTTCGTCGCCCTGGGCTCGCCCAAGCAGGAGCGATGGCTGCACCGCCACCTGCCGGAGCTCGGCGTGCCCGTGGGCATGGGCGTAGGCGGGACCATCGACGTGTGGGCCGGCGCCGTCCCCCGCGCCCCGCAGTGGATGATCCGCGCCAACCTGGAGTGGCTCTACCGGATCGTGCGGCTGCGCCGGGTGCGGCGCAGCCTGCCCCCGCTGGTGCGCTTCGGCCTGAACGTGCTGCGGGCTCGAGCGCAGCGTCCGAACCCGTGATGCGTATGCTGACCCACCCGGTCCGGCCGGGTGGGTCTTTCGTGGGAATGACGGCTTTCGGAAGGGCATCCAGATTTAGCATGACCTAGAATAACGCGTCCAGGAAGGGAAGGTTTGTACCTTCGTCGAACTCCCTGGTAAAGTTTCACGTTAGACGTTCGGATCGTGAAGGATCGCCAGTCTCCGCAGCGTATAGGAACTAACCGATGGGGTGATCCCGCGTGATCGAGTTTATCAACGTCACAAAAGTCTACCCCCATATGAAAACCCCTTCCCTCGATGGCATCAACCTCCGGGTTGAGCGGGGGGAGTTTGTCTTTTTGGTCGGCCCTTCGGGTGCCGGCAAGTCCACGCTCATGAAGCTGATCTACCGGGAGGAGCTGCCCACGACGGGCCAGATCCTCGTGGATGGCAAGGACGTCGCCCGCCTGCCCCGGCGGGCGGTGCCGTACCTCCGGCGGAGCATCGGGATCATCTTTCAGGACTTCAAGCTCCTGCCCGACCGCACGGTGTTCGAGAACGTGGCCTTCGCCCTGGAGTGCACCGACGTGCCCCGGCGCGAGGTAAACCGCCGGGTTCCGGCCGCCCTGGAGCTGGTTGGCCTGCGCCACAAGAGCCGGGCGCTGGCTGCGGAGCTCTCCGGAGGCGAGCAGCAGCGGGTGGCGGTGGCGCGCGCCATCGTGCGGAACCCGGTGCTGGTGATCGCCGACGAGCCCACCGGCAACCTGGACCCCGAGAACACCTGGGCGATCATGAACCTCCTCAACCAGATCAACCAGATGGGGGCCACGGTGGTGGTGGCCACCCACGCGGCGGAGATCGTCGACACCATGAAGAAGCGCGTCATTGCCCTGGAGCGGGGTCGCGTGGTGCGTGACGAGAACAGGGGGACCTACGGCTATGAGTCTTAGGGGATGGGCCGCCGCACTGCGCGACGCCCTGCACAACATGGCGCGGGGCAACCTGATGTCTCTCGCTTCGATGCTCTCGGTCGCGGTCACGCTGCTGGTTCTGGCGGTGGTGGCGCTCCTGGCCGTCAATCTCGAGCAGATGGCTGCCTCGGCCGAGAGCCAGGTCGAGATCAAGGGCTACCTCTGCACCGCCCGGCGGGACGAGGTGAAGTGCGACCAGCGGGATCTGACTGAAGAGGAGATCCAGGCCATCCTGTCCCGCATCCGCAGCATGCCCAACGTCCAGGAGGTCACGTTCCTGAGCCGGCACGAGGCCCTGGAGCAGATGAAGCGGGCGGACCCCGCCCAGGCGGCGATCCTCAGCGGCTACGAGGGCGACGAGAACCCCCTCTCCGATGAGATCTACGTGAAGGTGACGGACGTCCAGCTCGTCGCGGAGGTGGCGGAGCAGATCCAGGCCATGCCCGGCGTGGCGAAGGTGGACTATGGCAAGGAGATCGTCGCCGATCTGCTGGCCTTCACCCGGGCGGTGCGCATCGGCGGCCTCGGCCTGGTGCTGCTGCTGCTCTTCGCCACGGTGCTCACGCTCTCCAACACCATCCGCCTGTCGGTGTACGCCCGGGGGCGGGAGGTCTCGATCATGAAGCTGGTCGGCGCCACGGACTGGTACATCCGGCGGCCCTTCGTGCTGGAGGGCATGCTGCTGGGCACCGTGGGCGCAGGGCTGGCCAGCGGCGTCACGGCCTGGGGCTACATCCGGCTGGCGCCGGCGATTCAGCAGACAATTCCGTTCCTGCCCGTGGTGCAGCCCGGGGCCGTCCTGCAGGACCTTACGCTCGCCCTGTTGGGGCTGGGCGCCGTGCTGGGGGCCCTCGCCAGCTATTTCTCCCTGCACCGCTACCTGAAGGTCTAAGGGGGTGCCGGTCAGGATGCAGAGACGGATCCGCTGGGCCTGGGTCGCGCTGGGCGCGCTGCTCCTGAACATGGCCCTGCCGCTCAGGCCACAGGCCGCGCAGGCCAACGACATCCGGGCGCAGCTGGAACAAGCCCAACGCGACCTGGAGGCCGTGCGGCGGAAGCAGAAGGAAGTGCAGAACGAGCTGGCCGACCTGGCCTTCCAGGCCGAGGAGGCGGAGGCGCAGCTGCGGTTGGTCGAGGCGGAGCTGGTGCAGGCCAACGCCAACCTGGCGATCGTCGCCGCGGAGTACGAGGAGGTCTCGGCCGAACTGGAGTTGGTGCAGGCCGAGGTGGCGCTGGCGCAGGCCCGCTACGCGGAGAAGCGCAAGATCCTGGGCGACCGGATTCGGGCCATGCGGGAGAACGGCCCGGTGGACAAGCTGTCCGTGCTCTTCGGCGCGGCCACCTTCCGGGAGTTCATCAGCCGTGCGGAGATCCTCGCGACCATCGCCCGCAAGGACCGCGAGCTGGTGGAGCAGATGAAGGCCGAGAAGCTGGCGCTGGAAGAGAAGCAGCGGCAGGTGGAGGGGCGGAAGACCCGGCTCGCCGCCCTGAAGGCGGAGGCGGAGGAGTACCAGGCAACGGTGGTGGCGAAGCGGGAGGAGCGGGAGCAGGTGTCGCGGTCCCTGGAGGACCGGCGGCAGGCGCTTGCCGCCCAGCTGGATGAGATGGAGCGGTACGGACAGCAGCTGGCCGAGCAGGTGGCCGCCCTGGTGCGGGAGCTGAACAGGCAAGCCGGGGTCTTCGCACCGATCCCGCCGGTGACCCCGGTGATCATCACCGACCACTTCGGCATGCGCTGGCATCCGATCCTGGGCACCCAGCGCATGCACTACGGCACGGACTTCGCGGCCAACTACGGCCAGACCGTCCGCGCGATCGAGGCCGGCGTGGTACTGCAGACCAGCTACGACGACGTCTACGGCAACCTGGTCATCATCGACCACGGCGGTGGCATCACGTCGTGGTACGCGCACAACAGCCGGATTCTGGTCTCGCCCGGCCAGGCGGTGAGCCAGGGGGAAGCGATCGCCCTCGCGGGCTCGACGGGCTGGTCGACGGGGCCTCACGTGCACCTGGAGATTCACGTGGACGGGGTGCAGAAGAATCCGCTGGACTACATCAACTGGTGAGCGCACGCAGGGAGGAGGGGCCCGGACCGCGGGAGCGCGGACCGGGCCTTCGGGTTTGGCAACGTCGTTTGACCACAAAGCATTGTGCGGAGTATACTCCTGGTTAGCCCCTGATACACATGGGGCAGAGGCTTGTTTGCCACAGAGAGGATGACGCTGAACATGGACGAGCGCCGCACGAGATTCGGGCTGTCGCTGCTCCTGGTCGCGGTGACGGGCGTGGTCAGCTACGCGCTGGGGGCGCTGGGATGGCCGCCCGCGCTTCAGGAATCGATGTCGCAACTCAGGGACCGACTGCCGGTGGCGGGCTCGTCGCTGTCGGGGCTCCAGGTGGAGCGGCTGGAGGAGGTCATGCGGGCGATTCAGGGGCAGTACGTGGAAGAGGTGGACGTCGAGGCTCTGAACGTCGGCGCGCTCCGGGGCATGGTGGAGGCCCTGGGCGACCGGTATTCCACCTTCTTCACCCCAGAGGAGTACCGCTCGTTCGTCGAGGGGTTCGAGCCCACGTTCAGCGGCATTGGGGTGACGGTGGAGATCTCCCAGCAGACCGGCCTGCTCACCGTGGTTTCGCCCATCAAGGGGAGCCCGGGGGCGAAGGCCGGGCTGCGCACGGGTGATGCGATCATCCAGGTGGACGGCCGCGACATCACGGGGATGAGCCTGAACGAGGCCGTCGCGCTCATCAAGGGGCCGAAGGGCACCCAGGTCCGGCTGCTGGTGAAGCGGGAGGGCGAGCCCGAGCCGCTGGAGTTCGTCATCACCCGCGACACGATCACCGTGCCGGTGCTCGACTACCGGATGATCGATCAGGAGGCGGGCATCGGGTACATCCAGCTGTTCGAGTTCAGCAAGAAGGGCGCCGCGAGCCAGGTGAAGGAGGCCATTGCCGAGCTGCGGAGCCAGGGCATGACCCGGTTGATCTTCGACGTCCGGCAGAACCCGGGCGGCCTGCTGGATGAGGTGGTGGAGATCGCCTCGTTCTTCCTGCCGACCGGCGATCCCGTGGTGCACATCGTGGAGCGGGCGAAGGAGCCGCGGGCCCTGACGGCCAAGGAGGCCGAAAAGTGGACCGGTCCGCTGGTCGTGCTGGTCGACGGCGGCAGCGCCAGCGCCTCGGAGATCCTGGCCGGGGCCGTGAAGGACGCCGGCGTCGGCACGCTGATCGGCGCGAAGACCTTTGGCAAGGGGTCCGTGCAGACCTTCTGGCGGCTCCAGGACGGCTCGGGCATCAAGCTGACCACGGCCAAGTACCTGACCGCCGGCGGCCACTCCATCGACGGCCAGGGCGTGGAGCCCGACATCGTCGTGGGGAATCCGAACCGCATCATCCCGGGAGAGCCCGGCGACCCGCAGCTGGAGGCCGCCGTCCGCCACATCCGGGAGATGGAGCCGTAACCAACGACCGCCCCGGGCGACGCCCCGGGGCGGTTTTGCGTTCACCTTTGGCTGCGCGCGGTCATAGCCTGCAGACAGGGGTGAACCTATGGCCAGAGACACAGACGCGACCGCCGGGACGGAGACGATTGTCGTCCCCGGTCCGATCCGGGGCGGCCACTGCCCGCCCCCGCGGGAAATCGTCCTGGTGGATGCCAGGAAAGTGTTTGACTTCTGTACGCAGGAGGACCTGCTGGAGCGCTGCTTCACCATTCCGAACCTGGGCACCGGCGCGACCATACTTAGCTGCCGGATCACGCAGATCCAGTGCGAGGAGGTCGCCGATCGGCAGCCGGTCAACAACGGCGGCGACGGCCGCGCCATCGTCTCCATCCAAATCACGCTGACGCTCCAGATTCAGGTGCTGCCGGCGATGGGCATGCAGCCGGTCACGGTGGAACGGACGATCAGCTTCCCCAAGCAGGTGGTGTTGTGCGCGCCCGAGGGCACCGACGTCACCTGCGACGTGGAGGGCAGCTGCATCTGCACGGTGCAGCCTAACGCAGCCCAGGGAGAACCCAACGTCTGCTGCACGATCCAGCTCTGCACGGTGCTCACCGTGACGGCCGACGTGAAGCTGCTGGTGCCCACCTTTGGCTCCGTGCTCCCCCGCAGGTGCCCGTCGGCGGCCTCGCCCGCGGGCTGCCCGCCGGAGGTCGAGCCGTGTGAACCGCCTGTGCGCTTGGCGGTGCGCAGGCGGGAACGGGATCGGGACCGGGACCGGGACAAGGACTGCGGCTGCGGGAACTGAAGCGTGCGAGGAACGCACCGGCGCCGGGAGAACCGGCGCCGTCTGCGCGCTCGCCGCACAGGTCGACCATCCGCGGCGAGTCAGGCAAGTGACCCATGTCAATTTCGGATCATCAAGAGTAGGGGTAAGATAAGAACTTCAATATCCGCACAATTTCACTGAACCGCGGTATAGGGCTTCACCGTCTCATGAACGCCTATACAAATACAGGCGACTACGAAGAAGGGGGACTACACACATGCGCATCAGCCGAAGGGCTGCCACGCTCATGAGCCTGCTGGTCGTGACCGGCCTGGCCCTCTCCGCGTGCGGCCCGAAGCAGACTCAGAACCCGTCCGGGACGGGCGGCGCCCAGACCGAGCAGCCGTCGCCGTCCTCCGGCCAGCCCGCGGTGGGCGGCAACCTGAACCTGCTGCTGGAGAAGGAACCCGACAGCTTCAACCCGATCCTGTACACCACGGCGTACGGCGCCGAGATCGTCACGCAGCTGTACGCGACGCTCTTTGAGTTCAACGAGAAGTACGAGCCCATGCCCTACGTCGCGGAGTCCTGGGAGATCTCCGACGATAACCTGACGCTCTCCATCAAGATCCGGGAGGGCATCAAGTTCACCGACGGCACGGACCTGGACGCCGAGGACGTGGCCTTCACCCTGGGGGCCATCATGGATCCGGAGTACACCGGCGCCCGCGCCTCCTCGCTCCGTGACGTGGAGTCCATCGAGGTCGTGGACAAGTACAACCTGAACATCCACCTGAAGAAGCCCTCCGCCCCGCTGCTGACCAACATCAACTACGGCATCCTGTCGAAGGAGGCCTTTGAGGGCTACTCCATCGCCGACATGGAGAAGGCCCCGGCGAGTATGGACAAGCCCGTCGGCGCCGGCCCGTACAAGCTGAAGGAGTACGTCCGCGGGCAGTACGTGGTGCTGGAGCGGAACCCTGACTGGTTCATGTCCGAGCACTACGGCGGCGCCCCGTTCATCGAGACGCTCACCTACAAGATCATCCCCGATTCCCAGACGGCCCTGGCCGCCCTGCAGAACGGCGAGATCGACCGGCTGACCCCCGAGGCGTCTGACGTGGCCATGCTGGAGACCCAGTTCAAGGACAAGCTGACTGCCTACTACTGGGACCGCAACGGCTTCGGGTACATGACCCTCAACAACAGCAAGGCGCCGCTGGACGACAAGCGGGTCCGCCAGGCCCTGACCCTCGGCCTGGACCGGCAGGCGATCATCACCGGCGTGCTGGAGAACCGGGCCACCATCCCGCCCGGCCCGATCCCGCCGATCTCCTGGGCGTTCGACGAGTCCATCCAGGTGCAGCAGCGTGACGTCGCGAAGGCCAAGCAGCTGCTTGAGGAAGCCGGTTTCGTCATGAACGAGTCCACCGGCATCTACGAGCGGGACGGCCAGCCGCTGAAGCTGACCTTCTACGCCGGCGCGGGGTCCACCACCACCGAGGCCATCGGCGCCATCGCCCGCTCCAGCTGGAAGGAGATCGGCGTCGACCTTGACGTCCAGATGATCGACTTCAATGCCATGATGGACAACTACGTGGCCCCGGGTAAGTTCGACGTGACCTTCAGCGCCTTCTCCCTGGGCCTTGACCCGGACTCCATGTACAACCTGTTCCACAGCTCCGCCGGCCGGCCGGACGCCAACGGGAACGTCAACGGCTTCAACCGGGCCCGGTTCTACAACGACCGGGTGGACGAGCTGCTGGAGAAGGCCCGGGAAGAGTTCGAGCCCGCCAAGCGGAAGGAGTACTACGCCGAGTTCCAGCGGATCATCGTGGACGAGGCCCCGGTGATCATGATCTACTCCAACATCTACACCGACTTCGTCAACAGCCGGGTGAAGGGCGTCGTCAACATGCCTGGTTACGGCGCCACCAGCGACTACATCTACCGCTGGTACATCAACGAGAAGTAGTTTGACACCGTACGCGTGAGTGTGGGTCGCGCAGGGGTGAGTTCCCGCTCACGACCTGCGCGGCCCCTGCTCGTTCTCCTGCCGCATGCCACCCGGGCCTCAGGCCCGCGCCTCACCACTCACTGCCCACGACCAGAAGGGGTGATACCCGATGAGCCGCTACCTGCTGAAGCGCGTGCTCAACATGATCCCGCTGCTCATCCTGGCGACCCTGCTCTCCTTCGCCATCATGCAGATGGCGCCCGGCGGGCCGGAGAAGGTGCTGCTGGCCGCCGAGGACGCGACCCTGGACCCGACGCGCATCGAGGAGCTGCGGGAGCGGTGGGGACTGAACGACCCGATCCCCGTGCAGTACGTGCGCTGGCTGGGGAACGTGCTCAGGGGCGACTTCGGCCGGTCGTACTTCTACCGCAAGCCGGTGGTCGAGGTCATCGGGGCGGCGCTGCCCGCGACGCTGAAGCTGCAGTCCGTGGCGCTGTTCCTCACGTATGCCATCGCCATCCCGCTGGGCATCATCTCCGCCGTCCGGCAGTACTCCAAGCTGGACTATGCCGTCACCGGGCTGGCCTTCGCCGGACAGGCCGCGCCGAGCTTCTGGGTGGCCATCCTGCTGATCTGGGGCGTGGCGATGCGTTCCAACGGGTTGATCCCCACCAACGGCATCGCGACCCCCGGCGTCAACTTCGAAACCTACGGCTGGCTCTCTGTCCTGGCTGACCGGGCCAAGTACATGATCCTGCCGGTGACCGTGATGGTCTTCGGCAGCCTGACCGGCCTTACCCGATACATGCGTTCCGCCATGCTCGAGGTGCTGAAGGAGGACTACATCCGCACCGCCCGGGCCAAGGGGCTTTCGGAGAAGGTCGTGGTGTACAAGCACGCGCTGCGCAACGCCCTCCTGCCTGTGATCTCGATCTCGGGCGGTCTGCTCTCCGCCATGGTGGGCGGTTCCGTCATCACGGAGACGATCTTCTCGTGGCCGGGCATCGGGCGCGTCGGGTACGACGCGGTGACGCAGCGGGACTACAACGTGTCCATGGCGATCATGCTCATGTCCGGCGTGCTGACGCTGATCGGCTTCCTGCTGGTGGACATCGCCTACGTCTGGGTCGATCCGCGCATCAAGTACGACTGACGGGGGGTGTGAGCGATGGCGGTCGCAGCGGAAAAGAAGACAGAGGCCCATTACGGGCAGGCCCCGAAGGAGACCACCCAACTGCAGCAGATCGTGCGGCGCTTCATGCGCAACAAGGCGGCGGTGGTCGGACTCGTCGTCCTGCTGCTCATGTACCTGGTGGCGATCTTTGCCCCGTACCTCGCCAGCGAGTCCCTGGACGCGATGAACATCCCCGCCCGCTTCCAGCCGCCGAGCCTGGAGCACCCCTTCGGGACGGACAACCTGGGGCGCGACGTGCTTTCCCGGATGATCTGGGGCTCCCGGGTGTCGCTGTCGGTGGGCTTCGTCGCGATGACGATGGCCGTGGCGATCGGCTCGCTGGTGGGCGCCGTTGCCGGCTTCTACGGCGGCACCTGGATTGACATCGTGCTGATGCGCATCGCGGAGGCGATCGACATCATCCCGGTGTTCTTCCTGCTGATCACGGTCGTGTCGGTCATCCGGCCCTCCATCTTCAACATCATGCTGGTCATCGGCGTCACGTCCTGGCCGGGACTGGCCCAGATCGTCCGGTCCCAGTTCCTGAGCCTGCGCCAGCGGGACTTCACGGAGGCCTCCCGCGCGATGGGGGCCCGGGACGCCCGCCTGATCTTCCGTCACATCCTGCCCAACGCCGTGGGGCCGATCATCGTGTCGGCGACGCTGCGCATCGGCAGCGCGATCCTCACCGAGTCCAGCCTCTCCTTCCTGGGGCTGGGCACCCAGCCGCCCCTCACCTCGTGGGGACAGATGCTGTCCCAGGGCCGGCCGTTCCTGCTGCAGGCTCCGTGGGTGTCGATCTTCCCCGGACTGGCAATCTTTGTGGTGGTGATCTGCTTCAACTTCGTCGGTGACGGGCTGCGGGACGCCCTCGATCCCAAGATGAAGCGTTAGCCAAATGGACGAATAGCGCGCGAACACCCCGGGCAAATGCCCGGGGTTATTTCGCGCGCGTAAAGGCTGAAATAATAGGAACCGTCGTCTGAGATTAAGGTGCAAAAAGAAATATGGCAGTAGGTCTCAAAGAGGAAATTCGGGTGAACCGGTGAATCAATGGTGTAGTCTGATGAATAGCACCGCACAGAGGAGGTCAAGGGAGAAGACATGAGAAAGAACCGCAGGTCCCTTGCCGCGGCGGCCCTGCTCCTGGCGCTGAGCCTGGTTCTGGCTGCGTGCGGCTCCAAGCAGTCCTCCCCGCCTGCCAGCAACGGCGGCGGCCAGCAGGGGGGCACCCAGACTCCGTCTACCCAGACCCCGTCCACGCAGACCCCGTCCGGCGGTCCCAAGGTCGGCGGCGAGCTGAACCTCCGCCTGAACCAGGACCCGGACAACCTGAACCCGATCCTGTCCTCGTCCGCCTACGGCTCCATGATCTACGGCCTGGTCTACTCCAGCCTCTTCGATTTCGACCTTGACTGGTCCCCGAAGGGCGACCTGGCCGAGGACTGGTGGACCTCGGACGACGGCCTGACCTTCACGGTCAAGCTGCGTGAGGGCGTCAAGTTCCACGACGGCGCCGAGCTGACCTCCGAGGACGTCGTCTTCACGATGCAGGCGATCAAGCACCCGGACTACACCGGCCCGCGTGCGTCCTCCATGGCGTCCATTGAGGACATCGTGGCGGTCGACAAGTACACCGTCGAGTTCAAGCTGAAGGAGCCGTTCGCCCCGATCTTCACCAACATCAACTACGGCATCCTGCAGGCGAAGCTCTTCGAGGGCTCCGAGATCGGTGACATGGAGAACCATCCGGTCACCTGGAACCCGGTGGGCACCGGCCCGTACAAGTTCAAGGAGTACGTCCGCGGCCAGTATGCCCTGCTCGAGCGGAACGATGAATGGTTCCGCAGCGAGGAGGAGGGTGGCGCTCCCTTCATCCAGACCATCCGCATGAAGGTCATCCCGGACGACCAGACCGCCCTGGCGGCCCTGGAGAACGGCGAGATCGACGTCGACACGCCGACCCCGTCCGAGGTCAAGCGGCTGCTCACCGAGTACGAGGGCCGGCTGATCCCGGTGCAGTACGAGCGTAACGGCTGGGGCTACATCCTGATCAACACCACCAAGGAGCCGCTGACCGACGTCCGTGTCCGGCAGGCCCTGACCCACGCGCTGGACCGCGAGGCCATCGTGCTGGGTGCCCTGGACGGCGAGGCGGTCGTGCCGCCTGGCCCGATCCCGCCGGTGTCCTGGGCGTACAAGGATGACCTGCAGACCATCGGCTACGATCCGGCCAAGGCTGAGCAGCTGCTCCAGGAGGCCGGCTTCACCAAGGGCGCCGACGGCATCTACCAGAAGGACGGCAAGCCGCTGGAGCTGAACCTGTACGCTTCCTCCGGCTCCAGCCTGATCGAGGCCCTGACCACCATGGCCCGGCAGATGTGGCAGGATGTGGGCATCAAGGTGAACGTCAACCTCATGGACTTCAACGCCATGAATGAGAACCATCTGCAGCCCGGCAACTATGACATGGCGTTCCAGGCCTTCAACCTCGGCCTCGATCCCGACAGCCTGTACGCCCTGTTCCACGGCAGCCTGGCCAAGCCCAACGCCGCGGGTCTCGTGACCAGCTTCAACCGGATGCGGTACGACAACCCCGAGGTCAACGCCCTGCTCGAGGAGGGCCGTCGGGAGTCCGACAAGGAGAAGCGGAAGGAGATCTACGGCCAGGCCCAGCAGCTGATCGTGAACGACGCGCCCGTCATCCTCATGTACTCCAACCTCTACACCGACTTCCATACCCCGCGCGTCAAGGGCGTCGTGAACTTCCCCGGCGCTGGTGCCACCCTGGACTACCTGTACAAGTGGTGGATCGAGGAGTAACAGCCTAGACCGCACGCACTACGGGAGTGGGGGGCGTCCCTACGGCGCCCCCCACGTTCCCTCCCTGACCTGAAGGTGGTGACCGGTATGGCTCGGTACCTGACGAAGCGAATTCTCAACATGATTCCCCTGCTGATCATCGTCACACTGCTGTCCTTTGGGATCATGCAACTCGCGCCGGGCGGTCCCGAGTACGTCATCCTGTCCGCCGAGGCGGATGCGATGTCGGACCCGCAGAAGGTGGAGGAGCTTCGCGAGAAGTGGGGGCTGAACGACCCGATTCCGGTGCAGTACATGCGCTGGGTCGGCAACATGCTGAAGGGCGACTTCGGCAAGTCGTACTATTATCGCCTCCCGGTGAAGGAAGTGCTGGCCTCGGCTTTGCCCAACACCATCCGCCTGAACTTGTTCGCACTGATCTTCATCTATGGCATTTCGATCCCGCTGGGCGTCATCTCCGCCGTCCGCCAGTACTCCAAGGCAGACATGCTGGTGACGGCGACGGCTTTCGCCGGGCAGGCGGCACCCAGCTTCTGGGTCGCCTCGCTGCTCATCTGGGGCGTGGCCATGAAGTCCGGCGGCCTGATCCCGACCAACGGCATCGCCACACCGGGCATCACCTTGGAGACTCATGGCTGGCTCACGGTCTTCACGGACCGTGCAAAGTACATGCTCCTGCCGCTCGTCGTCATCGTGTTCGGCGGCCTCACCGGCCTCACCCGCTACATGCGGTCCAGCATGCTTGAGGTGCTGCGGGAGGACTACGTGCGCACCGCCCGCGCCAAGGGCCTGGCGGAGAAGGTCGTCATCTACAAGCACGCCCTGCGCAACGCGCTGCTGCCGATCCTGGCCGTGTCCGGCGGCCTCCTGAGCGGCCTGGTGGGCGGGTCGGTCATCATCGAGAACATCTTCTCCTGGCCCGGAATCGGCCGGGTCGCCTGGCAGGCCGTGAACAACCGGGACTACAACGTCTCCATGTCGGTCATGCTGCTCTCCGCCGTGCTGACGATGATCGGCTACCTGCTGGTGGACATCGCCTACGTGTGGGTCGACCCGCGCATCAAGTACGACTAGGGGGGAACTGCCGTGGCTGCACCGCATCTCAACGTCGAAGCTGAAGAGCAGTTGCAGGGCCTGGCCCGCGAAGAGAGCCAGTTCCGGCAGTTCGCCCGCCGCTTCGCCCGCAACAAGCTGGCGGTCGCGGGGCTGGTCATCCTGGTCATCCTGTACGCTGTCGCCATCTTCGCCCCGTTTCTGGCGAGCGAGCCCCTGGATGCGCGCGTGAACCTGACGGAGCGGTTCCTGCCGCCGGGCTCTCCCGGGCATCCCCTGGGGACGGACAACCTGGGGCGTGACCTGCTGTCCCGCATGATCTGGGGCAGCCGCATCTCGCTGTCGGTCGGCTTCGTCGCGATGGGCGTCGCCGTCCTGCTGGGCACTCTGGTCGGGTCGATCGCCGGCTACTACGGCGGGACCTGGATTGACATCGTCCTCATGCGCTTCGCCGAGGCGATCGACGTCATCCCCGTCTTCTTCCTGCTGGTGACGGTGGTTTCCGTGCTCGAGCCCAGCGTCTACAACATCATGATCGTCATCGGCCTCACGTCGTGGCCCGGACTGGCGTACATCGTGCGCGGCCAGTTCCTCAGCCTGCGCCAGCGGGACTTCACCGAAGCCTCCCGCGCCATGGGCGCCACGGACATGCGGCTGATCTTCCGGCACATCCTGCCGAATGCGGTCGCGCCGATCATCGTGTCGGCCACCCTGCGCATCGGCAACGCCATCCTCTCGGAGGCCGGCCTTTCGTTCCTCGGCCTGGGCGCGCCGCCGCCCGCCGTCTCGTGGGGCCAGATCCTCTCGGTGTCGCGCACCTTCCTGAAGCAGGCCCCGTGGCTCATGTTCTGGCCCGGCCTGGCCATCTTCGTCACGGTGCTGGCCTTCAACTTCGTCGGCGACGGCATCCGGGATGCGCTCGACCCGAAGCTGAAGCGCTAGTCGTCTCGATACGAAAACAACCGCCTGATCCCCGGGGCATGCCCCTGCGGAATCGGGCGGTGTCTGTTTTCGGCGCCGGGCTTCTCCCCCCGGCATTCAGTTCCCGTGTGCCGCCTCCACGGTCTCCCGCAGCCGCTCCGGGGCCTCGTAGACCAGGTTGCCGACCACGATGGTGTGGGCGTGCCGGGCGGCGAGCCCGGCCTCCCGGCCGGAGCGGATGCCGCCGCCATAGACCACGTGGGCCGGGCCGGCATTCTCCCGTACGGCCTGCAGGAGCGCCATGTCGCCGAACGCGCCGCTGTACTCGACGTAGATCAGGGGCAGCCTCAGCACCTGGCCGGCCAGCGCCGCCCATCCCGCGGCATCCTCCGGCGCGAGGTCGGTGCGCGCACCCGTCAGCCGGGCCGCGGTGCAGTCGGGGTTGAGCACCAGGTAGGCCTCGGGCAACAGCAACTCCCAGGGGATGTACTCGCCCACCACCGGCAGGAGCCGCGCGAGGGCCTCGGCCTGGGCGCCGCCCAGCCAGCGGCTGTCGGACGCGTTCATCACCAGGGGGATGAGGAAGAGGGCCGGGCCGGGCACGGCGGACTCCAAGGTGGAGACCTCCAGGGCCACCGGGACCGGAGCATCGGCGAGCCGGGACAGGAGGTCCAGCACCGCCTGCTGGGTCATGCCGGTCGATCCGCCCAGGACGATGGCGTCGGTGCCGCTCGCGTAGACGGCCTCCAGCGCCGCAGGGGTGAGCGGCCGTTCCGGGTCGAGCTTGGTGACGTGCCGCCAGGCGCGCCAGTCGGGGGCGGGCGGCCAGGTCACGGGCGAGGTGGGCATTGGGCATCGCTCCTTCGGGTTGGCAAACGTATGTTTGCGCGGTATACTTGAGAAGATGCAAGCTGAGGGGGTGAGATGGGATGAAGCCGTTTAAGGTTGTTGCGCCGTTTGAGCCCACCGGCGACCAGCCACAGGCGATTGAACGGCTGTCGGAGGGCGTCCGGCGCGGCGCGCGTGAGCAGATTCTGCTCGGCGCCACCGGCACCGGCAAGACCTTCACCATCGCGAAGGTGATCGAGCAGGTGCAGAAGCCCACGCTGGTCCTGGCGCACAACAAGATCCTGGCCGCCCAGCTCTGCTCCGAGTTCCAGCAGTTCTTCCCCGAGAACGCGGTGGAGTACTTCGTATCTTACTACGACTACTACCAGCCGGAAGCCTACATCCCCACCACGGATACCTATATCGAAAAGGACGCGCTGATCAACGACGAGATCGACAAGCTCCGCCACTCGGCCACGATGGCCCTGTTCGAGCGGCGCGACGTGATCATCGTCGCCTCGGTCTCCTGCATCTACGGCCTGGGCTCGCCCGAGGACTACCGGGACCTGGCGGTCTCCCTGCGGGTGGGCAACCAGGTGGACCGGGACTACATCCTGCGGCGGCTGGTGGACATCCAGTACGAGCGGAACGACCACAACTTCGTCCGCAACAAGTTCCGGGTGCGGGGCGACGTGGTGGAGATCTTCCCCGCGGGCGCCACCGACCGGGCGATTCGCTGCGAATGGTGGGGCGACGAGATCGAGCGGATCTCCGAGTTCGACCCGCTGACGGGCGAGATCACGGGCACGATGACCCACGTGGCCATCTACCCGGCCAGCCACTACGTGGTGGCCGACGAGAAGCGGGAGCAGGCGCTGCGCTCCATCGAGGAGGAGCTGGAGGAGCGGCTGAAGGAGCTGCGGGCCCAGGGCAAGCTCCTGGAGGCGCAGCGGCTGGAGCAGCGGACCCGCAACGACCTGGAGATGATCCGGGAGATCGGGTTCTGCAGCGGCATCGAGAACTACAGCCGGCACCTGACCGGCCGCAAGCCCGGGGAACCGCCGTACACCCTCCTGGACTTCTTCCCGGACGACTGGCTGCTGGTGATCGACGAGAGCCACGTCACCATCCCGCAGGTGGCGGCGATGTACAACGGCGACCGGTCCCGAAAGGAGACCCTGATCGAGTACGGCTTCCGCCTGCCGTCGGCCGCGGACAACCGGCCGCTGAAGTTCGCCGAGTTCGAGGAGCGCATCAACCAGGTGATCTACGTCTCAGCCACCCCCGGTCCCTACGAGCTGGAGCGGGTGCCGCCGTCCCTGGTGGTGGAGCAGATCGTCCGGCCGACGGGCCTGCTGGACCCGGAGGTGGAGGTGCGGCCGACCAAGGGGCAGATCGACGACCTCTATGCGGAGATCCGGGCCCGGGTGAAGAAGAACCAGCGGGTGCTGGTGACCACCCTGACCAAGCGGATGGCCGAGGACCTGACCGAGTACCTGAAGGAGCTCGGCGTGAAGGTGCGCTACATGCACTCGGACGTGGAGACGATCGAGCGCATGCAGATCGTGCGCGACCTGCGGCTCGGCGTCTTCGACGTGCTGGTCGGCATCAACCTGCTGCGGGAGGGGCTGGACATCCCCGAGGTGTCGCTGGTGGCGATCCTGGACGCCGACAAGGAGGGGTTCCTGCGCGCGGAGCGGTCCCTGATCCAGACCATCGGCCGCGCAGCCCGGAACGCCGAGGGCAAGGTCATCATGTACGCCGACCGGATCACCCAGTCGATGCAGAAGGCCATCAACGAGACCAACCGCCGCCGGGCGATCCAGGAGGCGTACAACCGGAAGCACGGCATCGTGCCCAAGACCATCGTCAAACCGGTGCGGGACGTGATCCAGGCGGTGAAGCCGGTGGCGGAGGCCGGCCCCGCCAACATCCTGGACACGCCGCCGCATGAGATCCCCAAGGTCGTGGCGAAGCTGCGCAAGGAGATGATGCAGGCGGCCAAGGACCTGGACTTCGAGCGGGCCGCCGAGATCCGGGACATCATCTTCGAGCTGGAGAAGAAGAAGCGCGGGGCGTAAGCATCATCCCGCGTGCGTGGGCTACGGCAGACCCCGGCGACTGGGCATCCGACCCAGCACCGGGGTCTTTGCTCACCACGGGTGCACCGTTGGCCGGTTGCGCGTCACCTGTCGCTCCGGGGGCTACGCGCCAGTCGGGCCGTCGACCACGAGGGAAGCCAGCAGGAGCTGGACGATGCACCCGCCGGCGTTGATCGCCAGGAAGGACGCCTTCCGGGTCTTGTGCCGGAAGAGGCGCATGCCGGCCAGCGCGCCGAAGGGGCCCCCGGGCAGCAACGCGCACAGCAGCAGGGTGCGCTCCGGGACGCGCCACCTTCCCTTCACCGCGAAGTACTTGTCCGCGCCGTAGAGGATGAACGTCGCCAGGGCACAGACGCCGGCCAGTGCCATGAGCAACTCCCACCCTTCAACCCCCGCCATCCTGGCCCCGTCACCTCCGCTCCATGTCCGCTGCCGTCTCCCGCCGGCCAGGCCCCATCAGGCGAGGTCCAGGTCGCCCGTTACCTGTTGCAGAAGGCGCCGGCCGTGCTCGGCGAAGGGCTCGTCCGCGTGCTTGCTGGTAAACAGCAGAATCCCCGCCGCGACCCAGAGCCGGAGGCACGTGAGATAGGCCTCCGGTGGTCTGGCCAGCGGCATCCCGGATGCCTTTTCATACCCCTGCAGGAATCCTTCCCTGTCCTGGGGCAGTCGCAGCTCGCGGTCCAGGCACTTGGCCAGGTCCAGCCACGCGGGCCCGATGACTGCGCGCTCGAAGTCGAGGAGCACGAGCGTGCCGCCGTCGCACAGGAGCAGGTTGCGCCACCCAAAGTCGCCGTGCAGCAGCACGTGGGGCCGCGCCTCGTCAAAGGCCCGTGCCTCCGGATACAGCCGCTGCCGTCGAGCCAGTGGAACGCCCGCCAGTAGAGATGACCAGGCACTTCGCCGTCCCCGCGGATGGCCAGGTGCGGAAACCCCCGCTGGGCCAGAAACAGGCAGGCGATTCCCTCCCGGCGGAAGCGCCGGGCCTCCTCGACGACCTTGGCAAAATAGGCGGGCCGTCCGCCCGGGCTGAGGAAAACGGCATAATGGCGGTTGGGGGAGCCCGGTGGCTGCGGAAGCGGTTCCACCGTCCGCGCACCCAGGGCTTCCCGCATGGCCGCCGACAACGGCTCATCCCGCGCGGAACGGGTCAACCTGCCTCACCACCGTAGCGTTGCGCCTGCACGGCGGCCCACGTGCGCCGGTTGGATTCCCAGTAGAGCTGCCCCTCCACCGCAGAAACCGGCGCCCAGCGCCAGTCGTCGTGCTCCTCCGGGGCGGTCCGCACGGCCGCTTCGGTGACCTCTACCCAGAACAGCTCCTTGCGGATGACCTGGTGCGGGAGGTCGAACTCCCAGTGGCCGGGAACCCGGCGAAGATCTCCCGCCCGCACCTTCAGGCCGGTCTCCTCGAAAATCTCCCTGACGCACGCCTCACGGGCGGTCTCCCCTTGGTGGATTCCCCCCGTGATGGGTTGCCAGAAACCGTCCGGAATCGCCGGGCTCGCCGGGACGTGGAGGAGGAGGACGACGTCCTCAGCATCCGCCGTGCGACGGATCACCCAACATTCGATGCTGTTCTGGACGAGTTTGCCCACCAATTCCTGCACCCCCCAACGATCATAGGGAACTTGTGGACGATAAGCAACGATCATAAAATATACAGCATCACGCATCGCAAAAGGGAGGGAACGTATGATCTGCCAGCGCGCGAGAGGATTCTTGACCTGAAACGCCCACTTCCGACTAAGCTGTGCGCTGCCCCCGCCAGCCGTGGGGCCATGCGCCGCGACCGCAGGAGGATCAAGGATGGTTCAGATCCGCGAAGCATCCCCGTCTGACTACGAAGGCATGCTTTCCGTGGCCCGTTCCCTTCCCGAATGGTTCAACGAGCAGGGGCTCCGGGAAATGGCCGCGGACCTCAGGACCCACCACGGGTTTGTGGCCGTCCGTCGGACGGGAGCCGAGGAACAGGTCGTTGGCTTTGTCACGTGGCTCCCCCGTGTGGGGGACGTCAACCTGGTTGAACTGACCTGGCTCGGCGTAACCCCCCAGTTCCAGAGGAGGGGACTGGGGCGGCGGCTGGTTGAGGCCGTGGCGGACCGGTGTGGTCAGATCGGCGTCTCCGTCATGGAGGTCACTACCCTTGCCGACAGTGTGGACTATGCTCCCTACGCACGTACCCGGGCCTTCTATCGAACACTGGGGTTCCGGGACTGGCGGGTTGATGCGGACTTCTATGGTCCCGGCGATGACCGGTTGGTGCTGCGCAAGTACTTGTGACGGGGCTCAGCGCCGGGCTTCCGGCCGGTGATCCCCGTCAGACGACGGGGGTCCGGGACTGCCGTCGCACAGCATCATCCTGGCTGTCTTGACACCATTTCCGGGCGATGGTACGCTGTACCGCGAAGTGCATACCGGGTCCGATCCACTAGGGGAGCCTTCGGGCTGAGAACAGGTCTGCCGAGACCTGGACCCTTAGAACCTGAACTGGGTAATACCAGCGGAGGGAAGTGGACGGCCGGCCGTTCTGTGACCCTGCGGTCGCCTCCACGTTTCCCTGTGGAGGCGGCCTTTTCTGTTCCGCGCCCGCCTTCCCGGTCGGACCCGGCGGCGCTGGATCCATTCCCACGGGAAAGGTGTGAGGACCATGACCCTGCCCCGCGCCCTGACCATCGCCGGCTCCGACTCGGGCGGCGGCGCCGGCATCCAGGCCGACCTGAAGACCTTCACCGCCCTGGGTGTCTGCGGCACGTCGGCGATCACCTGCGTCACCGCGCAGAACACCCTCGGGGTGACCGGCGTCTATCCCCTCACCGCCGAACAGGTGGCGGCGCAGCTGGACGCCGTTCTCGCCGACATCGGCACGGACAGCGCCAAGACCGGGATGCTTTACGACCCGCAGATCATCGCAGCGGTGGCCGACCGGATCCGCCGGTACGGCATCCGCAACCTGGTCGTCGACCCGGTGATGATCGCGAAGAGCGGCCATCCCCTGCTCCTGCCCGAGGCGCAGGCGGCGCTGCGGGACCTGCTGGTGCCCCTGGCCCTGGTGGTGACGCCCAACCTCCCCGAGGCGGAGGCCCTGACGGGGATGGCCATCCGCACCCGCGCCGACATGGAGGCCGCCGGCCGCCGCCTGCTGCAGATGGGGGCCAGGGCGGCGGTGGTGAAAGGCGGTCACCTGGGAGGAGGCCGGGCCGCCGACCTGCTGATCGCCGCGGATGGCAGCCGGCTCTGGCTGGAGGCGGACCGCGTGGAGACTCGGCACACCCACGGTACCGGCTGCACCTTCAGCGCCGCCATCGCGGCGGGGCTGGCCCGGGGGTTGGAGCTGCCGGAGGCTGTCTCCCTGGCCAAGGAGTTCATCACCCTGGCGATCCGCACGGCGCCGGGGATCGGCGCCGGCAACGGCCCCACCAACCACCTGGCCTGGTTGGAGCGCGGGCGGAGGCAGCCGGGTGAGGGAGGGGATCGCCGTGAGCACACTGCCTGAGCGGGTTCGGGAGCGGCGCCCCCTGGTGCACGCCATCACCAACTGCGTGACGATGGAATGGGTGGCGCGGGGGCTTCTCGCCGCCGGCGCCCGCCCGGTGATGGCCCGGGACGCCGCCGAGGCCCCTGTGGTCGCCGCCGCGGCCGACGCCCTGGTGCTCAACCTGGGCACCTGGAGCCCCGGGCTGCAGCAGGCGATGCTGGAGGCCGGCCAGGTGGCCGCCCGGCGCGGGATTCCGGTGGTGCTGGACCCGGTGGGGGCCGGCGGGACCGAGACCCGTACCCGCGCTGCCCTGGAGCTGCTGGAGCGGGTGAGGGTGACCGCGGTCCGGGGCAACGCCGGGGAGATTCTCGCCCTGGCGGGACGCGACGGGCTGGTGCGGGGCGTGGACGGACCGGACGGGCGCCCCGGCCCGCAGACGGAGCGGGCGGCCAGAGCGGTCGCCAGACGCTTCGGCTGCCTGGTGGCCGTCACGGGGGCGACGGACCTGGTGACCGACGGCCGGCGCACCCTCGCGGTCCGGGCCGGCCACCCGCTGATGTCGCAGGTCCCGGGGACGGGCTGCCTGGCGACGGCGCTGGTGGCTGCAGCCCTGGCGGCTGGGACCGGCGCGGGACCGGCCGGCCGGGACCGCCCCATGGAGGACGTGGACGTGGTGGCGGAGGCGCTCCTCTGGGCCGGCTGGGCGGGGGAGCAGGCGGCGTCGGCGGCGTCCGGCCCCGGCACCTTCGCCGCCGCCTTCCTCGACCGGCTGGCGCTGCGCGGCCCCCTGCCGCCGGGGCGGATCGCTCCTCCGCTTTCCGAACGGCTGAGCCTGTACGTCCTGGTCAGCGGCGCCACGCCGCCGGACGTGCTGGAGGCGGTTCTGCAGGCGGGATGCCGGATGATCCAGTTCCGGGAGAAGCGGCTGCCGCTGCCCGCCCAGTTGGAGGCCGCCGCCCGGGTGCGGGAGGCGTGCCGGCGCCACGGGGCGCTGCTGGTCGTCAACGACCGGGTCGACCTGGCCCTGGCGGTTGGAGCGGACGGCGTCCACCTGGGGCAGGAGGACCTGCCCGTGGCGGCGGCCCGGCGGATCCTGGGGCCGGACGCGGTGATCGGGGCGACCTGCGAGACCGCCGGGGAGGCCCGGGCCGCCCGGGACGCCGGGGCGGATTACATCGGCGCCGGCCCGGTCTACGTCACCCCGTCGAAGCCGGATGCCGGCGAGCCTTACGGTCCCGACGTCGTCCGGCGGGTGAGCGAGGCGGCCGACCTGCCGGTGGTCGGCATCGGCGGCATCGGGCCGGGTCGCGCGGCGCCGGTGATCGCGGCGGGGGCCGCCGGGGTGGCGGTGATCTCCGCCGTCCTTGGGGCGCCCGATCCCGGCGCCGCAGCCCGGGCCATTCTGGACGAGGTCCGACGCGCCAAGGGGGAGGTGTCGGCATGAACCGGGCCGGCCTGCTCACGCGGATGGCGATCCTGATGGCGTTGGGCGTGGCCTCCTCTTCCTTCTCGGCGATTCCGCTGTTCGGGGCGAAGCTCTTCCCGGCGCAGCACGCCATCAACGTGGTGGCGGGGGCGATGCTGGGCCCGGTGTACGCCGGTGTCGTGGGCCTGGGCATCGCCACGATCCGCATCCTTCTGGGCAGCGGCACGCTCCTGGCGATTCCGGGGACGGTGTTCGGCGCCGTGCTGGCGGGCCTTCTCTACCGGCGCACCGGCTCACGGCTGGCCGCCATGATCGGTGAGGTGATCGGCACGGGCCTGATCGGCGCCGTGGCCGCGTACCCGGTGGCGGTGCTGCTGCTGGGCAATGCCAAGGCGGCCGCGGGCGGCATCGGCTTCTACATCCCCAGCTTCGCGGCCAGCAGCGCCGCAGGCGCCCTGATCGGCGGCCAGGCCCTGGCGGTGCTGCAGCGGTTCCGCCTCGTGGTGACTCCCCGCGCGCTGCAGGTCCCTGCCTCCGGATGCGACCGGCCGGATAAATGACGAAATACTCGGAATAGACGATACTTTCCGGGAGGTATATCCGCCTGCACAGCCAATTCTAGGGGAAAGCACACCCGACCCGCCGCCAGGCGGGAGGAGACGAGGAGGGGTTGATGACCTATGACCATGCGGCATCAGCTGACCCTGCACACCATGCTGGAGCGGGCCCGGCGGTTCTTCCCGGACAAGGAGATCGTCTCCCGCACAGGCGCCGGCATCTTCCGGTATACGTACGCCGACTACTACGACCGGACCCGCAGGCTGGCTGCGGCCCTGGAACGACTCGGCGTCAGGCGCGGGGACCGGGTCGGCACGCTGGCGTGGAACCACCACCGCCACCTGGAGGCCTACTTCGCGGTGCCCTGTATGGGGGCCTCGCTCCACACCGTCAACCTGCGGCTGCCCCCGGAGCACCTGGCCTACGTGATCAACCATGCCGGCGACCGCGTCCTCCTGGTGGACGCGGACCTGGTGCCGCTGGTCGAGGCGGTCCGGCCCCAGCTGAAGACCGTCGAACACTACATCATCATGGCCGACGTCTCCCTGCCGGAGACCCGGCTGTCGCCGGTCCACGGCTACGAGGAGCTGCTGGCTTCCGCTCAGGAGGACTACCGCTTCCCGGAGGATGTCGACGAGTGGGCCGAAGCGGGCATCTGCTTCTCTTCCGCCACCACCGGCATGCCCAAGGGGGTCTGCTACGCCCACCGGGCCATCTACCTCCACTCGATGATGGTCTGCATGGCCGACACCGTCGGGGTGGGGGAGAGGGACGTGGTCATGCCCGTCGTGCCGATGTTCCACGTCAACGCCTGGGGGCTGCCCTTTGCCGCCGTCTGGATGGGCGCCAAGCAGGTGCTGCCCGGCCCGCGTCCCGACCCGCACACCCTGTGCCGGCTGATCCAGGACGAGAAGGTGACCCTGGCCGCCGGCGTGCCGACGGTCTGGATGGGCGTGCTGCAGGCCGTGGAGCAGGAGCGGTACGACCTGTCCTCCATCACCCGCATCGCCTGCGGCGGCGCCGCCCCGCCCCGGGCGTTGATCGAGGCGTACGAACTGAAGCTGGGGGTGCCGTTCCTGCACGCGTATGGCATGACCGAGGGGGCGCCGGTGACCCACGTGGGCCGGCTGAAGTCGACGCTCGAAGGCGCGCCGACGGACCAGCGGTACGCGAAAAAGGCGAAGCAGGGCCTGCTGGCCCCGGGCCTGGACATGAAGGTCGTGGACGCGGAGGGCAACGAGGTCCCCTGGGACGGCCGTTCCATGGGTGAGATGGCGCTGCGGGGGCCGTGGATCGCCGACGCCTATTACGACGACGGGCGGACCGCCGAGACGTTCCGGGACGGCTGGTACTACACGGGGGACGTGGTCACCGTGGACCCCGACGGCTACATGCAGATCGTCGACCGGGTGAAGGATCTGGTGAAGTCCGGCGGCGAGTGGATCTCCTCGGTGGATCTGGAGAACGCGATCATGGCGCATCCCAAGGTGGCCGAGGCGGCGGTGGTGGCGGTCTACCACCCGAAGTGGCAGGAGCGGCCGCTGGCCTGCGTGGTGCCGAAGCCCGGTGTGGAGCTGACCGGGGAGGAGATCAAGGAGTTCCTGAAGGGTCGGGTCGCCGACTGGTGGATCCCGGACGACGTGGTCTTCATCCCGGAGGTGCCGAAGACGAGCGTCGGGAAGTTCGACAAGAAGGTGCTGCGGACGCAGTACTGGAACCACCTGGCGCAGCAGCAGACGATGCCCTAGACCGACGGACCTACCCGCTCCCGCCTTTCGTCCTTCTCCCGCCGTACCCCCTATCGGCCGCCCACCGTATTCTGTGCACGGCGCCCGGCATGGGACAGGGACTCAGATCGTTTACAGCCAAAGATAAACACAAATGTTGCCTAAACGGAGGACGGCGAGCATGGAGAAGACGGCGGTCTTGCTGGTCAACTTGGGGACGCCCTCCGCCCCTGAACCCGACGCGGTGCGGCCCTACCTGGCCGAGTTCCTGGGCGACTGGTGGGTGATCGACAAGCCCAGGTGGCAGTGGCTGCCGATCCTGCACGGGATCATCCTGCGTGTCCGGCCGCCCAGGGTGGCGAAGATCTACCAGAAGATCTGGCTGCCGGAGGGCTCCCCGCTGCTGCACTACTCCCGCCTGCAGCAGGCTGCGCTGCAGCAGCGGCTGGAGCCCGAGGGCATCCGGGTGGCCCTGGGCATGACGTATGGCCAGCCCTCGGTGAAATCGGCCCTGGAGGAGCTGCGCGGGTGGGGGGTCCGGCGGCTGCTGGTCCTTCCGCTCTTCCCTCAGTACTCCTCGACCACGACGGCGGCCGTCTGGAGCAAGGTGCAGAAGGCCCTGGACGGCTGGCGGGATCTGCCTGAGCAGATCTTCATCCGGGACTTCCCCACCCATCCCAAGTACCTGGCGTTCCTCACAGAGCGGATCAGCGGCTACATCGCAGAGAAGGGCAGGCCCGACGCCCTGGTCCTCTCCTACCACAGCATCCCGCAGGCCTACACCGCGTCCGGCGACGACTACGCCGCCCAGTGCGAGTCAACCACCGACGCCGTGCGGGACCGCTTCCCGGACCTGAAGATCGTCATGGGCTACCAGTCGAAGTTTGGCAACGACCCGTGGCTGGAGCCGGCCACCGACGAGGTGCTGCGGGAGCTGGTCCGCACGGGCCACAGGCACGTGGCCGTCATGGCGCCGGGCTTCGCCGCCGACTGCATCGAGACGCTGCACGAGCTGGAAGTCGAGTACGCGGAGGAGTTCGTCAAGGCAGGGGGCGAGCGGTACGACTACCTCCCCGCGGCCAACGACCACCCGCTGTTCATCGACTGCCTGGAGGACCTGGTGCGGCGCCATCTGCCCCGGTAACCGGCCCAGCACGCCCGCGCCGCGGAAGCGCCGGCCCGCGCCCCCGGGGGCGTCACGCGGCGCATCCGCTCGGCGTCGAAAGGGTACGGCGACAGGCCCGGACCGGTCCGGTGCGGGCCGAGGGAGGCGATGCGCATGGCCATCAGGCTCACCGTCTTTTCGGATTTCGTCTGCCCCTTCTGCTACATCGGCGAGGGACTGGTGGAGAAGCTGCGGCAGGAGCCCGACCTCGGGGTGGAGGTGACCTGGATGCCCTTCCAGCTGAACCCGGCCACGCCGCCCGAGGGGCTCACCCTGGCGGAGTACTTCGGGGGCCGGATGCCGCCGGACCGACTGGCGATGATGCACGCCGAGCTGAAGGCGCGCGCCGGGGCCATGGGGCTGCCGATGGATCCACCGCCCTTCATCTGTAATACTCGCCGGGCGCATGAGCTGGCGGAGTTCGCCCGGGACCGGGGCCGCCTGGACGCGGTGGTCCTGCCGCTGTTTCAGGCCTACTTCGTCCAGGGACGGAACCTGTACGAGGAGCGCGTGCTCGGCGAGGCGGCAGAGGCGGCGGGGCTCGACCCGGTGGAGGCCCTCGCGGCGGTGCGGGAGGGACGGTATGCAGACCAGGTGGACGAGCGGCTGGCTCTGGCCGGCCGATACGGTATCCACAGCGTTCCGACCTTCATCGTCAATGAGCGGTACAAGATCGTCGGTGCTCAGCCATACGAGGTCCTGCGCGACGCCCTGCGCAGTATCGCACAGGAAGGATGAGGGACACGCGGCGGGTCAGCCTACGGGCGGCCCGCCGTTTCGTAACGCCCGTGCGGAGCGCCGCTGGCCGGGTTCCCCAGACGGTTGATCTATCGCAGGGTTTGACGGCGTGGAACACGAATTCCCCCGTAAAGATTCAGACTCGAAAGGGGGAGTTCCGATGCGCGTCAAGCGTTGGGTGCGGCGTTGGATGGCCGCCGCCCTGCTGACGGTCGTGATCCTCGCCCCCGCGGCTGCGGCGGAGACGGACCCGGTGCCCCTGCGGTTCCTGGCCGAGGCCGCCGGGGCGACCGTGGAATGGGACGGCGAGACCCGTACCGTGACCGTGGTCACCGCGGACGGGGTGACCGCGACCTTGCGGATCGGCGATACGGAGGCCTTGGTGGACGGCCAGCCGGTTCCCATCGGCGCGGAGGCGGTCCTCGTGGGCGACCGGACCTGGGTTCCGCAGGCGTTCATGGAGCGGGTCCTCGCGATGCCCGTCGCCTGGGATCCCGAGAAGGAACAGCCTGTCGTTAACCCCTACGTGCTGAAGGCGTTCCGGCTGGTGAACGACCTGAAGCGCGGCGATCTCGCCGCGGTGAACGCCCAGCTCAGCCCGGCCCTGCAGCAGGCCGTGCCGCAGGAGGCCTGGCTGCAGATCGGCGCGTCCCTGGCCCCGCTGGGTGAGCTCGGCCGGCCGCAGGTGTTGGGCGCGTCGGTCACCGCGGTCCATCACAACGTCGACGTGCTCCTGCCGTTTGCCGCGGCGGCGCAGAAGCTGATCGTCCGCTTCGACGCCAACGGGCTGGTGGATGACTTCCACCTCAACACCTACATGCCCATCGACACCGCTGGCGAGCCGCCTTACGCGGACCCGTCGGCCTTCGTGGAGGAGGAGGTCGTCGTGGGCGAGGCGCCCTGGGCGCTGCCCGGGACCCTGACGCTGCCCGCCGGAGAGGGCCCCTTCCCGGCGGTGGTGCTGGTGCACGGCTCGGGCCCCAGCGACCGGGACGGCACGGCGTACGCGGTGAAGCCGTTCCGCGATCTGGCCCACGGCCTGGCCTCCCGGGGGATCGCGACCCTCCGGTTTGACAAGCGGACATTCGTCCACTCGCAGAAGTTCGGCGCCAACCCTAACTTCACGGTGCAGGAGGAGTCGGTGGAGGACGCCCTGGCCGCGGTGCGCCTGCTCGCGGCCGACGAGCGGATCGACGCCCGCCGGATCTTCGTCCTGGGCCAGTCCCTGGGCGGGCTGGTCGTGCCGCGCACCCTCGCGCAGGATGAAGGCGGCCTGATCCGGGGGGGCATCGCCCTGGCGGCGCCCAACAGCACCATGGACGCGCTGGTGGCGCAGAACCGGATCCTGGTCGAGACGGGACAGTTGCCGCCGGAACAGCTCGCGTTCATCGAGGGACAGGTAGCGCTCCTCCGCGACCCCGCCTTCGACCCGGACCACCCGCCTGAGGGCTACCTGCTGGGCACCCCGCACTACTGGCACGACTTGGTGCCCAAGGCGTCGGATCTCCTGAAGGAGCAGGAGCAGCCGATGCTGTTCCTGCAGGGCGGCCGGGACTTCCAGGTGCCCGTTTCGGAGTTCGAGAGCTTCCGGGCCGACCTCGCCGGGCGGACGAACGTGACCTTCCAGCTCTTTCCGAAGCTGAACCACCTGTTCACCGAGGGCGAGGGCGAGATCAGCACGATGGCCGAGTACCTGGTGCCGGCCAACGTGCCCGAGTACGTCATCGCGGCCATCGCCGACTGGATTCGCTCGGTGTCCGCGGAGCCGTAGCCGCCGGCGTCCGGATGCCGCAACGCACAGGACCAGGGCCTGAAGAGCCCTGGTCTTTCCGTCTGCCTGCCGTCCGGTGCCCGGCCGGGTCCCCTCGCGGCCGGCGGACATCCCGCCCTCCGCCGTCGTTCCGGGGAAACCGCTCCAGGTCGGGGACCGTCAAAGGTTACAGGTTACAGAATACCTGTCCAGGAGGGCAACCACCCACATGAAGCGGAAGGCCTGGCTGTTGATCCCGGTGCTGGTGGCTGCGCTGGCCGCTCCCTCCCCCGCGTCTGCCGCACGGATCGATAATCCTCCGCCGGACTACGTAACGGCCCGGCATGAGGTCACGCCCCTCGCCCAGGGACTCACGCTGACCAACTTCCAGCGGCTCTACCCGTACGGCTGGGTCAACGGCTGGCTGCTGACCGCGGACCTGTCCCAGCCCACCCTGACCTCCGACGTCATCACCGCACCGGGGCTGACCGAGCGGGAGCCGGTGCTGGACATGGCTGCCCGGGAAGGCGCCGTGGCCGCCATCAACGGCGACTTCTTCGCCCTGGGCGGCAGCGGCATCGCCCTGGGCACCGTGGTCAAGCGCGGCCAGTACCTGCAGTCGCCCCAACCCTCCTGGCCCAACGGGGCCGTGGTGGGCACGGATCGCATCGGCCGGCTGGCCACGGTGGCGCTGGACGGCACGGTCACGACGCCCTACGGCTCGCACCGGCTCACCGTGGTCAACACCCCGGTGGTGCCTGAGGGCGGCCTGGGCATCTTCACGCCCCTGTGGACCAAGGACCGGCCCTGGGCCATGGGCGACGCGCAGGAGGGCCGGGAGGTGGTGGTGCAGGCCGGCCGGGTAGTGTCGGTCAGCGGGCGGGTGACCAACGTCCCGGTCCCGGCAGACGGGTTCATCCTGGTGGGCACCAACGAAGCGGCCCGGTTCCTGGATCCGCTGAAGCCCGGGGACCCGGTGACGGTCTCCTACCGCCCGAGCCCGGCGGTGGCGTGGGCGATCGGCGGCCAGAACTACCTGGTCCGTGACGGCGCCGTCGTGTCCGGCCTGGATAACGCCTCTCGCCGCCCGCGGTCCGCGGTCGGGTTCTCGGCCGACGGTCGGCGCATGTACCTGCTGGTGATCGAGGGCGACTCGTCCCGCAGCGTCGGGGCGACGCTGGCGGAGATGGCGGCGTTCATGAAGTCGTTCGGCGCGGCCAACGCGCTGGAGCTGGACGGCGGCGGCTCGTCCACCATCGTCGCCCGCCGCCCCGGTGAGCCCCTGACCGTGCTCAACCTGCCCGCATCGGCCCAGCGGCCCGTCCCCAACGGCATCGGCCTCTTCGCCCAGCCCGGCTCCGGGCGGGCGCAGCACCTGCGGATCGACGGCGAGGCGCGGGTCTTCTCGGGCCTTTCCCGCACGTTCACCGTGACGGCATTCGACGAACAGTACGAACCCGTCGCCGTGCAGCAGGTCCAGTGGGGGGCGAAGGGCCCCGGGGTGATCGGATCGGACGGCCGGTACACGGCGGCGGACGCGCCCGGCTCCCGGGTGACCATCACCGCCGCGGCGCATGGGCTGACGACCGAGCTGCAGGTGCGCATCCTCGGTCGGGTGGCCCGGATTGAACCGCAGGCGTCGGGCGGCCTGACGCTCCTGGACGCCGCAGGCAGCACCTTCACCGTGGTGGGCTACGACGCGGACGGATACCGGGCGCTGATCGACCCGCGCGATCTGACCGTCGAGTACGACCCGAGCCTGGTACGGGTGGAGCCGGAGGGGGACGGCCTGCGCGCCGTGCCGGTGGCGACGGGCTCCGGGTACATCACCGTTTCGGTGCAGGGGCACAGGGCCGTCATCCCCTTCGTGTCGGGGACGCGTTCCACCCTCCTGGCCTCCCTGGGGCAGACAGCCCTGTGGATGTTCGAACGCCATCCGGAGCAGGTGACCGGCTGGGTGGCCCCGTCCCAGGGGCCCGGGGGCGATCGGGCGACGGCGCTGTACTACACGTTCGCCCCGGCTGAGGGCAACCGGGCCGCCTACCTGCAGGCGGTCGCGCCGATCGTGCTCCCCGGCCGGCCGGACCGGATCGGCCTCTGGGTGCAGGGCGACGGGCAGGGGGCGTGGCTGCGGGCAACGCTGCAGGATGCCGCCGGCAACAGCTACACGTTGGACCTGGCCCCCAGGGTGGACTGGACCGGCTGGCGTTACGTGGAGGCGGCGGTGCCCGGCGGCGTCACCTACCCCGTGAGCCTGCACCGGATCTACCCGGTGGAGACCGATGCCCAGCGCTCCTACTCGGGGATGCTCGTCTTTGCTGACCTGACCGTGAAGACGGCCTTGCCGATGCCGGACGCGCCCGCCGCGGAGGTCCCGGGGCCGGACGCCATCCTGAACCCCGGGGTGCCGGCCGGCCCGGAGAGCTGGTCCTTCGCCGTGCTGGCCGCGCTGCCGGATGTCGCGCCGGAGGAATCCGTGAAGGCGGCCCTGGAGGCGGACCCGCGGTTCTTCCTCGTCGGCCCCGGCCTGCGCAGCCAGGTGCGGGAGATCCTGGCCCGGCTAGGCGCGGCCGCGGTGCCGGTGTATGAAATGGCGCCGCCGGCGCGCTACTTCGACGCCGGCGGGGTGCGGTTCATCCTGTTGGGCACGGAGCAGGGCGGCCTGCGCGCCACGGCGTTCCACCAGTGGGAAGGGCTGGACGCCCTGCTTGAGGTGACCTCCCGGGCGGGGTCGATCCGCCGGGTGGTCGTCGTGGGCGGGCAGAGTCCGCTGCGTTTCCGGGACGCCCGGGAGGGGCAACTGCTGCAGGAGCGGCTGACCGCCTTTGAGGACCGGTCCGGCAAGGCGGCGGCCTACCTGGGCGCAGGCGGCGCCGCCCCCGGCGTGACGCGCGTGGAGGGCGTGCCGTACATCGACGCCGGCACGCCCCGGGTTCCCGTGATCTTTACCGTCGATCCCACCGCTGATAGCCTGTGGCTCCGGATGGGCCGGTAAGGGATCAGCCGCCGAACGCCCAGAGGGCGTGGCTGAGGTTGCCGTAGCGATAGCTGCGGTGCAGCTCCTGCACGGTGCGCTGGTCGTCGGCCGCACCCAGGGCGTAGAAGAGCGGAACGAAATGCTCGTTGCCCCCCGGCGGCACGGCGAGCCGTGCGCCGGGGGCCTGCCGTTCGTAGTCAAAGAGGGCGGGCAGGTCCCATTCGCGGATGCGGCCGAGCAGCCAGTCGTCGAAGGCGACGGCCCACGCGTCCGCCTCCGGCGGGTCGTCCCAGCGGAGGGTCGCGAAGTTGTGGATGGTGCCGCCACTGGCCAGGATCATCACGTCCTCCCGGCGCAGCGGGGCCAGGGCCTGGCCGATGCGGTACTGCTCGGCCGGCGACGCCCAGGGGTTCACCGACATCTGCACGACGGGCACGGAGCCGTCGGGGTAGATCAGCCTCAGGGGCACCCACGCCCCGTGATCGAGCCCCCGCCGCCGGTCCCAGACGAAGGGTATGCCGGCCTCCGTCAGCAACTCGGCCGCGCGCACAGCCGTGGCCGCGTCGCCCCGCGCAGGGTACTGCATGCGGTACAGCTCCGGCGGGAAGCCGCCGAAGTCGTGGATCGTCTCGTAGGCCGCGACGTCGCTGATGGCCTGGATGTTGCTCTCCCAGTGGGCGGTGAACACGATGACGGCGCGCGGCCGGTAGCGCTCGCCCAGCGACCGGAGAGCGCGGGTGTATGCGTTCTCCTCCAGGGCCAGCATCGGCGAGCCGTGTGCCGCAAAGATCGCAGGCTGCACGGGCAGCCCTCCCTTCCTGGAGCGCTAGGTTACGATTCGTAACTAAATATACTTACTGTAGTTGGTGTTGTCAAGTGAAGTCCTTCGGGTATAATACGAACAAGGGAGGTGATGAGCCATGGCTGCTCTCCAGCTCTGCCCGAAGTTCGAGCACGCCGTCCATATCCTGGGGAAGCGTTGGACGGGCCTGATCCTCTGGACGCTCATGAGCGGCCCGAAGCGGTTCTCGGAGATCGAGGCCGTGATTCCGGTGAGCGGTCGGCTGCTCTCGGAACGGCTCAAGGAGCTGGAGTCGGAAGGGCTCGTCACCCGGGAGGTGTTTCCCGAGGTTCCCGTTCGAGTCGTGTATTCGCTTACCCCGAAAGGGCAGGCGATGGAGCCCATCCTGGCCGCCATCCAGAAGTGGGCGGAGCGCTGGGGCTGAACCGCAACCTCACAGAGACGCAGGCCGGGCGCAGCGCCCGGCCTGTGTGCGGTTAGAGGCAGTATGGCGGTTGCATCAGTAGAGCGAGCGTCGGCGGACGGGCTCGGCCTCGAGCAGCCGCGCGAGCCGCGCGAACCGGTGCGGCCGGACTGTCCCGGTCACCGGCTCCGGCGCCGCGGCGGCCTCGGCGGCCAGATGGCGGCCGGAGAGGATCAGCTGCGGGTGCGGCGTCGGGCGGCCCATCAGGTGGGCAAACTCCGCCGCGTCCATGTCGCCCCGCCGGCCGTTGCACTCCTCGCAGGCGCAGATGCAGTTGGCCATGGTCGTGCGCCCGCCCTTGGACCAGGGGATGACGTGGTCCATCGTGAAGCCCGGACGGCCGCACCAGTAACAGGTGTAGCGGTCCCGGGCGAGAACCTTCAGCCGGATGTGCCGGTAGGCGAAAGGGTCGAAGCGGAGGCGGATGCGCCTGCGGCCGATCCACTTGGCCCGCCCGAGCCGGACCTCCCGGTCGGCCACCTTCCGCCTGCAGGGGGTGAGCGTGCGCCCCCGGCTGTCGATGACTTCAATCAGGTTCGGATCCGTCGTGTTCATACCTCCACGGGGCACCTGGCGGTTCGCCCCCTTCTGCTCAGTTTGGCCGCGTCTGGGGTAGCGCATGCTCCGGCCCCTGGCGCTAACTATTTTACTATAGCACAAAAGCGAACAAGCCGCAGGTTGCAAACAGGCGTTCGATGCGGTATCATTTGCCTGACGCCACACGTGCTCGCGATGTGGTAAGATCCAATGTTGAGACTGCGGTGGGGGGCGTTTCGTTGTGTCAAAGGACCGGCTCGTGATCAGGGGTGCCCGCCAGCACAACCTGAAGAACATCGACCTGGAGATCCCCCGGGACAGGCTGGTCGTGTTCACCGGCGTCTCCGGGTCGGGGAAGTCGTCCCTCGCGTTCGATACGATCTATGCGGAGGGCCAGCGACGCTACGTCGAGTCCCTCTCCGCCTACGCGCGCCAGTTCCTGGGCCAGATGGACAAGCCCGACGTCGACGCCATCGAGGGGCTTTCCCCGGCCATTTCCATCGACCAGAAGACGACCTCACGCAACCCGCGCTCCACCGTGGGTACGGTGACGGAGATCTACGACTACCTGCGCCTGCTCTACGCCCGCGTCGGCCGGCCCCACTGCCCCAGGTGCGGCCAGCCCATCGCCCAGCAGACGATCGATCAGATGGTCGACTCGCTCATGCAGATGCAGGAGGGGACCCGCATCCAGGTGCTGGCGCCGCTGGTGCGGGGCCGCAAGGGCGAACACCAGAAGGTGTTCGAGCAGATCCGCCGCGGCGGCTACGTGCGCATGCGGGTCGACGGCCAGGTCATGGACGTCTCCGACGAGCCGCCCAGGCTGGACAAGAACCGCAAGCACACCATCGAGGTGGTGGTGGACCGGCTGGTGATCCGGCCGGACATCCAGCGCCGGCTGGCCGACTCGCTGGAGACCGCGGCGACGCTCTCGGGCGGCCTGGTCACCATCGACGTGGTCGGTGGCGAGGAACTGCTGTTCAGCCAGAACTTCGCGTGCCCCGACTGCGGTGTCTCCATCGACGAGCCGCAGCCGCGCAACTTCTCTTTCAACTCGCCGTTCGGCGCCTGCCCGGCGTGCACAGGCCTGGGCTTCCTGACCGAGTTTGACCCGGACCTCATCCTCGACCCCTCGCGGTCGCTGGACGACGGGGCGCTCATCCCCTGGGCCAACTCCAGCCATCAGTGGTTCCTGCACCAGGTGGACGCGGTCTGCCGGCAGCTGGGCATCCGCAAGGACGTGCCGCTGAACCAGCAGGACCCGCGGTTCCAGGAGATCCTGTTGTACGGCCTGCCGGACCAGAAAGTGCGCTTCGAGTACGAAAACATGTATGGACAGCGCAAGTGGCACGAGGTGGTGTACGAGGGCGCGATCCGGCAGCTGGAGCGGATGCACAGGGAGACCAGCAGTGAGGCGATCCGGGAGCACCTGGCCGAGTTCATGACCAGCCGGCCCTGCCCGGCTTGCGGCGGCGCCCGGTTGAAGCCGGAGTCCCTCGCGGTGAAGGTCGGCGGCCTCTCCATCGCCGAGCTCACCGCCCTGGACGTGGTCCAGTTGCGGGACTTCCTGAAGAACCTGGACCTGACCGAGAAGGAGCGGGCCATTGGCGCGCAGATCCTGAAGGAGATCGACGCGCGGCTGGGGTTCCTGATCAACGTCGGCCTGGACTACCTGACCCTGAACCGGGCCGCGGGAACCCTCTCGGGCGGCGAGGCGCAGCGGATCCGGCTGGCCACCCAGATCGGCTCGCACCTGGTGGGCGTGCTCTACATCCTGGACGAGCCGTCCATCGGTCTGCACCAGCGGGACAACGCGAAGCTGATCGAGACCCTGAAGCGGCTGCGCGACCTGGGCAACACCCTGATCGTCGTCGAGCACGACGAGGACACCATCCTCGCGGCGGACTGGGTCGTGGACATCGGCCCGGGCGCGGGGGAGGGCGGCGGCCGCATCGTGGCGTCGGGGCCGGTAGAGAAGATCCTCAACACCCCCGAATCGATCACCGGCGCCTACCTCTCCGGCCGGCGGCAGATCCCGATCCCGGAGCGACGGCGCCAGCCCAACGGCAAGTGGCTGGTGGTGCACGGTGCCGCTGAGCACAACCTGAAGGACATCACGGTGCGCATTCCCCTCGGCACCTTCACCGTCGTCACCGGCGTGTCGGGTTCGGGCAAGTCGACGCTGGTGAACGAGATCCTCTACAAGCGGCTGGCGGCGGACCTGAACCGGGCCCGCACCAAGCCGGGCAAGCACCGGTCGGTCGAAGGGCTGGAGCACCTGGACAAGGTGATCGAGATCGACCAGTCGCCCATCGGCCGCACACCCCGGTCCAACCCGGCCACCTACACCGGCGTCTTCGATTTGATCCGCGAGCTGATGGCGCAGACCCCCGAGGCGAAGATGCGGGGCTACAAAGCCGGTCGCTTCTCTTTCAACGTGCGTGGCGGCCGGTGCGAGGCGTGCAAGGGCGACGGCATCATCAAGATCGAGATGCACTTCCTGCCCGACGTGTACGTGCCCTGCGAGGTGTGCAAGGGCGCGCGGTACAACCGGGAGACCCTGGAGGTGCACTACAAAGGGAAGACCATCGCCGACATCCTGGACATGACCGTTGACGAGGCGGTGGAGTTCTTCCGGCCGCTGCCGCGCATCTACCGGAAGATGCAGACCCTGCAGGACGTCGGCCTCGGCTACATCCGGTTGGGCCAGCCGGCGACCACCCTCTCCGGCGGCGAGGCCCAGCGGGTGAAGCTGGCGACGGAGCTGTCGCGGAGGGCGACCGGCCGCACGATCTACATCCTGGACGAGCCCACCACCGGGCTGCACACCGCCGACGTGCACCGGCTGCTGGACGTGTTGCAGCGGCTGGTGGACGCAGGTAACACGGTGCTGGTCATCGAGCACAACCTCGACGTGATCAAGCAGGCCGACTGGATCATTGACCTCGGCCCGGAGGGCGGCGACCGCGGCGGGCGCGTCGTCGCCGAGGGGACGCCGGAGGAAGTGTGCGAGAATCCCGGCAGCTACACCGGCATTTTCCTGAAGCGGCACATGGAGCGCCAGCGGGCCGTCGCGCCCGTTTCGGCGGCCGCGGGGACCGACTGAAACGCACCTGCCGCTGCCTGCCGGCAGGTGGGGCCTGCACGCGGCTCGAACTGATTGAGGAACCGCACAGGCGGCAGACAGGAGAGAGGACTGGTGCAACACTCCAGCAGGTGCCCGTACTGCGGAGCGGCCGTCTCGCCGTCCGCCAATTACTGCGACAGCTGCGGCACCCCCCTGAAGGCGCAGCCCAACGCGCCCGCCCGCCGGCGCGGCCGCACGACCGGCCGCGTGGCGGTGTGGGTCCTGGCGCTGGTGCTGGCCGCCTTCTTCGGCACGGGCGTGCTGGGGGGATTCCGCGCGCATGCGGGGCGCTGGCCGTGGAGCCCGCCGGATCCTGCCGCCGCCTCCCCGGCCGGCCCGGACAGCGCCCCGGATGAGACCGATCCCGGGGAGCCGGAGGACCGGCCGCCGGCGGTTCCGCCTGAGCGCTTGCTGCGGCCCATCGTGACCATTCAGGTGCGCGGCGCCCAGGGCAGCCGGGTGGGCACCGGTTTTCTGATTGACACGGGCGGCCACATCGTAACCAACGCCCACGTCGTGGACGGGTACCGGGAGTGCGTGACCGTCATCGACGACAACGGCACCACCCACCAGGGCAGCGTGGCCGGCCTCGACCGCAACCGGGACGTCGCCCTGATCACCGTGCCGACCCTCGCCCGCTGGCCGGATGTGCTGTCGCTCTCGGACCGGAGCGTCGCGGCGGGCGACGCCGTATACGCCTGGGGGCGGGCGAAGGGCAGCGCGGGCAAGGTCGCGGTGCCCGCCGTGGTGACCGAGACCGGCCACAGCCGGCGCATCGAAGGGCGCTATTACGCCGACCTGATCGTCTTCCGCGGCGCCGAGGTGACCCACGGCTCCAGCGGCAGCCCGCTGCTGGACCCGGACACCGGTGAGGTGGTCGGGATCATCACCGCCGGGGCCGATAACGGCCTCGGTTTTGCGGTTCCCGTCGCCGAGGCGGTCGAGAGGCTCATCCAGCGGTGGGTGGCCCAGCCGGCGCCGTCCGGCTGCGCGGCGGCGCCCGAGGGCGACGCCACGCCGCTGGTGCTGGCGGCGGTGGTCCCGCTGTCCGGGGCCCACGGCGCCTGGGGCCTGGACCTGGCCAACGGCGTCGAGCTGGCCCTGCGGGATATGGAGGCGGACCTGCTGCGGGTCGGTTACCAGGTGTCGCTGGCCCGCTACGACGATCAGGGGCGGCCCGAGGAAGCGGCCGCGCACGCGCAGAGCGTGGCCTACGACCAGGGCGTGATCGGGGTGGTGGGCAGCTTCACCGGCGAGGCCACCCTGGCGCTGGCGGAGGGGCTGCGGGACAGCGGACTCGTGCTGGTCGCGCCCACGGCCCGGTCCGAGGACCTGGTGCAGGAGGGCTGGCCGCATGTGAACCGGCTGGTCGCCCACCAGGCCCGCCTCGAGTCCGCCGCGGCGGCCTTCGCGAAGGCCAGGCTCGGCGTCCGGTCCGTCCTGCTGCTGCTGGACGGCAGCGAGGAGGCCGAGCGGCGGGCGGCCACGTTCTCGACGGCTGCGGAGATCATGGGCCTGCCGATCGCCGGGCGGATCGTGGTGCCGGCGGAGGTGAGCGGCTCCGCCCTGGCGGCGGCTGTGCGGGCGTACGCCCCCGAGGCGATTTTCTACGCGGGCAGCGGCCAGACCGGTTTTGCGGCGGTGAAGGCGTTGCGGGAGGCGGGCGTCGACCTGCCGGTCGTCGGCGGCGTGGAACTCTACAACCCGGCGTTTGAGACCATTGCGGGTACCGGCTGGCGGAACATCTACTTCACCCACTTCACCCAAGGCAACGACGCACGGTTCATGCGCCACTTCGAGGCCATCCTGGGCAAGCCGACCCGTGGATACGGCATGTTCGGATACGACGCCGCCCGGGTGATCCTCGAGGCCCTGGTGAGTTACGGCGAGGAACACCCCGGCCAGGTGCCGGACCGAGTCGAGCTGGCCGCCCGGGTGAGGGCGACCCGGGGGTTGAAGGGCTGGTCGACGCAGGTCAGCTTTGACCCGGCGACCGGGGAGAACCAGGCGGCACGGGTTTACTTCTTCGAGTGGGTCGACGGTCGATACGAGTTACAGCATTAGCAGGATAAAGACCCCGGCGCGGCGAAAGAAGAAGAATCTCTCACCGCGCCGGGTCTTTCGATCATAGAAAGTATTATGGTATAGTAATTTGTATATTTAGTGTCCGGGGGGTGACGGCCATCGTTGAGTTGGAGCCCGTGCTTGACGCGGAGCTGGATCTGATTGCGCGCTGCCAGGCAGGAGACCGGCAGGCGTTCGAGGAGCTGTTCACCTTCTACCGCGACGACGTGTTCCGCTTTGCCTACCTGGTGGTGCGGGACGCGAACCTGGCCCAGGACGTGGTGCAGGAGACCTTCCTGAAGGTCTTCCGCTCGATCGCCAACTTCCAGTTCCGCTCGAGCTTCAAGTCCTGGCTCTACCGGGTTGCCGTGAATGAGGCGATCACCCTCCTCCGCCGACGCAGGATCAAGGAAGAGCTGGATCCGGCGCCGGGGGCCATCCAGGAGCACCAGCGGGATCGGGTGGACCGCGCCTGGCAGCCAGAGGAGGCCGTGCTGGACAGCGAGGAACGCCGCCTCCTGCACGTCGCCATCGGCCGTCTGGACCCCGTACACCGGACGGTGATCGTGTTGAAGTACTTCCACGAGTTCTCCGATACCGAGATCGCGGCGGTGATCGGCTGCCCGCCCGGAACGGTGAAGTCACGCCTGCACCGGGCCCGGGAGCTGCTGCGCCACCACATGGCGCGCCAGGCGGGCCGGCCGGACCTCATCGCCCTGTCCTACACCCGGCTGTCGGCCAAGACGCCGCTTGTGCCTTGCGAGGAGTGAGACCATGCGCGTCGACGAACGGAAGATCCGGCAGTATCTGCGTTCGGAGGCCACGCGCGTGGTGCCGCCCCCGGATATGTGGGAGCGCATCCAGCGGGAGATGGATCGGGACCGGCTGCGCCAGGAGCGAAGGGCCCTGCGCCGGCGGCTCTTCAGCGTGCCCCGCGTGGCCGTCGCCGCCTTTGCGGTGGTCATGCTCGGGTTCCTGGTCGCGCCATACGGACTTGCGGCACGCCAGATGACGCTGCTGCCGGGGCGCTGGTTCGGCATCCACCGCACGTGGATCGCCGCCCTGACCCCGACGGCGTGGTCCGAGGCCGGCCGCCCGGCGGTGACCGACCTGCGCTGGTCTTCCCAGGAGATCACGCTCCTCCGCTGAACTGGATCCGGTCGCCCCGCTGCGGCGGGGCCTTTTCCATGGATGCGGATGGTACACTAATGGAGGAGGTGGGCGCACGTGGGCCTGGAGGAGCAACTCAGACTGCTGCCCGACCGGCCGGGCTGCTACCTGTTCAAGGACGCCTCCGGACGCATCATCTACGTGGGAAAGGCCCGGAACCTGAAGAACCGGGTGCGCCAGTATTTCCAGTCCTCCCGCAACCTGACCGCCAAGGTGCTCGCGATGGTCGGCCAGATTGTGGAAATCGAACACATCGTGACCGATACGGAAACAGAGGCGCTGGTCCTGGAGTCTAACCTGATAAAGAAGCACAAGCCCAAGTACAACATCCGGCTGCGGGACGACAAGCACTACCCGTACCTGCGGCTGACCCTCACGGAGCAGTGGCCGCGCCTGGTGGTGGCCCGCTCCATGAAGAAGGACGGGTCCCGCTACTTCGGGCCGTACACCAGCAGCCAGGCCATGTGGGAGACCATGAAGCTGGCCCGGCGGCTGTTTCCCCTGCGCACGTGCAACGACCCTTCCCGGTATCCCCGCGGCTGCCTGCAGTACCACATCGGTCGGTGCCTGGGACCCTGCCTGCCCGACTTCGACCGACACCGGGAGTACGCCGAGGCGGTGCGCGACCTGCAGGCGTTCCTGGAGGGCCGCACGCAGGAGGTCCTGGAGCGGCTGCGCGCCCGCATGGAGCAGGCGGCGGAGCGGCTGGAGTTCGAGCGGGCCGCCGAGCTGCGGGACCAGATCCGGGCGATCGAGAAGGTCACCGAAAAGCAGAAGATCATCGCCCACACGATGGTGGACCTGGACGTCATCGCCTACGCCCGGCTGTACGACGAGGCCGGCGTGCAGGTCTTCTTCGTCCGGCAGGGGAAGCTGGTGGGGCGCGACCAGTTCCTCATGTCCGGCGCGGACGAAATGACGGGGGGCGAGATCCTGGCCGCCTTCATCCAGCAGCATTACAGCCAGACCGACTTCGTGCCCAAGGAGATCCTGGTCAGCGAGGACCTCCCGGACGCCGACGTCATCGCGGAGTGGCTCTCCGCCAAGCGGGGATCCCGGGTTGCGCTCCGCTGCCCCAAGCGGGGCGAGAAGCGGGCCCTGGTGGAGATGGTGGCGCAGAACGCGCAGGAGGCCATGACGGAGCGCCGGCAGCAGCGGGAACTGGAGCTGGCCGCGACCGAGGGCGTGCTCCGGGAGCTGCAGGCGTACCTGGACCTCCCGCGGCTGCCGCACCGCATCGAGTGCTTCGACGTCTCCCATGTGCAGGGCGCCGAGGTCGTGGCGTCCATGGTGGTCTTCGAGGGTGGCAGACCCAAGAAGTCCGACTACCGCCGGTTCAAGATGAAGGTGGACCAGAACAACGACTTCGCCAACATGGCCGAAGCGGTTGGGCGCCGGTTCCGGCGCGGGCTGGCCGAGCGGGCCGCCCAGGTGGAAGGGCGCGTGCGCGACCTGGAGGAGGGGCGCGTGGCCGAAGGCGGGGCGGAGTACGGAGGCAAGTTCGCCGACTTTCCCGATCTGCTGATCATCGACGGCGGTAAGGGGCAGCTCTCCTACGCCCGGGCCGTCATGCGGGAACTGGGCGTTGACCACATCCCCACCTTCGGACTGGCCAAGGAGAACGAGCTGCTCTGTACGGAGGACCGGCCGGACTGGATCGAGCTGCCCCGGGGCTCCCAGGCGCTCTTCCTGCTGCAGCGGATCCGGGACGAGGCGCACCGCTTCGCGATCACCTACCACCGCAAGCTGCACCGCAGGGCCAGCACCCACAGCCGCCTCGACGACGTGCCCGGCATCGGGCCCAAGCGGAAGAAGGCCCTGCTGCAGCACTTCGGCTCGCTGAAGGCGATCCGGGAAGCCTCGGTGGAGGAGGTCGCGCAGGTGCCGGGGATCACGCTGGAGTTGGCGGAGCGGGTGAAGGAGGCCCTGGGCGGTCCGATGCGCTGAGCGATGCCCCACGCGATGAGGCCCTGTTGTCCTAAGTAGTCCCCGATAATTAACGAAAGGATATGAATATACATGAAGAAGCGCTGGGTTGCGATGGCACTGCTGGTCTCCGTCCTGGTGCCCGGCTGCGGCGGCGCCACCTCCATTCAGACCCCGTCCGGGACGACTCCCCCCGCCGCGGAGGATCCGGCGGGCCCGGGCTCCCAGGATTCCGGACCCGGAAACGGTGAGCCCGGCGGGCAGGCGGGTGCGGAAGACCCGGCGGGCTCGGCGGATCCCGGCGAGGCGGTTGGTCCGGGCGGCCCTGCGCCAGATCCGGCGCCTCCGAACGTGACCTGGAAGCCGAGCGGCATCGGCTACCCGCTGGTGCCCAGCGACCCGTCGGTCGACCGGAAGGTGGCCATGCTCACCTTTGACGACGGCCCCTCGGCGTATACCCCCCAGGTGCTGGCCGGGCTGAGGGAGGCCGGCGTGAAGGCGGTCTTCTTCATCACGGGCTACGGCGCGGCGCAGCACCCCGAGTTGGTGCGGCGCATCCACGAGGAGGGGCACCTGCTGGGCATCCACACGATGACCCATCCGAACATGACGGAGCTGAGCCGGGAAGAGCAGATCGCGGAGATCCAGCCGCTGATCGACCTGATCACGGAGGTGACCGGCCAGCCTCCCAAGTACTTCCGCCCGCCCTACGGCGCGTACAACGACCAGCTTCTCGCCACCCTGGATGAGCTGGGGCTCGAACTGATCAACTGGAGCAACGGCTCGCTGGACTGGGACGGCGTTGTGGACGGCTACAAGGACCCCAATCAGGTGGTTGCGGACGTGCTGGACCAGCTGCACCCGGGCGCGGTGATCCTGGCGCACGACACGATGAAGCACACCGCCGAGGCCGTTCCGCTGATCATCCAGGCCCTGCGGGCGGAAGGCTACGACTTTGTGGTGCTTCCCTGAGGGCCGCGCCCCTGGCGTGAACTGGAAAGCGAGACACCCCGCCGATGAGGCGGGGTGTTCCGTTCACGGCGCCACGGTCCGTCTCCGCTGACGAATCCAGGCGAGGGTGGCAACCACGGCGGCCAGGAGCTGCACCGGTGTGATCCCCGCCGGCCCGGCCGACGGCCGTGCGAGGTCGGCCAGGGTGACGGCGAGGGCGCCCAGGAGCAGGGCGGTGACCGCCCCGTCTCCCGGCGGGCCGGCCAGGCGGGAGAGGCCGAGGCTCAGGAGTCCGGCGGCCAGCAGGGCAGGCCCCAGCGCCCAGTCGGCCGGGTCAGGCGAAGCGAGGGCGCCCACGCCGGCCCCCAGGAGCAGCCCCGGAAGGGCCCGGTCCCATACCGTTGCCGAGTCCGGGACGCCGCGCAGCCCCCAGAGGCTCAGGGCGAGTCCTCCGGCCACGGCACCCGGGAGAGCCAGGCGGCCATAGGGGAACGCGAGGAGGAGCGCCGGGCTGCGCACGTACGCGCCGGGGTCCATGAGCACATAGAGCAGCTTGGCGCCCAGCACGCCGCCGACCGCCAGGTTCAGCACCAGCTCCCGCGCCCGCAGCGAAGGCCCGGGGTCAGACTCCGCCTCAGCGGCGCTCCGCCTCGCGTCCGTAACAGGGCGGGGAACTCCGGCCACGGCAGCGGCCAGAAGGACGCCGGCCAGCCACAAGAGGGCGCGGGTCGGCAGGGCGGCAGGTCCCAGGGGCACCGACTCCGGCAGCCACCTGTTCAGGCTCCGCCCGGCCGTCGCCGACGGGGGGCCGGACACGGCGGCCGTCAGGTACTCCCGCATGGCCCGGTAGGTCAGAGGTCCGGCCACGCGGGCGGTCACCGCGCCCTCCGGGCTGATGAACAGGCTCGTGGGCATGGAGGCCACCTGAAAGGCGGTTCCGGCCTCATCGCGGGGGTCCAGCAGCACGGGGAAGCTGTACCCGTGTTCCGCGAGGTACGCCAGCGGCGCGGACGGGCTCGCCTCCCGGCCGGTGAGGTTGACGGTGAGGACCGCTGTCCCGTCGGGCAGCGACTCGGCCAGCCGCTGAATCTCCGGCATCTCGGCGCGGCACGGGCCGCACCACGAGGCCCAGAAGTTGAGGAAGACCGCCCGGCCCCGGAAGTCTGCCAGGCGCACGGTCTGACCAGTGGGGTCGGCCAGTTCCAGCGCAGGGGCGGGGGAGCCGACCGCGGGGCGCGGTGGCCCGTCAGGGGTGGCGGCCCCGGGGCGGAAGGCGCCTCCCAGGAGCAGGACCGCCCAGATCGCCGCCGCGAGGGTTGCGTGCATCCGGCGCAGCCCGATCACCTCCCTGTCTGTGCTTCTTTCACCTTTCGACGACCCGGAATTCGGCTCCGGTATGTATCCCGCGATTTAAGGCCATCCTCATCATTGTTAATGCCATCCCTCAAGAATGTTAAACAAAGGGCTTGACGCGGGGGATGAGCGGACATATGATCAAGTTAAAGGTGCCGTTTTAGGGAAGTTAAGGGTCGGCTTTAACTCAGGCTGACAGACACAGGGGAAGAGGTGATTGGGTTGCGAAAGTGGCGCATGCCGAGTCAGTGCCCCGCCTGCAGCGGGGAGCTGACGGTGACGCGGCTGGAGTGCAGCCACTGCGGCACGGCGGTGGAAGGTCGCTTCGACGCCTCGCCGTTTGCCCGGCTCACGCCGGAGCAGCAGGAGTTCGTGGCCATCTTCCTGCGGGCCCGGGGCAACATCAAGGAGGTTGAACGCGAGCTTTCCATCTCGTACCCGACCGTGCGCGCCCGGCTCGACGCGGTCCTGGAGGCCCTGGGCTACCGGGTGGACCGGGCGGCGCTGGAGGAGGAGACCCGGGAGAAGCAGGCCCGGCGCAAGGAAGTGCTCGACCGGCTGAATCGCGGGGAGATCACCGCCGAAGAGGCGGTGGCGGCGCTGAAGAGCCTCTGAGGAGGTGGCAGCGGTGCAGGAGGATCGACTGATGGTCCTGCAGATGCTGGCCGACGGCAGGCTCACCGTCGAGGAGGCGGACACCCTGCTTCGGTCGCTGGAGGAGACCGCCGCACACGCCGATGCGGCAGGCGCCGGGCCCGCCCGCCGGGCGGATTCCGCGGCAGACCGGCACGAACCGGGAGCGCGGCTGCGCGTGCTCCTGCAGCAGATGCTGGACGAGGCCAACGCGGCCCTCGACCGGGCTCTGCGGTCGGTGGAGGAGCGGCTGGCGGAGCTGGAGCGGCGGGAGCCCTACCGGCAGATCCGCCAACTGGCCGATTCGCTGGATCGGGTGGCGGCGAGGGAGGCCGTAAGGGAGGCCCGGGCAGCCGCGAAGGAAGCCGTGAGGGAGGCTCGGGCGGCGGCGAAGGAAGCCGTCGAGGAAGCCCTCGAAGAGGTCGAAGAGAAAGTGGCCGACGCCATCGAAACGGCGAAGGAGGCCGTGGCCGACGCGATCGAAGCGGCCGAGGAAGCGGTGGCGGACGCGCTCGAAGCGGCTGAGGAAGCCGTTGCAGACGCCGCTCACGCGGCGGAGGAAGCCGAGGAGAACGTGCGGTTCAGGGCCTCCGGGCGATTCGGAAGCTGAGCGAGTTGGCAGAGTACATGAGGAGGGTCGGCTGAATGTCCCAGGAGGAACGCCTGCTCATTCTGCAGATGGTGGCGGAAGGGAAGATCACCGCCAGCGAGGGCGCCGAGCTCTTGCGGGCGTTGGAGGGGCACCGGGAGGAGGAGCCCGGCGTTGAAGCCGCCCCGCCGCGCCGGGAACGGCGCAGCGGGACCTCGGCGACGCTCGCCTCGGGCCTCTCCAGTCTGTTTGAGGAGGTCGTGGAGCGGGTGACGGGGGCGCTGACCGACTTTACCGGGCAGCGCTACGAGTTTCCCACCGAGATCACCGGGGTCTTCACGGCGGACCGGGTGCCCCTCAAGGTCCTTACCGGCAACGGCCACGTGGAGCTGAAGGGATGGGACGAACCGGGCTACAAGGCACAGATCCTGGTCAAGGCGCGCGGGGCCACCGAGGCCGACGCCCGGGCCCGGGCGCAGGACGCGTACCGGTTGACGGCCACGGAGACGGGGTTCCAGCTGGAGACCGACCGGCGGTTCGACTGGTCGGACCTCGCGGTTCACGTCACCCTGTTCCTGCCCAAGGGGCACACCTACCACCTGGAGACCCGTACGGGCAACGGCAACATCCGGATCGAGGGCATCGACCTCGACGACGGAACGGCCAAGAGCGGCAACGGCCGCATCACCGTGCTGGACGTGGCGGCCGACCGGCTCTACCTGAAGTCGGGCAACGGTTCGGTGGACGTGGAGGGCGACGTGGCCGACCTGGAGGCCACCACGGGCAACGGCTCGCTGCGGGTGGTGCCGCTGGGCCGGCGCTCCGAGCGGATCCAGCTGAAGACCGGCAACGGCCCTGCGGCGATCGATACCGGGCGGCTGAGCCGGGCGGTGGGCGTCTTCATCGACGCCCACACCGGGATGGGGAGCGTCTCGGTGAACCGTTCGGACCTGGTGTACGAACTGGACGAGCGGAACATCGGCTACAAGCACGTCATCGCCCATACCGAGGGCTACGACCGGGCCGAGCAGAGAGTGGACATTCGCGTACGAACCGGTCTGGGGTCCATTTCCGTCGAATAATTCAGGTCGTGCGCATAGGGGGTTCGCCGCGGCATCGACCGCGGCGAACCCCCATTGAGGAGGGAATGATGTTGCGTCTGCTCGTCCGTTGGGCGCTCGGCGCCCTCACCCTGCTGGCCATCGCCTACGTCGCGCCCTCGCTGGGCATCCTGCCGGGCTTCCACGTGGCCGGGTTCGGCGCGGCCCTGGTGGCGGTGGTGGTCCTCTCCCTGCTCAACCTCACGGTCCGGCCCATCCTGAAGTGGCTCTCCCTGCCGATCACCTGTCTCACGTTCGGGCTGTTCACGCTGGTGATCAACGCGGTGGTCATGCTGCTGACCGACGCACTGGTGGCCGGCTTTGAGGTGGGCGGGTTCCTGAACGCCGTGATCGTGTCGGTCATCTACGCGGTGGTCACGGCGCTGCTGTACGGGCTGGTCGAGGGGGACCAGAAGGACTGAGGCCGCTTACTGGGGTTGGGTGCCCTGCATGTAGTTCTGACCGCCCTGCGGCCAGCCCATGGGGCCGGTGCCGGGCATCTTGCCCCAGGGGCCCATCATCATGCCCTTGCCGAAGCCGTCCTTGCCCCAGCCGCCCATTCCAGGGTAGCCCATCCCGGGGTAACCCATGCCGGGGTAACCCATGCCGGGGTAACCCATTCCCGGGTAGCCCATTCCGGGGAATCCCATGCCGGGGAAGCCCATGCCCCAGCCGCCCATGTCGGGGTAGCCGGCGTGTTCAGGCTCACGGGCTTCGCCCCTGGGCATGCCCAGCAGTTGGGGTTCCATGGCCTCCACGAGGCGTATCGCCTGGACGGCCGGCATCCCTGTGCCCACCAGCGCGCTCATGAGCGCGACCTCGCGCAGGATATGTTCGCGATCGGCGCCTTCCGTCCGCATCTCCCGCAGCCCGTGGGCGACGATGGGTTCGACCGCACGCATCAGCCACTGCGGCATGCTGCACACCTCCCATCTCATGCTATGCCCCGGGGCCTATGGGTGACATAAGCCCCGGGGCAGCGGAGACGCCCTTTCTGGTGTATGATGTTCCGTAGAGCGTGATGGAGGAGCCCGTATGAGATTGGCCGCAATCCTTCGCACCGTGCTCGCAGTTGGTTATGATCTCTTTCTGAAGCTGAATCCCCGTAAGGTGGCCGCCCACGCGGTGATCTGCGACGACCAGGGGCGCGTGTTGGCGCTGAAGTCGCGCTACGCCGATGTCTGGCTGCTTCCCGGGGGCGGGCTGAAGCCGGGTGAGCACCTGGACGAAGGCCTCCGCCGGGAGTGCCTGGAGGAGCTGGGCGCGGAGGTGGCCGTGGAGGCCCTGACGGGCGTGTACTACGTGGAGCGGTCAGCCGCCTACGTCGGGGTCTTCCGCTGCCGGCTGGACGGGCAGCCGATCCGCCTCTCCCACGAGCACGAGGTCTACGACTGGGTGTTGCCGGACCAGCTGCCGCCCGCCGCCCGCGCCATGGCGGCCGACGCCCTGCGGCCTGCCGGTTCCCCCGTCGTCGCCCGGCTGCCCTGATTCGACCGGGTGGGGGCTAGCCGAACACCGTGGCCAGCTCCTGCAGCACCGCCCACAGGTAGATGCTCAGCGTGAGTCCGCCCGTGAGCAGCGAGGCGGCGCTCAACATGCGGCGCCGGCGACGCCGCAAGACGGCCAGTTCGGCGGCGAGCCGCTGCAGTTCGACGTCCCCGTCTGCCGCCGCCAGGGCCTCGGGAGCGGGGACGGGCTCCGTCCGCCCCTCGGCCTGCCAGTCCCACTCCACTTCCGCCTCCACGGGGCGGGCCAGGTGGCGGGGGCTGAAGCCGGCGGCCAGGGAGTAGGCCAGCGCGGACAGGCCGGCGGCCGCGAGGGTCAGCATCATCATCGAGCCCCAGACGGCCGTGTCGGGGAGCATCTCGAGCCCCTGCAGCTCGGCAGGAGTTGCCCGGTCCTGCACGAAAAATGTCAGCAGCAGGGCCGTGCCGTTGTTGATCAGGTGCATGATCATGCCGGGCAGGATGGAGCCGGAGCGCTGCACCGCCAGGGCCCACAGCATGCCCAGCAGGGTCAGCGGAATCAGCCGGACCAGGCTCAGGTGCAGGGCGCCGAACAGCAGCCCGGTAAGGACGACCGCGGCACCGGGGCCCAGCGGGCGGAGCGCGCCGAGCACGTAGCCGCGGAAGGAGAGCTCCTCGCAGAAGGCGGGAACCAGGGCTCCGACGAGCAGGGCCAGCGTGGACCCGGCGTCCAGGAGGATCTGGTAGGTCTGGACCATCTGGCCGCCCATCTGCTGCACCAGGAGGACCAGCACGGCGCCCATGAGCTGCGCGGCCAGCCATCCGATCAGGCCAAGCACCACCGCCCGGCCCACCCCCCGCAGCGACAGCATCCGCAGCCGGAGGAAGGGGCGCACGGGCCGCTTCTCGACTGCGAGGGTGAACACCAGCGGCAGCGCGACGAAGATGAGAAGCTGGGAGACGACGACCCCGGCGAGGCCCAGGGTGTACTGGAGAGCGCTGCCCGCGACCAGCAGCAGGACCAGGGCCGTGAGGTAGAAGGCGAGGACCCGCAGCAGGGCCACCTGTTGTCTGGTAGTCACGCGTCTATCCTCCGCTCATCCGATGAATTCACCACGAAAACTTTGCTGAAGGGGACCCACCCGTTTCACACGTCTAACGGGACAGAACCCCTGAGAGGTGTGGTAAACCTTGTCTCCCCGTGACGAAACACTGGCGTTTGCGGCGCAGCAGGGAGATATGGATGCGTTTGCGGCCCTTGTGGAACGGCACAAGGGTCGGGTTTACCGCACCCTTTATCAGGTGGTGGGCGACGCTGCGGACGCGCAGGACCTGGCGCAGGAGGTGTTCGTCAAGGTCTTCCGCAACCTGGGCAGTTACCGGGGCGATGCCGCCTTCACCACCTGGCTCCACCGGGTCACCTTGAACGTGGCCTTTGACTGGCTGCGGGCCCGCAAGCGAAGACCGCTCACCGTGCCGCTGGAGCCGCCGCCCGGTGAGGAGGAGCATCGGCAGGCCGATCTGCCCAGCCCCGAGGCGGGGCCCGAGGAGCTTACCCTAAGGGAAGAGCGGCGCCGGCGGCTGCGGGACGCCATCGACCGGCTGTCGCCGGACTACAAAGAGGTTGTGCTGCTCTACCACTTCTACCACCTGAGCTATCAGCAGATCGCGGACCGGCTCGGTGTTCCGGTGCGCACGGTGGAGACCCGCCTGTACCGGGCCAGGGCGAACCTGAAACGGATGCTGGTCAGCTGGGAAGGAGGTGAGCGCGTTGAAGTGCAGCGATGTGCTCCGGCGCCTGGAAGCGTACTGGGATGACGAGCTCACGGAGGCGGAGCGGGCGGACTTCGACGCGCACCTCCGGAGCTGCGGTGAGTGCCGGGACCTCGTGGAGGGCCGGGATCTGCTCGCCGACCTCGAGGACCCCGAGCTGGCGCAGCTGGTGCTGAACGAACCCCCGCCCCTGCCCGAGGACTTCACCGCGCGGGTCATGGCGCGGGTGGAGGCCGAACGGCCGCGGCCCTTCGCCCTGCTCTGGCCCTGGCTGCAGGGGCACTGGTCGGTTCACCAGTACGCCAGCGTCGCCTACGCCCTGGCGGCCACTCTTGTGGTAGTTTCGCTGGGCAACCGGTTTTTCCTCTGGAGCCAGGCCACCGACCGGCTCGCGGTCTGGACCGCGAAGGGGCAGGCGTACTGGGCCGCCATCCAGGCCTGGTCGGGACCGCTGTCTGAGCGGCTGCTCAGCATGTGGTACGCGCTGACGGCGTTTCTGTACTGATTGCGCGGGAGGAGACATCCATGAGCTGCGCCTACCACCCCGACCGCGAGGTGCGGGGGATCTGCAGCCATTGCGGACGGCCGGTGTGCGCGGAGTGCCTGGTTGACCTGAACGGACAGCCATACTGCAAGCGCTGCCTGGCGGCGCGGATGCAGCAGCCCGTACGGGAGATCAACGGCCTCGTGCGCTTCGTGCTCTCCATCGCCCCGGGCGTTGGCCATTTCTACATGGGCTACTTCCACCGGGGGACGCAGCTGTTCCTGATCACCCTCGTGGGGGCTGCGGTCCTCAACCTGGCGTTCCCCGGGCTGCTCGGCCTCTATATTCCGGCCGCGATCTTCTTCAGCATCTTCGACGCCCGCGAGATCCACCTGCGGCTCAGCCAGGGGTTGGAGGTGGAGGACCGGGGCTTCTTCGACGTGCAGGCGCTGCCGCAGAGGTTCGGCCAGCGCCAGGCGGGCATCGCCCTGATCGTGGTCGGCGCGCTCGCCCTCTGGCGGGTCCTCACCACCGACCTCCTGCGGTGGATCTTCGGCGCGAACTACTTCCTGGTCCAGCGGACCCTGAACGGGTTCACCTTCGGCGCCCTTGCGCTGGCGCTCGGCGTCTGGCTGCTGATGCGCCAGCCGCGCGACCGCTGACAGGCACGACACGCAGAAGGGGCAGGCTTCGCGCCTGCCCCTGCGTTTTCCGGTTCTGAGGGATCACCGGGCGGACGGATCCGCCGGGCGAGGGTCTTCACCGGGGGCGATCCAGGTGCCGCAGAAGGGGCAGCGCACCCGGGCCGAGGGCGGAAACGCGCCCAGCCGCTTGCCGCAGCAGGACACCGGCCGGAGCGGCAGCGACGGCAGCCTGTGCCGGGCCAGCTGTCGCCGGTCCAGTTCCCGGATGTCGGCCTCCACCAGCGCGAGGAACTCCTTCAGGTCGAGACTGCGCAGCTCGCGCTCGCTCACGGGCTGCCTCGGATGACCTCCCACGGCCTGTCACCTCCCGTGCGGAGCGCCACCGGTCACACTTCCCCTGATCGGAAGGTTTGGCGGCCGGATGCGCAATTCCTGCCGGGAATACTAGCGGCTGCGAGGGAGGGAAGCACGTTGCGGATCATCGCGGATCTCCATGTACAGGTGCGCAGGGGTCCGGCCGAGGGCCCTGTGGCGGCGCAGGTGAGCGCGGCGCTCGTCCGGGGCCTGGAGGCCGTGGCCCTTTTCGCGCCCCACTCCCCGGCTGCGCTTCCGGTGCTCCGGGCGGTCCGGGCGATCGACGCGCGCACGCCGACCCTGCGGGTGCTGTCGGGCGTGTCGTGCCGCATCCTCTCGCCGGAGGGCGACCTGCGGCTGCACACCCGGGCCGGGCGGGAGCACGACCTGGTCCTGGCGGTGGCCGCGCCGCAGGTGGCGACGGCCCTGGCCCGGTGGGTTCCCCGTTACCGCCCGGCGGCCCGCCGGGCGCTCACGGACGCGGTGGTCGCGGCCGTCTACCGGCACGACGTCGACCTCGTCGCCTTGCCGGCGCGGCCTGAGGTGGATCCGGCCGAGGTTGCGCGCGCCCTCCGGGACCGGGGGGTTGCACTGGAGGTGTGCGCCCGGCGTCCCCGACCGCCGGCGGCTCTGCTCCGGCAGCTCGCACGCCTGGGCGTGCGGTTCGCCGTCACCTCGGGGGCCGGCCGGCCGGAGGAGGTGGGCGACTGCGGCGCGGCGGTGGCGCTGCTCGCTGCAGCCGGCGTCCCGCCGGAGCAGGTGGTGAACAGCGATCGGGGCGGCCTGACGGAGTGGCTGGCGGCGCGGCGCCGCCTGTCCGATCCCGGCGGATGGGCCGACTGGTCGCGCCAGGGAGGCACGGAGGGGCGGGAGCGCCCCGGCGGCCGGGAGCGGCGTCCCGGCGATTGGGCGGACTGGTCCGCACAGGGGGGGGAGATTCACTAGATCGGCCGCGCGCAACAGGAGAAGCGCGGGTCGGGAGCGAATGGTGCCCGTGGAAGTCCGGGGGTGATGGACGTGGATCGGTCCATACGGCTGGTGATCGTGACCGGGATGTCGGGCGCGGGGAAGACGCAGGCCCTCAAGTATCTGGAGGACCTGGGCTTCTTCTGCGTCGACAACCTGCCCCCGTCGCTCATGCCCAAGCTGGCCGAACTGTTCGGCCAGACCGAAGGCAAGGTCAGCCGGCTCGCGCTGGGGATCGACATCCGCGGCGGCCGGTTCTTCCATGAGATCCTCGGCGCCCTGCGCCAGATCGCCGAGATCGGCGTTGCCTACCAGATCCTGTTCATGGACGCCTCGGACGAGGTGCTGGTGCGCCGGTACAAGGAGACCCGGCGGCGCCACCCGCTGGCGGCCCAGGGCCGCGTGCTGGACGGGATCCAGCGGGAGCGGAGGCTCCTGCAGGAGCTGCGGGGCCTGGCCACCTTTATCATCGACACCACGCACATGACGCCGGCCGACCTGCGTAAGGAATTGAACAGGCGGTTCGGCCAGGACAGGGAGAGCCCGCACTTCCACGTGAACGTGGTCTCCTTCGGGTTCAAGCACGGTGCGGTGCTGGACGCCGACCTGGTGTTCGATGTGCGCTTCCTGCCCAACCCGCACTATGTGCCCGACCTGCAGCCGCTCACCGGCGAAGACCCCGCGGTCGTGGAGTACGTCATGAAGTGGAACGTCACGCAGCAGTTCTACCGGCGGCTGACCGGCCTCATCGGTTTCCTGCTGCCGCACTACGTGGCGGAGGGCAAGAGCCTGCTGACCATCGCCATCGGCTGCACCGGCGGGAAGCACCGCTCCGTCTGCCTGGCGAACCGGCTGGCACACTGGATCCGGGAGCGGGGCTACTCGGTGTCCGTGGAGCACCGGGACATGCCGCGCCCCGCTGACCGCTCAGACGAGGAGGAGCAGCCGTAATGCGCATCCTGCGCTGGTTCGCGCCCGGCCTTCACATCAAGCGGTGGCTGCTGGTGGCGGTCCTCGGCGTCGCACTGGTGGTGGTGGGCCTTTCCCTGACCCTGCGGATCAACCTGTACCGGCTCCTGGGTGCGTGGCTGGTGGAGAACGTCGCGGCCAGCCGGGCCGTGTTCTACACGGGGCCGGTGGTGGCCGGCGTCGCCGCGCTGGCCCTGGGGCTCGTGCTCACCTGGGTCGGCATCAGCCGCCTGGTGAACTCCGTGCTGTCCACCCTGACGGCCCGGGAAGAGGATGTGGCGGACGCTTTCCTGGAGCGCCGCCTCCTGGTGCGCGGACCGCGCGTAGTGGCCGTCGGCGGCGGGACCGGGCTCCCGGCCACGCTGCGGGGCATGAAGAACTACACCGCCAACATCTCGGCCGTGGTGACGGTGGCGGACGACGGCGGTTCGTCGGGCCGGCTGCGCACTGAGTTCGGCATCCTGCCGCCTGGCGACATCCGCAACTGCCTGATCGCCCTGGCGGACATCGAGCCGCTGATGGAGCGGCTGTTCCAGTACCGCTTCACCAACGGGGAAGGGCTGGCCGGCCATCCCTTCGGCAACCTGTTCATCCTCGCGATGTCCGAGACGACCGGCGACTTCTACCAGGCGGTCAAGGCCGCGAGCGAGGTGCTGGCCGTGCGCGGCCGGGTCCTGCCGTCCACGCTGGATCACGTCGTGCTGCGGGCGGAGCTGGCCGACGGGCGGATGGTGTCCGGCGAGTCGGCTATCGGCAGGGCCGGCAGCCCCATCCGGCGCGTCTTCCTGGATCCGGCGGACCCGGGCGGGAAGATCGCCGCCCTGGACGACGTGCTGTCCGCCATCGCGGAGGCCGAGCTGATCGTCCTGGGCCCGGGCAGCCTCTACACCTCCATCATGCCGAACCTGTTGGTGCCCGGGGTGGCCGATGCGATCCGGCGCTCGCCGGCGTTGAAGATCTACGTCTGTAATATCATGACCGAGCCCGGGGAGACCGACGGGTTCAAGGTCTCGGACCATATGAAGGCGCTGATCGACCACGGCGGTTTCGGGCTGTTCGACGTCTGCCTCGTCAACACCCGGCAGGTGCCCGCGCGGCTGCGCGAGCGGTACCGGGAGGAGGGCGCGGAGCCCGTCGTCCTCGACCCGGCAGCTCAGCGGATGGGCGTTCAGGTGGTCGCGCGCGACCTGTTGCGGATCGAGGGGGACTACGTGCGGCACGACCCGGAGAAGCTGGCCCAGGCGATCGGGCACGTGTTCCTGGCCAGGCGGCCGCACGTGGGGCGCACTCCCTGGGAGTTCTTTCTGTTCCGACAGCGGCTGCGGGAGCGTTCCCGCCAGGAGGGGGTTGGGTAGATGGCCGTTTACCGTGCGCAGGGGGTATGGCCCGGAGAGGCTGAAGGCCGCATCGTCTGGGTGGATCCGGAGTGGCAGCCGGAGCGGGCCGGGTGCGCGGACAGGCCCGCGGAGATCGGGCGGCTGCGGGAGGCGGTCGGCCGCGCGCTGCACGACCTGGACGCCTGGATGGACCGGCAGCCGACCCTCGGGGGGCGGGTGCTGCTGCAGCACTGCCGCGAGGCCCTTCAGGACCCGGCCTTCATGGAGCGGGTCACCATGCTGATCGACCAGCACGGCCTGACGGCCCCGGCCGCGCTGATGGAGGCGGCTTCCCTGGTGGGCGGCATCATGGCCCGCAGCGAAGAGCTGCGGGAGCGGGCGGCAGCCTTGCGGCAGACGGCCCGCTGGCTCGCCCGTCGGCTGGACGGCGCCGCGCACCCCGAGGATGCCATCCTCGCGAGCCGCGCCTTCTCGGCGCTGGAGCTCCTCGACCGCACGCGGCCGGCCGTGATGGCCGCCGGCGAGCCGGTGGTGGTGGGCGACGCGCCGCTGCTCTGGGGCGTGGACGCGGTGGCGCCGGAGTGGGCCGGCAGGCCGGCCCGGATCCGCGGCGGCACGCTGATCCTCGGCGAGGAGGACGAGGCCGGCGGCCTCCTGCACGAGGCCGCGCGGCGGGCGGTCCTGGCCGTTGCCCGCCGCATGAAGGCGGAGGGGTTGGTGCGGATGAAGGAGGGCAACGTCTCCTGCCGCATCCCGGGAACCTCCCTGTTCGCGGTCACCCCCAGCGGCCTGCCCTACGAATCGCTGGAACCGGCGGACATCTGCATCCTGGACCTGGACGGACGGGTGGTGGACGCGCGGCGGCGGCCCTCCACGGAAACGGCTCTGCACCGGTTTGTCTACCGGCGGCGTCCGGACGTGGGCGGGGTGGTGCACACCCACTCCCTCCACGCGACGGCCTTTGCCTGCACCGGGCGGGAGATCCCCGTGATCTCCACGGAGCTGGCCGCGCTGGTGGGGGCGGAGGTCCCCTGTGCGCCGTACGCCCCCGCCGGCACGGAGCGGCTCGCGGAGGTGGTCGCGGAGGCCCTGGGCGACGAGGGCGCCGCCGCGCTGCTGCAGAACCACGGCGTTGTCACGGTCGGGGAGACGGTGGAGCAGGCCTACGCGGCCGCGGTGGCGGTGGAGGTGGCCGCGCAGGTCTTCCTGCTGGCGCGGCAGTTGGGGGAGCCGATCGTTCTTCCGCCGGAGGAGCGTCGACGCATCTTCCGCTCCATGCGCACCGGCTACGGGCAGCCCCGGGAGGCATAGGCGTTGTCTGAAGAACTCTCTTTCTCGGCGATGGTCAAGGCGGAGCTGGCGCTGCTGACGCCCGAGCTGCCGTGCTGCCGGCGGATGGAGCTGGCGGGACTGGTGCGGGCGTTGGGGCGCCTGGAACTGTCGGGGCGGGGGCGGTTCGCCCTCACCCTCTCCACCGACTCGGCCCCGGTGTCTCGCAAGGTGATCCGGCTGCTGAAGAGCGTCTCGCCGGTGCGGTACGAGGTCATGGTCATGCGGCGCCGCAAGTTACGCAAGAACCTCGTGTACCGGGTGCACATCCCGCACCAGCCCGGGGTCGCCGAGCTGCTGCAGCTGGCGGGCTTCATCGACGAGGCGGGGCGGCCCGCCGACTGGGTGGAGCCCCCGGAGTTGGCCAACGACCACTGTCGCCGCGCGTTTCTGCGGGGCACCTTCCTGGGCAGCGGCTGGGTGGCGGGTCCGGAAAAGCAGCACCACCTGGAGATCACCACGACGGCCACGGAGGCGGCGGACGCCCTGGGCCAGATGCTCTTCCGCGGCGGCATCGCGGCACGCATGGTCGCCCGCCGGGAGTCCCTGGTCCTGTACATCAAGGAGGCCGACCAGATCATCCGTTTTCTCGGGCTCGTCGGCGCGCACCAGGCCCTCCTGCGCTACGAAGAGGTGCGCGTCATCAAGGAGATGAAGAACCAGGTGAACCGCCAGGTCAACGCCGAGGTCGCCAATATGACCAAGCAGGCGGACGCGGCGGCCCGCCAGGTGGAGGCCATTAAACGGCTGGAGGCGGCCGGTGCCCTGGAGCGGGTCTCGCCGCCGCTGCGGGAGCTGGCGGGTCTCCGGCTGGCCTACCCTGACGCCAGCCTGAAGGAGCTGGGCGAGCTGTGCCGCCCGCCTGTCAGCAAGTCCGGTGCGGCGCACCGGATGCGCCAGCTCATGGCCCTGGCGGAGTCCCTGGAGTGAGACCGAGTGCGTAGTCTTTACAGTTTGCGATTGACATTCGTCATGGTACAATAGGAATGATATCACAAGCCCGATGTGCGGCGGCTGGCTCCTCCTTTCGGACCAGGTCCGTTCGACCTTGGGAAAGAGCAGGTGATCAGGTGAGTTCGCAACCGCTCGCCGGCAATATCAGGCCGCTCGACGTCTTCTCATCCATCGCCGATGACCTGCGGCAGGTGGAGACTGCCATTGAAGCGGCGCTTTCGACGCAGGAGACGATGCTGGAAGAGGTCTCGACCCATCTCTTGCGGTCGGGCGGGAAGCGCATTCGCCCGGCGCTGGTGATCCTGGCCAGCCGCTTCCCCGGGGTGGAACTGAAGCAGGTCATCGACGTGGCGGTGGCGGTGGAACTCATTCACATGGCCACCCTGGTCCACGACGACGTGGTGGACAACGCCGACCTGCGGCGCGGGCGGCCGACCGTCAACGCGCTCTGGAACAACCAGGTGTCGGTCCTCACGGGTGACTACCTCTTCGCCAAGGCGTTCACCCTGCTGGCCGACACCGGCAACAACCGCGTCGTCCGGCTCATGTCCGAAGTGGTTCGGGAGATGAGCCAGGGGGAGCTTGCCCAGATGGCCTCCTACTTTGACGTGGAGCAGACGGAGGAGGATTACTACCGCCGGATCGCCCGCAAGACGGGCTACCTGATCGCCGAGGCCTGCCGCCTCGGGGCGGTTATGGCCGGGGTCGGAGAGGAGCAGGTGCAGGCCGTCTACGATTACGGCATGGGCGTCGGGCTCAGCTTTCAGATCGCCGACGACCTCCTTGACTTCTTCGGGGACGAGGAGACGGTGGGCAAGCCGGTCTGCGGCGACCTCAAGATCGGCATCCTGACGTTGCCGGTGATTCACGGCCTGGCGCATGCCCCGCGCCGGGCCGAGCTGCGGGAGCTGATCCTGAGCCGGTCGATCGATGATACCGCGGTCGCGCGCGTCAAGGAGATCCTGACGGAGTCCGGCTCCTTCGACTACGCCCGCGGGAAGGCGCGGGAGCACATCGAGAAGGCCGTGCGGGCCCTGGACCATGTGCCGACGCTGGCGACCCGGCCGGCCCTCAAGACCCTCGCTGAGTTTGTCATCAACCGGAAGTTCTGACCCTCCGGTTGCCATACTTGCGAATCAGGGGGCTGGTGCATGCGACGGACCAACATTCCTGATGCTGCCATCCGGCGATTGCCCGTGTACCTGCGGGTCGTCAGCGATCTGGCCGCCGCTGATGTTCCCATCGTCTCGTCGGCAGAGCTGGCCGAAAAGACCGGGCTCTCCCCGGAACAGATCCGGAAGGACCTCGCCTACTTCGGCGCCTTCGGGACCCGCGGGGTGGGCTATGACACCGCCATGCTCAGCCGCCGGATCGCACGCATCCTGGGCCTTCACCGCGGTGTCAAGGCCGCGCTGGTCGGCTTCGGCCACCTGGGCTACGCCCTCGCCCGGTACTCGCTCACCCAACACAAGGATATCGTCATCGCAGCGATCTTCGATGTGGATCCCGAGAAGGTCGGGCAGGAGATCCTGGGCGTCCGGGTGCAGCACGTGTCCGAGATGGTCGAGACCTGCCGGCAGCAGGGCGTGAAGATCGGCATCATCACGGTGCCGGCGTCCTCGGCCCAGCAGACGGCCGAGCTGCTGAAGGCGGGCGGCGTCGAGGCCATCCTGAACTTTGCGCCCGCGAAGCTGAACGTGGACGGCGTGTTCGTGCAGAACATCGATCTGACCATCGAACTGCAGAGCCTGGCCTATTACACCTCGGCCAGCGAGGACGACACGGCCGAGGAGTAGTGACGCGGAACAGGGCGGCGTCCCCGTCGGGGCGCCGCCCGAACTTTTCTGAGCACCTGTTCGTCCAATAGTGAGATCGATCGACGCATGCTATCATAGAGGAAGATGCAGGGGTTCCCGCGAGGGGGTGGCTCCTGTAGACCTGACCAGTGTCGTCAACTTCCTGGCCGGCCTGGGTGTGCGGTCGCTGTGGGACGTCTTCCGCACCGTGCTGGACATCAGCCTGGTCGCGTATCTTTTTTATAAGTTATTCTCCCTGATACGCGGCACCCGGGCGGTGCCCCTGATCAACGGCGTCATCATCCTGGTGGTCGCGCTCCAGGTGGCCGAGGCCCTGCGCTTTTATACCATTCAGTTCATCCTGGAGAACGTGTTCATCGCCGCGTCCGTTGCCTTGCCCATCATCTTTCAACCGGAGCTCCGCCGGGCCCTGGAGCACCTCGGCCGGGGCCGGCTGATCAAGACGAGCTTCCGGGTGGATGAGTTCGGCGACGAGGAGCGGGTGCGCATGATCGACCAGGTCGTGCGCGCCGCCGAGATTCTCGGGCGCACCAAAACGGGCGCCCTGATCGTCATTGAGCGGGAGACTGGCCTCAACGAGTTCATCGACTCCGGCATCAAGCTCGATGCGCTGGTCTCGGCGGAGCTGCTGGTCAACATCTTCGTGGAGAAGACCCCGCTGCACGACGGCGCCGCCGTCATCCGGCAGAACCGCGTCGCGGCCGCTGCCTGCTGGCTGCCGCTGGCCGAGGCCACCGTCCTGCCGCACGAGCTGGGCACCCGCCACCGGGCTGCGGTCGGGATCACCGAACAGAGCGACTGCGTCGTGGTGGTGGTGTCGGAAGAGACGGGCGTGATCTCGGTGGCGGTGCAGCGTCAGCTCACCCGGAACCTGGACGAGAAGTCCCTGCGGGAGCTGCTGCTGAAGCTGACGGAGGGCAACAGGCGGCCTGGACCGGTGCGGGGCCTCTTTAACTGGGGGGCTTCGTCATGATCCGGCGGCTGCTTGCCCTTCTGCGGCACGACTTCTGGCTGAAGCTGCTCTCGCTCGCCGTGGCCGTCCTGCTCTGGGCCATGGTGGTGCAGGACTACAACAAGGTGACGTCGGTGACCTTCGACGTTCCGCTCGAAGTGATCTCCCATCCGGAGTATGAGATCTATGAGGGCCGCCGGGACCTGGAGACCGAGGTGGAGGTGCGGGTCACCGGCCCCAACCTGCTGGTCTCGTCGCTGAAGGCCGACGACCTCCGGGCATGGGTGGACTACAGGACCGTGCAGCAGGCGGGCCGGGCACAGGAGGTCCGGGTCCAGGTGTCGGGACCTCCCCGCTACGAGGGTCAGGTGGAGTACCGGGCCAACCCTGCGACCGTGACCGTCACGCTGGTGGAGAACCGTACCCTGACCGTGCCGGTGGCGGTTACGCCCGAGTCGGGGATCGTGGCCGTGGGCGACCGGGAGTTCCGCTACACCGCCGTTCCGGTGAACGGCACGATCTTCGTGTCCGGCCGGGCGGACTACCTTGGCCTGGTGCGCAGCGCGGTGGTTGCGCTCCAGGGGGCGGATCTGGAGCCGCCCCTTCAGGACGGCAGGCTGACGGAGACCCGGACGCGCCTCCAGAAGGCGGTCCGGCTCGTAGACGCGGTGATGCAGCCGGTGGAGAAGCTGGCCGAGCACTACGCCGAGGTGGAGATCACGTGGGAGGAGCTGCCGCCCGGCAAGCGGGTGGCGGTGTCGCCCCAGACCGTCGGGGAGCTGCCGCCCGGGTTTGAGCTGGCCGGGGTGAGCGTGAGCCCGGCTGAGGTCACCATCCGGTCCGCGACCCTGGACGGCAGCCTGCCGCAGGTGTCTGCGGTCCAGACCGAGCCGGTGGACCTTTCGGGCCAGACCCAGAGCTTCACCACGGTGGCCCGGCTGGTGGCCCCGGCGGGCACGAGCCTGGCGCAGACCTCCGTCGAGGTTGCGGTGTCGATTCGCGAGGTCAGCGCGGAGAAGCTGTTCGGCGCGGTGCCCATCGCGGTGCAGAACGCCCCCGAGGGGTTGGAGGTGACCCTGAGCCAGGGCACCGTCGAGGTGCGGCTCACGGGCCGCTACACGCTGGTGCATCCCCTGGACGCCAGCGCGGTGATCGCCTACGTGGACGTGGCCGGGCTGGGCCCCGGCACGCACCGGTTGCCGGTGAAGGTGATCTACCCGCCCGAGATCGTCGAGACGGCCATCGATCCGGCGGTCATCGAGGTCACCATTTCCCCCGCTGAAATCGAGTAGAAAGGGGTTTCCCTATGCCGAGGATGTTTGGAACTGACGGTGTGCGTGGCGTGGCCAACACGGAGGACCTCTCCCCCGAACTCGCCTTTGCCCTGGGGCGGGCGGCGGCGACGCTGGCGCGCGAGCGGTCCGGCGGCCGCGTCGTGGGGGTGATCGGCCGCGACACCCGCCGCTCCGGCCCCATGCTGGCGGCGGCGCTCTCCGCCGGGATCTGCTCCGCCGGCGGCGACGTCGTCGACCTCGGGGTGATCACCACGCCGGGCGTCGCCTACGTCACCACCCACCTGAAGGCGGATTTCGGCGTGATGATCTCGGCCTCTCACAACCCGGCTCCGGACAACGGCATCAAGTTCTTCTCCGGCGACGGCTACAAACTTCCGGACGAGGTGGAGGACCAGCTGGAGGCGCTGGTCAAGGCCAGGCCCGACACCATGCCGCGCCCCACCGGGGCCGAGCTGGGGAGCATCCGCCAGAGCCCGGAGGCGGTGGAGGCCTATGTGGAACACCTGGTCTCCACGGGGAGCCCGCTCAGCGGCCTCAGGGTGGTTGTGGACTGCGGCCACGGCGCGGCCTACCGACTGTCCCCCGAGGTGCTCCGTCGACTGGGCGCGGAGGTGATCGCACTCAACACCGCGCCTGACGGCCTCAACATCAACGCCGGCTGTGGCTCCACGCACCCGGAGGCCCTGCAGGAGGCCGTGCGGGCCCACGGCGCGGACGCGGGCATCGCGCACGACGGCGACGCGGACCGCTGCATCGCCGTCGACGAGCGGGGCGAACTGGTGGACGGCGATCAGATCATGGCGATCTGTGCCCTCGACCTGAAAGCGCGGGGCCAGCTGCCCAATGACACCCTCGTGACCACCGTCATGTCCAACATGGGGCTGGAGATGCTGATGCGCCGGCACGGGATCCGGCTGGTGCGGACGAAGGTCGGCGACCGGTACGTGCTGGAGGAGATGCTGAAGGGCGGCCATGGCCTGGGCGGCGAGCAGTCCGGCCATGTCATCTTCGGCGCACTCTCCACCACGGGTGACGGGATTCTGACCGCGGTTCAGCTGCTCTCCATCGTCGCCCGGGAGAAGCAGCCGCTGTCCACCCTGGCCGGCCGCATGCAGCGGCTTCCCCAGTGGCTCGAGAACGTGCGCGTGGGGCGCAAGGAGGGCTGGGAGCAGAACCAGGCCATCCAGGCCGCCATTGCCCGGGCCGAGGCGGAGATGGCCGGTCAGGGGCGGGTGCTCGTGCGGGCCTCGGGCACCGAACCGCTGATCCGGGTGATGCTGGAAGGCACGGATATGGCGCACATCCAGCGGCTGGCCGCGTCCATCGCGGAGGTGATCCGCACTGAGCTCCAGTAAGAAGAAGGGGCCGTCAGGCCGTGGGTCGGCGGGCGCCCGTGCGAGGCGGAGCGCCCGTTCCCGCGCGCGGGAAGGCAGGGCGCTGCGGGAGGCGCTCGCCAGCCCCCTCACCCCCGTGCTGGTGCTGGTCCTGGTGGTGCTGGCGGCGGGCATCTGGGCCACGAAGGGGGCGGACATGCCGACCGCCACGGACGGTGTGCAGCTGCAGGCGGAGGCGGAGCCTGAGCCCGCCGTCGGCCAGGCCGCAGAGGGGGCCGCAGACAGGGCTGCCCAAGCAGGTGGGGACCGGCTTGTCGAGGTGGATGAGGAGCAGGCCGCCGAAGCGGGCGGGGAGCAGGTTGCGGACGCGGCCGCTGACCAGGCGGCCGAAGCGGACGCCGCCGACGCAGCGGCCGCGGGGCCTGACGCGGGCGTCGGACCGGGGCCGGCGCCGGAGCCTGGATCAGCGGGGGAGCCGGTGTACGCTCCGGCCACCAGCCGGTCGGCCATCGACCGCTCGGTCGGTGCGGCGGAGACGATGCGGGTCACGGTGTATTACGTGGACTTCGACGCCCACATGGAGGCCCTGCAGCCGGTACAGATCCTGGTGCCTTTCTCCGTTACTCCGATCAAGGTCAGCGTGGAGCAGCTGCTCCGTCCCCCGGAGGAGCTCGGGCTGTTCAGTGAGTTCCCTCCGGGAACCACGGCGCGGGGCTTCAACCTCGTGGACGGCGTCGCGGTGGTAGACCTGTCCGCGACGGTGGAGGGCGTGCGGGGGGAGACAGCGGTGAACGCCGTCGTGGCGACCCTGGTCTACACCCTCACGGAGATCCCCGGCGTCGAGGCGGTGCAGTTGTGGGCCGACGGAAAGCCGGCCGTCCTGGACGGCTTCACCTGGTCGTCCCCGCTCACCCGGGCGGACGTCGCCGCATGGCAGGCGTTCCGGGTGGAGCCGGTGATCGAGTACAGCGGCGGGTAGCCCGGCGCGCACCGGGCTCTCGCCACCCTTTTTTTCTTGACGGTTTTCCTTCTTGCTCCGTACATTGTTGGAGGAAACGAAAGGGGGGAGAAAGGGGACTCGCAGGTACCGGACGGCAAAAGTGCACATGGACGTTCAGGATCCGCAAGCGCCAGGACTTGCGGCCGGCGGGGCCGCAAGTTGACGAGGTGGGGGATCTCGGAGGATTCGGCGGGTGACCCCCGGTTGCTCACGACCGTAAGCGGCTCTACAAAGGCCGGGAGCGATCCCGGAGACAAAGGGGCCAGGTGAGGCCGAGGGACGGGCAGTGGTCGTCCCGGGCATCCTATTGTGCCTTTTGGCCGTGTCCACGGTAACCTGCGGCGGTGGAACCGCGCGGGCTGGGTGGACACGGCCCTTTTTGTGAAAGCGAGGAGGATCATCTGCATGTGCGGCATCGTTGGCTATATCGGGCGGCGGGAGGCGCTGCCCGTGCTGATGGACGGATTGCAACGGCTGGAGTATCGCGGCTACGACTCCGCCGGCGTGGCCCTGGTCGCCGGCGGGCGGACCTGGGTCGAGAAGCGGAAGGGACGGCTGAGCGATCTGCAGACGGTCCTGGGTAACCTGCCGTCGGGGTGCCGCGTCGGCATCGGGCACACGCGGTGGGCCACGCACGGCCGGCCGTCCGATCGCAACGCGCACCCCCACACCGACACGTCGGGCCGGTTCGCCGTCGTGCACAACGGCATCATCGAGAACTACGCCGAGCTGCGGGCGGAACTGGAGCGTCAGGGCTGCGTCTTCCGCTCCGAGACCGACACGGAGGTCATTCCCCACCTGATCGCGTCCTGCTATGACGGCGACCTGGTCCGTGCGGTCCGCCGCGCGGTCCCCCGGCTGCGCGGGGCGTACGCGATCGCAGTGGTCTGCCAGCAGGAGCCGGACAAGATCGTGGCCGTGCGGGCCGCTTCGCCCCTGGTGATCGGCCTCGGCGAGGGGGAGTTGCTGCTGGCCTCGGACATTCCGGCGCTCCTGCCGTATACCCGGCAGGTCATCGTGATGGAGGAGGGCTGGCTGGCCGAGCTCACCCCGGAGGGCGTAACGCTGACGACGGTGGCGGGGGAGCCGGTGCAGCCGCAGGTGATGCGCGTGGACTGGGAGCCCGGCCAGGCGGAGCGGGGCGGCTACGCCCACTTCATGCTGAAGGAGATTCACGAGCAGCCCCGCGCCCTGCGGGACACGCTCACCGGCCGCCTGGACGCCGCGACGGGCCTGGTCACGCTGTCCGAGGTGGGGCTGAGCGCGGCCGAGGTGCGGGCCCTCCGCAAGGTGGCGATGGTCGCCTGCGGCACCGCCGCCCACGCGGGGCTGGTGGGCAGGTACCTGATTGAGCGGCTGGCGGGCATCCCCGTGGAGTGGGACCTGGCTTCGGAGTATCGGTACCGGGAACCCCTGGTCGACGAGCACACGCTCTTCGTGGCCGTTTCGCAGTCGGGGGAAACCGCCGACACGCTCGCGGCGCTCCGGGAGGCCCGCAGCCGCGGGGCGCGGGTCCTGGCGGTGACCAACGTGGTGGGCTCCACGGTGGCCCGGGAGGCCGACTGGGTGCTGTACACCTGGGCGGGGCCCGAGATCGCCGTGGCCTCCACCAAGGCGTACAGTACGCAGGTGGTGGCGCTCACCCTCCTGGCCATCTGGCTCGGGCAGCAGAACGGACGCATCGACCCGGCGGAGGCGTCCGCCCTGGTGAGCGGTCTGCAGCACCTGCCCGACCAGGCGGGGCAGACGCTGTCCCTGGAGGCCGCGGTCAAGGAGGCCGCGGAGGCGCTGGCCGGGCACGACGACGTGTTCTTCATCGGACGGAACCTGGACTACGCGGTGGCGCTGGAGGCGCAGCTCAAACTGAAGGAGATCAGCTATATCCACGCCGAGGCCTACGCGGCCGGTGAACTGAAGCACGGTCCGCTGGCCCTCATCACCGACGGGGTGCCGGTGGTGGCGCTCAACACGCAGCCGGACCTGGCGGAGAAGACGATCTCCAACATCCAGGAGACCCGGGCGCGGGGGGCGTTCGTCCTGGGGCTGGCGCAGGAGGGGGATGAGGAGACGGCCCGCCACTGCGACCGGATCTTCTACCTGCCCCGCACCCACCGCCTCCTCACCCCCGCGCTGGCGGTGATCCCCATGCAGCTCCTGGCGTACTACGCCGCCACCGCCAGGGGAACCGACGTCGACAAGCCGCGCAACCTGGCCAAGAGCGTCACGGTCGAGTGAGTGGACCGTTGCGGTGAGCATCGGTTCGATTCCCACGGCGCATGCCAGCGGGGCAAGTCCGTTGTTGACGCAACCCGGGATCGCGACTATTCTTGGAAGAAAAAAGGTGGCGCCAAGGAGGCGGACGCCGCCCAGAAGGGAGGGGTGGAAGCTGTGAGAGACAGGGTTGTGCGGAGCGCTCCCGGTCGCACCGGCGGCAGGATCTCGGTTGCCGTGCCGGCAGCCTCGACACTGCGGAGCTGGGAGCAGCGGGTGTACGTGCCACCCGCCCGCAACAAGGGGCGCCGGAACAAAGGGCGCCACCGCCTCTACACGGAGGCGGATCCCATCCCACTCCGGCCAGGCGGGCGACGGGTCGTCGCTGAGGCGCAGAAGGCCGCCCGCTTGCGGAGTCGGACAGTCGGACGGCTTCCCACCCGGGCGGTTGGGCCGCTGCGGGCCGGATAGGCCGGCACAGGTCAGAAAAACTCCAGAGGCGGACGACCGGTCGCCATCAGGTTGGGTTCCCGGACAGGATGCGCAACCTTGATGCGAAGGGGAGACGAGAGAATGGCGAAGGTCGATCGCGTGCTGGAGATGATTGCCGAAAAGGACATTCGGCTGCTGGATCTGAAGTTTGTGGACGTGCTCGGGATGCTGCACCACCTCACCGTGCCGGTGGAGGTCGTGGATGCCGAGCAACTGAGCCAGGGTTTCTTCTTCGACGGTTCGTCGATCCGGGGCTTCCGCGGGATCGCCGAGTCCGACATGATCCTGCGGCCTGACCCGGCGACGGTGGTCTGCGATCCCTTCGTCGAGGGGCCGGCGCTTTCCCTGATGGCGGACGTGCTGGAGCCCGGGCTCAGGGAGTACGGCCGCGATCCCCGCGGAGTCGCCCGCAGGGCCGAGGAGTACCTCCGGCAGACCGGCATCGCCGACACCTCCTACTGGGGCGTCGAGATCGAGTTCTTCGTGTTCGACAACGTCCGGTTCCAGACCGGCCCGGACGCCTCCTTCTACTACGTGGACTCCGCGGAGGCGCACTGGAACTCAGGCCGGGTTCCCAACGGCGGGTACAAGGTGAAGCACCAGCAGGGGTACCTGCGGGCCCTGCCCATCGACGAACAGACCGACCTGCGAACCGCCATGACCCGGCAGATGCAGGCGCTGGGTCTGGTGGTGGAGCGGCACCACCACGAGGTGGCGTCGGCCGGGCAAAACGAGATCAACTTCCGCTTCTCCACGCTGACGGACACGGCCGACAAGGCGATGCTGTACAAGTACGCGGTGAAGAACGTCGCCAGGGCGCACGGCAAGACGGCCACCTTCATGCCCAAGCCGCTCTACCGCAACTCCGGCAACGGGATGCACTGCAACCAGTCGCTGGCCAAGGACGGCGTGAACCTGTTCTACGATCCCAACGGTTACGCCAATCTGAGCCAGATCGCCCTCTGGTATATCGGCGGGCTGCTGACCCACGCGGACGCGCTGCTGGCCATCACCAACCCGACCACCAACTCCTACAAGCGGCTGGTTCCGGGCTACGAGGCCCCCACCAACCTGGCCTTCTCCCGGGCCAACCGGTCGGCCGCGATCCGCATTCCGGTCAGCCTGTCGCCCAAGACCACCCGGATCGAGTTCCGCACGCCGGATCCCACGGCCAACCCGTACCTGGCCCTGGCCGCCCAGCTCATGGCCGGCCTCGACGGCATCCGCCGGCGGATCGACCCGACGGCGGCGGGCTTCGGTCCCGTGGATATCGACATCTACCACCACGCCGGGTCGGCCGCGGTGCAGCTGAAGCACGTGCCTTCTTCGCTGCGCCAGGCGGTGGAGGCGCTGAAGGCCGATCACGAGTTCCTGCTGGAGGGCGACGTCTTCTCGGAGGACCTGATCGAGACCTTCATCGCCTTGAAGGAAGACGAGATCCGGAATCTGGAGACGCATCCCCATCCGGTGGAGTTCGAGATGTATTTCGACAACTGAGCACGTCCCCTACGAGGAAGGGCCGGGAACCCGCCCAGTCTGCAGGCGGGTTCCCGGCCCTCTCGCCGTGACGGGGACGTCTCCCCTAGTCTGCGCTCTCGGGACGAGTCTTCTCCGGAATGAGCAGCGAGGCCAGGATGGCGATGGTGATGGTGCCGAGGACGACGGAGAGCGAGATCCAGGTCTCGACGTGGATGCCGAACGGGAGGACGAGCATCTTGCCGCCGATGAACAGCAGGACGAAGGCCAGCCCCAGGCTGAGGTAACGGAACTTGCCCAGGATGCCGGCGAGCAGGAAGTAGAGCGCCCGGAGGCCCAGGATGGCGAAGATGTTGGACGTCAGTACGATGAAGAAGTCCTGGCTGATGGCCATGACGGCCGGGATCGAGTCGACGGCGAAGAGCAGGTCGGTCGCCTCGACCATGACGATGGCCATGCCCAGCAGCGTGAGCTCCCAGCGGCCGTTCCTGCGGGTGATGACGGCGTGGCCGTCGTAGCCGGGATAGACGGGCAGCACCCTGGACAGCAGCCTGTAGACCTTGTTGTCTTCCAGCGATGCCTTCTCCTCGTCGTTCTCCCGGAGCATCTTGAAGCCGGTGACCACGAGGAAGACGCCGAAGACCGGCAGCAGCCAGGAGAATCGCTCCACCGCCTCCACGCCCAGGAAGATCAGCAGGCTGCGCATCGCGACGGCGCCGATCACGCCCCAGGCCAGGGCCCGGTGCTGAAGGCCGCCGCGGATGCCGAAGAAACCGAAGATCGTGGCGATGACGAACAGGTTGTCGACGCTGAGCGCCTTCTCCATGGTGTAGGCCGTAATATACTGCATCCACATTTCGGTGCCGTACCGGTAGTACACATAACCGCTGAAGAGCACGGCCAGCAGGATCCAGGCCAGTGAGGTCACCGTCGCTTCCTTCAGCCCGATGTCGTGGTCGTCCTTGTGCAGGACGAACAGGTCGAGCCAGGTGGCGAAGATCACGAACAGAAAGAAGGCCGTGAGTTCCAGATTGTGCAACGCGATCTCTCTCCTTTGCCTAGCGCATAACCTTACCGGGGCAGCAGCCTGTCATGCCGCCGGGGAAATACATAAGGGGCACGACAAGATCCCTGTTCCGCTGTGGAACAAGGTCTTGCCATGCCCCAGTCCATGCTGGCGGCCGGAACAGCCGGGGGCGTCCTGCCCGCACTGACCGACTGCTCCACCTGCAGGTGCAGGTCGGCTACTCCCCTTGTATACTCCAGAATCTACTTCATCAGTATAGCGGCGGCTTGTGCAGGTGTAAAGGGGGCAGTCGCGTTGAAGGGGCGCGGGGCCCATCCGACGTCATACCAGCAGATGCTGCGCAGAAAGGGCGTGGGAAGATGCAGTCAGGACAGGTGAACCGGAGTGTCTTCTGGGGTCTCACGCTGATAGCGTTCGGGCTGCTCCTGCTCCTGGGGAACCTCCGCATCGTCGTGTGGCCGCTGCGGGCCCTGTCGGGGCCGTTGGCGCTGGCGATTCCCGGGTTGATCTTCGCCGCCGTGTACTCTGGCAACCGGAGCCAGTGGTGGGCCATCATCCCCGCCGGCGTGATGCTGACCCTCGCCGGGGTGGCCTTGGTGGACGGGATCCTGCCCTGGGTCAACACGGGCTGGCTCTTCTTCTTCGGGCTGGCGGTGACCTTCGGGCTCGTCTGGCGGGAGACCGGAGGCGTACAGCGGTGGGCCCGGGTGGTGGCGCTGGCCTGCCTCGGGATGACCGCCCTGATCCTGCTCGGGTCGCTGGTGCGGATCGTGCTGCCGCTCGCCCTGGTGGGCATCGGCGTCTACCTGCTGGTCGGGCGAGGCCGGCTGGGATAGGCGGGGAGAACCCGCGGCGTCAGGCTATTGACAGGAGTCTGTCATCCCGGCTATGATGAACCCGAGCAAAACGTGCGAGAGGAGGTGCCGGAATGTCGATCGTCATTCTGCTGGTGGCGATGATCGCCATGCTGACTTTCTGCGCGGTCGCCGCGCGGTTTTTCCGGCACGTCCCCGCACGGTCTGCCTGAGAGACGTAACCAGGCCCGACCGCGGGGCGTTGCCCTGCGGTTTTTGTCTTGTTGATCAAGACGGAGGAGGCCTGGTTCCGCTTGGCACGTTACCTGAACGCCGCAGATGTCCTGCCCGCCGAGTTGCTGGCCGAGGTCCAGCGCTATGCAGCCGGCGAGCAGCTCTATATCCCCCGCCCGCAGGAGCGGCTGCCGTGGGGCACCCGCACGGGGGCACGGGCGCAGCTGGCCCTGCGCAACGAGCAGATCCGGCAGCGGCGGCGGGAGGGGGCGAGCATCGAGGAGCTCATGCGGGAGTTCCATCTGAGCTACGACTCGATCCGCAAGATCCTCTCCGGAAAGAACGGTTCCAACTGTTCACGGGGCTGATTCCGCCCGCCCTGCGGGGTACGCTGACGTTGCGGCCGGCCGGCGCGCAGTTCACCTGACGGGAGGGGGGTGATGGCCCTGGTTCACGCAGTGGTCGTCATCCCCGGCGGCCGGTGACCCAACTGGCCTTGCGGGGATGGCCCGACGGAAAGGCAGGCGCCTGGCGCCTGCCTTTTCGCATACCCGCCGGGGCGCAGGCGCAGACTAGCTCTCCGGAGGTGTCCGAGCGTGACGATCCGAGAGGGAGCCTCGCAGGAGACGCAGCAGTCCCTGTACCGGCGGATGGTTGCCCGGGCGGAGCCGAGCCCGCCCCGTCTGCGCAACGCCGTGATGGCCTTCGTCTCCGGGGGGCTGGTCTGCGCGCTGGGGGAGGGCATCACGGACTTCTGGGAGCGGGTCCTGCGCATCTCGCACAAACAGGCGGCCGATCCGACGGTGGCCACGCTCATCTTCCTGTCGTCGTTGCTTACGGGCCTCGGCTACTTCGACAAGCTGGCCCGGCACGCGGGCGCCGGCCTGGCGGTGCCGGTCACCGGCTTCGCCAACGCGATGACGGCCACGGCGCTGGAGTTCAAGCGGGAGGGCCTGGTTTTCGGCATCGGCGGCCGCATGTTCCAGCTGGCCGGCGCCGTCATCGTCTACGGGGTGGTCACGGCCTTTGCGGTGGGCATCATCACGGGCATCGCCCGGCTGGTGCGGTGAGGGATTGCGGTGGCGAGGAAGCACATCGGGGCGCAGACGGTTCGTCTGGAGCAGCCGCCCGTGATCGTGGGGGCGGCCGCGGTGGCCGGGCCGGTGGAGGCCCAGGGGCCGCTGGGACACGAGTTCGACCTGACGTATCCCGACCTGACCGTCGGCCAGGACTCCTTTGAGAAGGCCGAACGGCAGATGATGATCGACGCCTGCAACCTGGCCCTGCGCCGGGCCGGTATCCAGCAGAAACCGCCGGCCGTGGATTACTTCCTGGCCGGGGACCTGCTCAACCAGCTGATCACGACCGCCTTCAGCGGGCTTGAGCTGGGCGTGCCGCTGTACGGGCTGTACGGCGCCTGCTCCACGTTCACCGAGGCCCTGTCCCTGGGCGCCAAGCTGATCGACGGGGGCTTCGCCGACCGGGTGCTGTGCGCGGTCTCCAGCCACTACGGCTCGGCCGAGCGGCAGTACCGTTACCCGACCGAGTACGGCAGCCAGCGGAAGCCTTACGCGCAGCACACGGTGACCGGAGCGGGGGCCGTCGTGCTCGCCTCCGCCGGGGAGGGGCCGCGGATCACCTACTGCACCACCGGCAAGGTGGTGGACTGGGGAGTCGCCGATCCGCTCAACCAGGGGGCGGCGATGGCGCCGGCGGCCGTGGACACGATCGAGGCGCACCTGCGGGACACCGGCCGGAGCGTCGACGACTACGACCTCATCGTCACCGGTGACCTGGCCAAGTTCGGCTACGAGATGGCCCGGCGCCTGGCGGCGGAGCGGAACCTGTACCTGGGCGAAAACTACCGGGACTGCGGCGTCATGGTCTACGACACGACGAAGCAGAACGTCGACAGCGGCGGAAGCGGCTGCGCCAGCTCGGCGATCGTCACCTGCGGGCACCTGCTGAAGGAGATGGCGCGGGGCCGGCTAAGGCGCCTGCTGGTGGTCTCCACGGGCTCCCTGTTCTCGCCGACCAGCTTCCAGCAGGGCGAAAGCATCCCCACCATCGCACACGCGGTCGCAGTGGAGGCGTAACCCCATGATGTACCTGAAGGCCTTTCTCGTCGGCGGCCTCATCTGCCTGATCGCCCAGGTCATCCTCGACAACACCAAACTCAGCCCGGGCCACGTGCTCTCCGGCCTGACGGTCGCCGGCGGCGTGCTGGGAGGGCTCGGCCTGTACGACAAGCTGGTGGAGTTCGCCGGCGCAGGCGCCTCCGTCCCCATCGCCAGCTTCGGCAACGCGCTGGTGAAGGGGGCGCTGCAGGAGCTGGACCAGAACGGCCTGGTGGGCGTGCTCACCGGGATGTTCGAGGTGACCAGCACCGGCATCGCGGCGGCGATCGTCTTCGCCTTCCTGACCGCGGTCACGTTCAACCCGAAGAGCTGAGGCGTGCGCCGGGCTGACCGCCGGCCCCGCTGCATAGAGTAGTGGGGCGAAGGAGGGAGGCCCGGCGTGTTCGGCTTCGATCCCTACGATTCCTACGCGCTGGTCTGCCAGCACATCGCCGACTGGGCCCGCCAGGCGCGCACGGCGATCGCGTGCCTGAAGCCGGAGGGCGGAGCGGCAGACGACCTGAGCGGCTGGCAGGAGCGGTTCGAGGCGCTGGAGCGGGAGGCGCAGGCGGCCCTGCGGGCCGACCGGTCCGCAAGCGGGCGCCCGGACGCGGCGGCTCTGATGCGGCGCGCGTATGAAGCGCTGACGGAGTTCGTACGCGCCGCCGCAGGCCGGGGGGTGCCGCCGGCGGGGGAGCTGTCCCCGCCGCGCCCGGTGCCGCCGGGCGGCCATCGGCTGCCGCCGCTGCCGTACCCGTACGACGCGCTGGAGCCGTACATCGACGCGGAGACGATGCGGCTCCATCACGACCGGCACCACCGGAGCTACGTGGAGGGGCTCAACCGGGCGGAGCGGGCCCTCGCCGAGGCGCGCGCCGCGGGCGACTGGGCCCTCGTGAAACACTGGGAACGGGAACTGGCCTTCAACGGCGCAGGCCACTACCTGCACACGCTCTTCTGGGAGAGCATGGCGCCGGGCGCCGGCGGTGAGCCCGGCGGCGAGGTGCTGGCGCAGATCCGACAGGACTTCGGGGACTTCAGGCGGTTCCGGGAGCAGTTCAGCAAGGCCGCCGAGAACGTGGAGGGAGGGGGCTGGGCCGTCTGGGTCTGGGCCCCCCGGGCGAACCGCACGGAGATCCTGACGGCGGAGAAGCACCAGAATCTGAGCCAGTGGGACGTCGTTCCCCTCCTGCCCCTCGACGTCTGGGAGCACGCCTACTACCTGAAGTATCGGAATGACCGCGCCGCGTACATCGAGCAGTGGTGGAACGTGGTCAACTGGCCGGCGGTGGAGCGGAGGCTGCGGGAGGCGCGCCGGATCGCCTGGGAGCCGACGTAGCACTGGCGCCGCGGGCAAGGGGCTCGGCGCCGCAGGCCGCCCCGGCGACTGTGGCCATGCAAGCGTGAAGTACATGCAGGGCGGCGCATCAACATGCGTCGCCCTGCCGTTGACGGCGGAGAAGCCGGTTCTACCCGAAGCCCGGGGGCACTACGGCCGGGCCTTGTGGTGGGCGCGCCGGGCCCTCTGCCATTCCTTGAGGATCCGCTTCGCCTGTTCCTTGGTGAGGCGCCCGTTCTTCACCGCCTCATCCAGCTTCTCCTTCACCTCGGCCTCCGAGGCGTGCGGGGAGAGCCCCATCCGGCGCACGGCCCGCCATTCCCGGAGCCGGGCAGCCTCCTCGTCGGTGATCTTCCCCGCCCGGTGAGCCTGGTCGATCAGCTGATCGATCTCCGCGTTCAGCTGCTCCAGCCGGCTCTGTCGCAGAGCGCGAATGTCCTTCAGCAACTGCTCCATGCCGGGCGACAGCTTGGGCGCCTGCTTCTCCGCCTCGGAGCCGGCGGCCAGGGAGGTGCCCCCCAGCAGCAGGCAGGCCCAGGCGGCCACCAGCGCTATCGCCAACCAACGTCTCAGCCCGCGCATTGCGTCACCTCCCTGTGTCGATGTCCGTGGGGCTTTGGGTGTCCCCCGCATCGCCCAGGCTCTGATCGGCCGTCAGGAACTGCCCTTCGTTCCCGCCCGCCAGGTAGCCCATCGCCACCGCCCGGTGGCTCCAGGCCTCCCCTTCCCGCAGCTGCGAAAGCACCCGCTGGGTCTCGGAGCGCACGGAACCCTGCAGCGCATCCTCCGGGCGATTCCGGTTCTTTTCCATGCTCTGCCCCCCTTTGGCATCTAGTCTGCCCCAGGGAGCGCCGTTTCCATGAACTTGTCTGGGCTCACCGGTTTCTGTATAATCACCAGGGTAAGAGACCCACGGTGCGGGAAGGAGAAGTGTGATGAGCAACTATCCGAACCTCTGGCCATACCAGGAAGCACAACGCATCATCGAGCGCTGGCCGGATAAACCGCGCTACATCCTGGAAACCGGGTTCGGTGCGTCCGGCCACCCGCACATGGGCACCATCGGCGAGGTGGTGCGTACCTTCTACGTGGCCAAGGCCCTCCGGGAGATGGGGCGCGAGTCGGAGATCATTGTCTTCTCGGACGACATGGACGGGCTGCGCAAGATCCCGACCAACATCGACGCGCCCTGGCTGCAGGAGCACCTGGGCAAGCCGGTCACCCGGATTCCCGATCCCTACGGCTGCCACCAGTCCTTCGGGCACCACATGGACGCCGAACTCCTGGAGATGATGGCCAAGACGGAGATCCAGGCCACCTTCCGTTCCGCGACCGACTGCTACGCCGACGGCACCTTCGACGAGGGCATCCGGCACATGTTCCGCCATATGCAGGGCATCATCGACCTGGTGCTGCCCACGATGCGGCCGGAGAACCGGGAAGGCTGGTTCCCGTGGCTTCCGGTCTGCGAAAACTGCGGGAAGGTGTATACCACCCGGGTGGAGTCCTATGACCCGGATGCGGTCACGGTGACGTACTCCTGCACCGGCTCGTTCCGCGACGTGCACGGGTGCGGCTACCGGGGCACCCAGAGCGCGCTGGGCGGCCGGGGCAAGTTCTTCTGGAAGGCCGATTGGGCCCTGCGCTGGTACGTGTTTGGCGTCAACTTCGAGATGCACGGCAAGGACCTGATCGACTCGGCCAAGCTCTCCAAGGCCATCGTCAGGCTCCTGGGCGGCGACCCGCCGAACACCATGTTCTACGAGCTCTTCCTCACGGAGGAGGGGCGGAAGATCTCCAAGTCTTCGGGGATCGGCATCTCGATGGAAAACTGGGGCCGCTGGGGTACCCAGGATTCGCTCAACCTGCTGATGTTCCGCAACCCGCGCCAGCAGAAGCGGCTCAGCCCCGAGACGGTGATCCAGTACACCGACGAGACGCTCACCATGAGCCCTGAAGACCCCCAGTACCCGTTCATCTACTACCACGGCGACCGGCCGGATCTTGGCGGTCTGCGCTACTCCGACATCATCAACCTGGTCAACGCGATCTCGGAGACCGACCCCGACGTGCTGCTCGAGTACCTGGGCCGCTCCTTTGGCCACGAGCGCATCCGGGCCAACGAGCCCTTTGTGCGGGAGCTGCTGGAGAAGGCCATCCACTACTACGAGGACTTCATCCTTCCCACCCGCAGGACCCCGGAGTTGACCGAGGCCGAGTGGGCATTGGTCGAGGAGTTCGAGCAGTTGATCGAGCGTACCGACGACGCCGAGGAAATCCAGACCGGGGTGTTCGACATCGCCAGGGCCCACGGCATGCAGCCGAAGCGGTTCTTCCAGATCCTCTACGGCGTGCTGCTGGGATCGGACAGCGGCCCCCGCATCGGCGGCTTTGTCACGCTGGTGGGCAAGGATCGGATCCGCGAGCTCATCCGCACCGCGCGGGAGAAGGCGCGGAGCTGATCGCTACGTGCACAATCGGGGCTGTCCGGAACGCAGAGGGTTCTGCGTCCTGGACAGCCCCGCCGGCATCCGGGGGACCGGTCAGGCGATCTGGCTCATCTGGTGCAGCAGGTCCAGCGGCGGCGCCGCGGGGAACGTTTCACGGCTGTTGCCGGCGACCCTGGTCAGCGAGTACGGCTGGTGCTGGTGGGAGATGTGCTGCAGGAACGCAACCAGGTGGGCCCGGGAGCAGAACTTCAGGGCGAAGGCGTCAGCCGCAGGGTGGTTCTTCCGGCTCTCCGGGAACAGGATGTAGGCCAGGCGCTCATCCTCGAACTGCTCCAGGCAGTACTTGCACATGAACACCCGGATTCACCTCCAGTGTAATCACTCCAACGACAATTATAGAACTCCCAATCAACCCCAACAACGGTGGGGGGCCCACCCTCTTCTTGTGCCGTTTCACGCGACTCCCACCTCGGTCTACGTGACGGCGTCACATCGGATAGGTGCCCTAGACATATCGGATACAATTGGTGACAAACGGCTTTAGAAAGTATCCGGCTGATCTTTCATATGATAAAATGTAGGCGAGTTACAATCGGATGTCCGCGAGTTACGACTGCCGAGTGCGAACAGGAGGGGAACGAGTTGCCAGTGGATCTCATGCCCCGCCAGGACGAGACCTCCACGCGCCGCGAGATCATCAACCTGCTGCGGGTTGTTGGCCCCCTCACCGTAGGCGAACTCGGAGAGCGCCTTCACATCACCCATGTCGCGGTCCGACGCCACCTGACCTCTCTGGAGCGGGATGGGCTGGTAACCTCTGTGCAGCAGCGGTTGCCGATGGGGCGGCCTACCCGGGTCTACTCGCTCACCGAGGCGGCCGACAACCTGTTCCCGAAGAAGTACAGCACGCTGACGGTGGAGCTGCTGGATTTCCTGCACGACACGGACCCGGCGCTGGTGGAGGCCTTTTTCCAGCGGCGGAGGGAAGAGATGGTCGCGCGCTACGGCGCCGACGTCAACGCCGACACCCTCGCCGGACGGGTGGCGCAGCTCGCCGAGATCCAGCAGGCCAACGGATACCTGGCCCAGTGCGAGCAGGACGAGGATGGCGCCCTGGTGCTGAAGGAGTTCAACTGCCCCGTGCACCTCGCCTCCCGACGGTACCCGCACGCCTGCGACCACGAGCTGGCCTTCTTCAAGACCGTTCTGGGGACCGAGAACATCGAACGGCTGGAGTGCATCGCCCACGGCGGCCAGTGCTGCCGCTACCGGATCACGCCCTGACCGGGCACGGACGGCGCCGACCTCTATGGCAGGTCGGCGCCTTTTTCAATGCGGCTGAGGTGAGCCTGCCGTCGTGCGCCGGGGGGCAGCCGCCGGGTACGAGGAAGGGGAGCGGCCGGAAACGGCGAATCTGTCAGCACTGGCCGAATGTTGCGCGGCTCAGAGGCAGGTGGGGGGATGAAGGCCCGGTCGCTGCTGTTCAACCTGTGGGGCGACTACATCCAGCATGTCGGAGGCGAGGCCTGGGCGTCGACCCTGGCCGCCTGGGTGCGCCCGTTCGGCGTCAGCGAGGCGGCCCTGCGGCAGGCGCTCTCGCGCATGGCTCGCCAGGGATGGCTGGAGGTGCGTAAGGTCGGAAACCGGACCTGTTATGCGCTCTCCGCGGCGGGACGCCGCCGCATTGCCGAGGCGTCGCGGCGCGTGTACGACGGCCGGGACGTGGACTGGGACGGCCGCTGGCGGGTACTGGTCTATTCGGTCCCCGAGGCCCTGCGGAACCGGCGCAACGACCTGCGCCGGGAGCTGATCTGGACGGGCTTCGCCCACCTGTCGCCGGGTACCTGGATCTCGCCCAACCCACTCGAGGACTCGGTGCGGGAGCTGCTCCGGCGCTACGGGCTGGAGCCCTACGCCACGCTGTTCGTCGCGCCGTACGCGGAGCCCTGGTCGGCGCCCGACCTGGTGCGCCGCTGCTGGGATCTGGAGGCGATCCAGGCGAGCTACGACCGGTTCATCGCGCGCTGGGAGCCCCGCCTGGAGGCGTCGTCGAGGCTGCACAGCGACGAGGAGCGCTTCGTCGAGCAGATCCGCCTCGTCCACGACTACCGGAAGTTCCTGTTCGTCGACCCGGGGCTGCCGCGCCGGCTCCTGCCCGATACCTGGCGGGGGCACGACGCGCGCAGGCTGTTCCAGGCGTACTATGCCAGGCTGCGGCCCGGGGCGCTCCGGTTCCTGGAGAGGCACTTTGAACCCACACAAGCCCACGATGGAGGAGGAGAGGACCGTGGCGTACGAGAACATCCTGGTCTTTCGTGAGGGAGCTGTCGGCCGGGTGCAGCTGAACCGCCCCCAGGCGCTCAACGCCCTCAACTTCCGCCTGATGACGGAGCTGGTGGAGGCGTTCCGGGAGATGGAGCGCGATCCGGGCATCGGGTGCCTCCTGCTGCACGGCAATGAGAAGGCCTTCGCCGCCGGCGCCGACATCAAGGAGATGGCGGAGCTGGGCGCAATCGACATGTACACCCGGGACTACATCGAACTCTGGGATGAAGTCGCCCGCATCAAGAAGCCCATCGTCGCTGCCGTCAGCGGCTACTGCCTGGGCGGCGGCCTGGAGCTGGCGATGATCTGCGACATCATCGTCGCCTCGGAGACGGCGAAGTTCGGCCAGCCGGAGATCAACATCGGCGTCCTGCCGGGCGCCGGCGGCACCCAGCGGCTCACCCGGGCGGTCGGGAAGTCGCTGGCGATGGAGATGGTCCTGACCGGCCGGATGCTCACCGCGCAGGAGGCCCTGGCGGCCGGTCTGGTCAGTCGGGTGGTTCCGGTGGAGGTCTACCTCAGCGAGGCGCAGAAGCTGGCCGGCGAGATCGCGTCCAAGTCGCCCGTGGCCCTGCGGCTGGCCAAGGAGGCGGTGCTGCAGGCCTTCGAGGGCAGCCTGAGCAGCGGACTCGCGTACGAGCGCCGGCTGTTCGCCATGGCTTTTGCCTCCGAGGACCAGAAGGAGGGCATGCGGGCCTTCACCGAGAAGCGGAAGCCCGAGTGGAAGGGGAGGTAAGCCCGTGAGCGAGACGGCGGTGCGCTGTGCCCTGGACGGCGAAGGCGTCTTCCGAATCACCCTGAACCGACCGGAGAGGCTCAACGCCTTCAACCAAGCCCAGCACGAGGGGCTGATTGCGGCCCTGCAGCAGGCGGAGCGGGATCCGGCCGTGCGGTGTGTGGTCATCACCGGCGAGGGGCGCGCGTTCTGCGCCGGCCAGGATCTGCAGTCGATCGGGGACATGCCCATCGGCGACCTGGTGCGCCGCTATTACAACCGCTGGATCGCGCAGATCCGCAGCCTCGAGAAGCCGGTCCTGGCCGCCGTCAACGGGGTGGCCGCCGGCGCAGGCGTCAGCCTGGCCCTGGCCTGCGATCTCATCGTGATGGCCGAGAGCGCGGCGTTCATCCAAGCCTTTGCGCGCATCGGCCTGGTGCCCGACTCCGGCGCGTCCTATTTCCTGCCGCGCCTCGTGGGCTACCACAAAGCGATGGAACTGGCCCTGTTCGGCGACCGGGTCAGCGCGGCGGAGGCCCTGTCGCTGGGGCTGTGCAACCGAGTGGTGCCTGACGACCAGTTCGAGCCGGCGGTGGCCGAGTGGGCCGGGTGGCTAGCGCGGGGCCCCCGCGCCGTGGGGTGGATCAAGCGGCAGCTGAACCGCGGGCTCGAGCGCTCCCTGGACGAGGTGCTGGCGCTGGAGGCCTACCATCAGGAGATCGCTGCCGCGACCGAGGATGCCCGGGAGGGTATCCGGGCCTTCGTGGAGCGGCGGGAGCCCAGGTTCACGGGGAGGTAGCAGCGGTGCGTCGGTTAGGCGTCGTCGGGGCCGGTACGATGGGCGCGGGGATCGCGCAGGTCGCGGCGCAGTCCGGGTTCGACGTGCTGCTTTATGACGTCGATCCTGAGGCCCTTGCCCGGGCTCTCGGGCGGGTGGAGTCGGATCTGCAGCGGCAGGCGGCGCGGGGGCGGATCCCGGATGCGCAGGTCGCTGAGGTCCTGGGCCGCATCACCACCACCACCAGCCTGGGGGATTTTGCCGCCGCGGACTTCGTCATCGAGGCGGCGCCGGAGGACCTGGAGCTGAAGCGTCGGCTGTTCGAGCGGCTGGACCGGCTGTGCCGGGAAGACGTGGTGCTGGCGACGAACACCTCCTCGCTCTCGGTCACGCAGATCGGTGCGCTGGCCGGCCGGGCAGACCGGGTGGTGGGCATGCACTTCTTCAACCCCGTGCCGGCGATGCGGCTGGTGGAGGTGGTCGGCGGCGACGCCTCCGGTGAGGCCGCGCTCCAGGCCACGGTTTCCCTGGCCGAGGCGATGGGCAAGGTGCCGGTGCGGGTCAGGGACACCCCGGGGTTCATCGTCAACCGGGTGGCCCGGCCGTTCACCGGAGAGGCGCTGCGGCTGCTGGGGGATCAGGTGGCGACCGCGGCGCAGATCGACCGCATCGCGCGCCTGGCATGCGGCTTTCGCATGGGCCCCTTCGAGTTGATGGACCTGGTGGGTATGGACATCAACTTCGCCGTGCACCGGTCGGTGTACGAGCAGTTCTTCGGCGACCCCCGGTTCCGTCCGCACCCCCTCCAGGAGCGCATGGTGAAGGCGGGCAGGCTGGGGCGCAAGACCGGGCAGGGCTGGTACCGGTACCGGGAAGGGCGGGCGCTGGACGGCCCGGCCCCGGCGCAGCATTCCCTGGCGCCGACGCCCCGATTGCCTGAGATCCGGAACGTGGCGGTGCTGGGCGATGCGGACCTGGCGGACCTCGCTGCGCGGGCCGGCTACCGCATGGTGGACTGCTGCGCCGACGCCGATCTGGTGGTCCTGGGGGATCCCGCGCTGTTGGTGGGCCGGCAGCCCGCCCCTGGGGTGGTCGTCCTGATCGAGGCTTCGACCCGGTCGACGACGGAACTGGCGACCCAGGTGGTCAACCCGGCCCGGGTCGTGGGCTACGGGGGCATCCCCCGGGTGAGCCGGCGCGAGCTGGTGGAGGTGGCGCCGGGGCTGCGGACCGACCCGGCTGCGACGGCCACGGCGGTGCGTTTCTTCCACTCGCTGGGCCGTGACACCGAGGTGGTGACCGACAGCCCGGGGCTGGTGGCGGCCAGGCTGTTGGCGTGTCTGATCAACGAGGCGGCCTTCGCCCTGCAAGAGGGAATAGCCACCGCTGAGGCGATCGATACCGCGATGCAGCTGGGGCTCAACTACCCGCTGGGTCCGCTGGAGTGGGCGGACGAACTTGGCCCAGACAAGGTCCTGGCGGTGCTGGAGGGGCTGCAGCGGGAGACTGGAGAGGAGCGGTACCGGCCTGCGCCGTACCTGCGGAAGCGGGTGCTCGCAGGAATGCCTCTGCGGGGGTAGGCTGAAAGGGTGCCCGCTCTGCCGGCCTGAGCAACAGAGGTCCTCGCCGAGGCCGCGGTGCGGCCTGGCGAGGACCGTGAGCTTTCCCGGACGGCGGGCGGTCACGCCCGCTTCATGATCACGCCTTCGAGGACATTGGCCACCGTCTCGACCTCGTCGGTGGCCTGCTCCAGCATCTCGTAGATCTCCTTCATCGTGATGAACAGAACCGGGTCGGACGCGCTGCGATCATAGAGCTCGGACAGGGCGAGCCGCAGCTCGTCGTCGCCGTGGTTCTCCAGGGTGTTGATCTGCCGGATGCGGTCCTGGATCTCCAGCAGCTTGCCTCCCGCCAGCAGGTCGATGGCGGCGACCAGTTCGGTGGCCTGGGCCCGCAGGATCTGGGCGAAGGCGCGCAGGTGCTTATCGGACGCCGACAGGCGGTAGATGCCGACCCGGGCGGCGGCCGCCTCCATCGCGTCCACCACGTTGTCGATGGCCACGCCCAGCGTCGCCAGATCGGTGCGCTCCAGCGGCGTCGCGAACGTCTTGTGGATCAGCTCGAAGAGCCGGTGAGTCAGGTCGTCGCCCTTCGACTCCAGTTGCTTGATCTCGGGTGCCAGGTTCCCCACGTGGACGGGTTCTTCGAGAAGCCGCCCGAGCAGTCCGGCCACCTCGGCAGCGTTCTCGGTTGCCTCCCGAAGCAGCTGGTAAAACTGTTGGCTGCGATTGCTGATGAAGATCATGGACCCATCCCCCTATCCGCTTGATATCGCAGGCCGGCCTGCCGGGGACCGGCAAGTCAGCGTCCCAACCGCTGCCAGAGCCAGAACAGCAGCGTGAGGCCGATGCTGGCCAGAAGGCTGGTCGCGATCGGGAAATAGAAGGTGAAGTTGCCGCGCCGGATGATGATGTCGCCCGGCAGCCGGCCGATGCCGGGCAGGAAGCGCTCAAACAGGGCGATCGCAGCGCCCACAACCAACAGCAGTGCGCCTATGGCCATCAGCGTGCGACCCATCGGATCATCTCCCTACAGCTCGTATTGCGCGTAACGTGCGTCGGCCAGCGCACCCACGATCTGGCCCAGCAGCCACGCCTCCAGTGCCAGCACGATCACGAGGCCGGGCAGGAAGAACGGGCGGGCGGCTGCGTACAGCACGATGGCGGCGCCGACCGTGACGGCGGTGACCCCGAGGTGGATCAGCATGCCGAGGAGCGAGTTGATGTTCCCCTTCATGGCCTGCTGCGGGTCGGTCCAGGTGAGATGGGGCTTCAGGACGTCGATGAGCAGCCCGCTGTACCCGCTGAGCACGCACACCGGAAGGCCGCCGGCCAGCAGGACGGCCAGGTTGCGCGGCGTGCCGAGCCCCAGCCAGAGGGCGGCGGCGCCCACGATCAGCAGGTTGAGCAGGTTGAACAGCAGGCTGTGCAGCAGCTTGGCGTGAATCTGCACCCGGGGCGCCACCGGCAGCGACTGGCTGATCCAGAACCACCGCCCCTCCCGGCTGACGGCCGACGAGGCGATGACGGAGGTGGAGCTCATGCCGAAGACGGCGGCCAGCAGGATCGCGGGCACCCACGGGGAGTCCGCATGCCGGGCCAGGTCGAACCCCTCCACAACCAGGTTGCCCGTCGCCATCGGAATGGCGATGAAGAGGGGGATGAGCACCGGGGTGGAGATGGCGGTCATCAGGTGCGAGGGGTTGCGGTTCAGCAGCCGCACCTCCCGGAGGAAGAGCGCCCGGAGGGGCGACTGCACCCGGCCCGTCCGCTCGGCCAGCTCCGATCGGCTGATCTCGCGTCCCGACGTGGCCCGCTCGCCGCCGCTCAGGAGTCCGCCGAAGAAGAACCGCTCCGCGCCCGCGACCAACAGCGCCAGGGAAGCCGCCACCGCGCCCGTGAACAGGAGGAAGTACGGGATGCCCAGGGCCGGGCTGCCGGCCTGCAGCGCCTGGGTGCCCCAGGCGGAGGTGACGATCCAGCGGGAGACGCCCTGGATGAGCGGCTGCTGGTTCTCCAGGAACCGCTGCACGTCCTCGGCCTGCAGGTTCCCCTGCTGGAAGCGGGTCGCGAACTGCAGGGCGATGGCCAGGACGATGCCCAGCAGGGCGCCGAAGACCCGGAAGAGGTCCCGGTTGCGGCGGAGCGCGGTGATCCGCATCAGGAGCAGGCTGAACAGGCCCGACAGCACCAGCGGGAACACGGGGAGCATGAGGTAGATCAGCACGGCAAAGGGGATGTACAGTGGCCCCACGTCGGCCAGGAAGCCGTAGACCGCCAGGCCGGGGATCACCACCGGCGCCATGCTGAGGTACTCGCCGAGGAGGATCGAGACCAGCTTGGCCAGGACGATCTCCCCCGGCCGCAGGGGCAGAGGGATGAGCAGGCGAAGATCCTGGCTGAAGTAGAACACGGAGATGACGTAGAGCACGCCGAAAATCAGGCAGAGCAACTGACCGGCCGTGAGCGCAACCGTCAGGACGAACGGGGCCTGACCGAACGGCTCCAGCCCCCAGTACAGGCCCACGTACATGGCGACGAACAGGAGGATCAGCGGAAGAAAGGCCAGGATGAGAAGGGGGATCAGCAGGAGGCCCAGGCGGGACCGGGTACCCGTCATGCGCTCCAGGCTGCCGCGCCAGGTCTGGCGGAGCTGCACCCGCACGAGCGGCCAGACGTTCCTCATTTCTCCGTCAGCTCCAGGAAGATGGATTCCAGCGTTTCGCCGGTCTGCCCGCTGCGCAGCTCATCCAGCGTGCCGCAGGCGATGATGCGCCCCTTGTTGATGATCGCCACCCGGTCGCAGAGCCGCTCCGCCACCTCCAACACGTGGGTGGAGAAGAAGAGCGTCCGGTTCCGGCGGGCGTGCTCGGCCATCAGTTCCTTCAGTTGATAGGAGGAGCGGGGATCCAGGCCGACCATGGGCTCGTCCAGCACCCAGACCGGCGGATCGCGCATCAGCGCCGAAATCAGCACCAGCTTCTGCTGCATGCCGTGGGAGTAACTGTCCACCCGGTCCAGGAGCGCGTGGGTGAGGTCGAAGGCGTCGGCGAACTGCGCGATGCGCTCCTGCCGCTCCCGGGGGCTGATGCCGTACACGTCGGCGATGAAGTTCAGGTACTCCAGGCCTGTCAGCTTGTCGTAGACTTCCGGCGTGTCGGGCACGTAGGCCAGCTGCCGCTTGGCCTCCAGCGGCTGCCTGACGACGTCGTAGCCGCCGACCCGGACGGTGCCGCTGTCGGGGCGGAGCAGTCCGACGATCATCTTGATGGTGGTCGTCTTGCCGGCCCCGTTGGGACCGAGGAAGCCGAAGACCTCGCCCGGCCGGATCGTGAGGCTGAGGTTGTCCACCGCCTTCTTCGTCCCGCCGCTGTAACTCTTGGAGACGTTGAGGAGTTCGATCATTCGGGCGATCCCTCCGAGGTCAGACGTATCCTACAGGATTTCACCGGTACCGGATCGCTTCCTGCCACACCATAGAAGAGACGTTTCGGACGAGCCGGTTCGTTCGGGCCGCCCGACCAGGGTTGAGAACGCGCGACAACGTACGTAAAATGGCATGTTAGAGTGGCTACGTTGGAAAGATTGGGGGTGTGGGCGTGGACCCGTTTTCCTCAGCCCTGATTGCGGCGCTCGACCGGGTGCGCCCGGCGGTGGTGCACATCTACGCCGCCACGCCCAAGACGGGGCAAGTTGCCTTGGGTACCGGGGTGATCCTGGACCATTATCATATCATCAGCACCGCGCAGATCGTCGCCCCAGAGGACGAGATCACCATCAAGACGGCTGACGGCAAGCGGCGGCGGGCAGAGTGCATCGGCGTCGATCCGCTCTACTTCCTGACGGTCCTGCAGGTCGAGGAGCGGCTCCCCCACGATCCGCCCACCTTCGCGCCGGACGGCACGACGCCGGTGGGGCTCTTCGTCGCCGCGGTGGGTTACGCCCTGGGGCAGGAGCACACGGCCGCCAGCGGCATCATCAGCAGCAGCGACCGCACGGTCTACCGCCCCAAGGCGCGCGGCCGGGGCAACCTGCCGGTGGACGGACTCCTGCTGACCAGCGCCGCGATCCACCCCGGCAACGCCGGCGGCCCCCTCATCGACCTGGAGGGCCGGGTGGTGGGCATCAACGGCATCCCGTGGCAGGGCGGCCTGAGCCTCGCCATTCAGGCCTCGGTGGCGGCCCGGGTGGCCAGCCAGATCATCGACTATGGCTACGCCGTCCACCCCTGGCTGGGCTTCTCCGGCGAGGTCGACGTCATCGACGACATCTGGGTGGAGATGCTCAACCTGCCCACGGACCGGGGCCTGGTCGTCCAGCACGTCGCATCCGACGGGCCGGGCCGGCGTGCCGGCGTGCAGGAGATGGACATGATCATGGCCGTCGGCGACCGGCAGCCGGTGCTGAGCACCGGTATGATCCGGAAGCTCCTCTCCGCGCGTCGGTACGGCGATCAGGTGCCGATGACGGTTCTGCGCCAGGGCGAGCTGATCGAACTGCGCCTGCCCGTGGAGGAGATCCCCGGCCTCGACCGGTTTGACCCGGTGAGCGACGATGACGAGTCCGCCGCACCGGACGATGACGAGGATTAGGGTGCGTTCGCAATTTTCGCGTTGTCAGGATAGCCCTTTGTGTCTAAACCCAACTACCGATACCCCCGGTCCATCCGCGACGGTTAAGATGAACCCGGGGGGATAGCGATGGAGAAGGCTGCCCGTACCCTCGTGGTGGGTCACTTCGGTTCTGGCAAGACCGAAGTGGCCGTTTTTTTCGCCCTTTCGCTGTGTGCTGAGCAAAAGCGGCCTATGCTGCTGGACCTTGACTTTATCACGCCTTACTACCGGTCGCGGGACGTCGCCGACCAACTGGCGGCGGCCGGCGTCGAGGTGGTCCGTCCGGCCGGCGACCTGTGGCGCTCGGACCTGCCGGTGGTCGCGGCGCGGGCCGTGCAGGCGATGACCGCCTACGACGGACCGGTGGTGGCGGACATCGGCGGCGGCGAGGGCGCCCGGGTCCTGGGCAGCATGCGCCTCGGGCCGGGCACGTACGAGGCGCTGATGGTGGTGAACCCCTACCGGCCGGACACGGGGTCGCCGGAGCAGGTGGCCCGGTACGCCCGCTGGCTGGAGGAGATCGGCCGGATCCGGCTGACCGGCCTCGTGAACAACGCCAACCTGGGTCCGCTGACCCGCCCCGAGCACGTCCTGGAGGGCCTGAAGCAGGTGGAGGAAGCCGCCCGCCTGCTGGACCTGCCCGTGTGCTGCACGGCCGTGCGCGCCGACCTGGTGGACGCGCTGCCTGGGCTGAAGCTGTTGCCGCTCCGGCTGTGCATGCGTCCGCCCTGGGAGGCGGAGCCCTTCGCCCTGGCGTAGGCGGTCCGGCGGTCAGCGGAGACGACGTGGGAAAAGGGGGTTATGGGGTTGCGCGGCATCAAGCTCGAGATGAATCAGGATCGCTGCAAGGGATGCGAGCTTTGCACGGAGGCCTGCCCGCGCGAGGTGCTCGCCATGGGGAACCAGATCAACGCGCTGGGCTATCGGGCGGCCGTGGCCATCGCTCCGGAGCGGTGCACCGGCTGCCGGGCGTGCGCGCTGGTCTGCCCTGAGGTCGTCTTCACCATTTACAAGATCGCCTAGGAGGGGATGCCCGATGGAACCCACCACGACCATGATGATGAAGGGCAACGAAGCCCTGGGCGAGGCCGCGATCCGGGCGGGCTGCCGGTTCTTCTTCGGTTACCCGATCACGCCGCAGTCGGAGCTGCCGGCGTACATGGCCCGGCGCATGCCCGAGGTCGGCGGTACGTTCCTGCAGGCCGAGTCCGAGCTGGCCGCGGTGAACATGCTCCTGGGCGCGGCGGCCACGGGCGTGCGGGCGATGACGTCGTCCTCCTCGCCGGGCTACTCCCTGAAGCAGGAGGGCATCTCGTACATGATCGGGTCGCAGCTGCCGTGCGTCGTGGTCAACATCATGCGGGGCGGCCCGGGCCTGGGCAACATCCAGCCCTCCCAGAGCGACTATTTCCAGATCGTCAAGGGCGGCGGACACGGTGACTACCACATGATCGCACTGGCCCCCTCCACCGTGCAGGAGCTGGTGGACCTGACGATCCTGGCCTTCGACCTGGCCGACGCCTACCGCAACCCCGTGGCCATCGTGGGCGACGGGCTCCTGGGCCAGACGATGGAGCCGGTTTCCTTCCCGCCGGTACAGACCCACGCGGTGGAGAAGGACTGGGCTCTCACGGGCGCCGCCGGCCGGCCGAAGCGGATCATCACCTCCCTGGAGCTGAACCCGGAGAACCTCGAAGCCCACAACCGCGTGCTGCAGGCCAAGTTCAGCGCCATGGCGGAGCGGGAGAAGCGGTGGGAGGAGTACCGCTGCGACGATGCGGATCTCGTCGTGGTGGCGTACGGCACGTCGGCCCGCATCGCCCGGGCGGCGGTCGACGCGGCCCGCAAGCAGGGGCTCCGGGTGGGGCTGTACCGTCCCATCACCCTGTGGCCGTTCCCGGGCGACGGGCTCGCCCGGCTGGCGGAGCGGGGCGTGCGCCGGTTCCTGGACGTGGAGATGTCCAGCGGCCAGATGGTGGAGGACGTGAAGCTGGCCGTGCTCGGCCGGGCCCGGGTGGATTTCTACGGTCGGCTCGGCGGCATGGTCCCGACGCCGCGGGAGATCCTGGGCCAGATTCAGGAACGGATGGGAGGAGAGGCCTGATGAAGTGCATCGCTGGCATGCCCGAGTCGCTGTCGCCCGTGGTCACCCACTACTGCCCCGGGTGCAGCCACGGCGTCCTGCACCGGATCATCGCCGAGCTGCTTGACGAGCTCGGCCTGCGCGAGCGGACGGTGGGCGTGGCCTCGGTCGGCTGCTCCGTCCTCGCCTACAACTACTTCGAGACCGATTTCGTGCAGGCCCCCCACGGCCGGGCGCCCGCGGTGGCCACCGGCGTGAAGCGGGCGCGGCCGAACCTGTTCGTCTTCACCTACCAGGGCGACGGCGACATGGCGGCCATCGGCACCGCGGAGATCATCCACGCGGCGGCCCGGGGCGAGCGCATCACGGCGATCATGTACAACAACACCATCTACGGCATGACCGGCGGACAGATGTCGCCGACCACCCTGATGGGCGCCGTGACCGCGACCACCCCCTACGGCCGCCAGGAGGAGAGCGGCCGGCCGTACCGCATGGCCGAGCTCCTGGCGCAGATGCCGGGCACGGCGTACGCGGCCCGAACGCACGTCGCCGACGTGGCCAACATCGTGAAGACGAAGCAGTACATCCGGAAGGCGTTCGAGGCGCAGGTGAACGGCCTGGGGTTCTCGATGGTCGAGGTCCTGGGCAACTGCCCGACCAACTGGGGGGTGACCCCGGCCGAGGCCAACCGCTACGTGCTAAACGACATGCTCGCCTACTTCCCCGTGGGCGAGTTCAAGGATGTGACGAAGGAGGCGCTGGCCGGTGTACACGCATGAGATTCTGATCGCCGGATTCGGTGGCCAGGGCGTGCTCACCGCCGGGCAGTTGCTCGCCTACGCAGGGAACCTGGAGGGACAGCACGTCTCGTGGGTGCCCGCCTACGGACCGGAGCAGCGCGGCGGCACGGCCAACTGCTCGGTGGTGATCTCCGACCAGCCGGTGGCCTGCCCGATGGTATCGGAACCGACCGCCTGCATCGTCCTGAATCAGCCGTCGCTGGAGAAGTTCACGCCGGCGGTGCAGCCGGGGGGCACGCTGGTGGTCAACACCTCCCTCTGCACGGGGCGGGCGACGCGGACGGACATCACCGTTGTGCCGGTGCCCGCCACGGACCTGGCGGTGGAGCTGGGCAACGTGCGTTTTGCCAACATGATCGCCCTGGGCGCGCTGCTGGCGGTGGTGCCCGTCGTGAAGGTCGAGTCGATCCTGGAGGTCCTGCCCAAGGTTATGGGCGAGGACAAGGCGCGGTACATCCCCATCAACCGCGAGGCGCTGTCCAGGGGGATGGAGGAGGCGCGCCGGGTGCTGGCCGGTTGCTGATCATCGGAGCCCAGACAGCCGGGGGAGCGGGGGCTGCTCAGGAGCCCACCGCTCCCCGCAGGTGATCGGCCAGCATGGCCACGAACTCGGCGTTGGTCGGCTTGCCCCGCACGTGGTGCACCGTCGAGCCGAAGAGCCGCTGCAGGTCGTTGATGTCGGCCCGCCCCCAGGCGACCTCGATCGCGTGGCGGATGGAGCGTTCCACCCGGTTGGGCTGGGTGCCGTGCAGTCGGGCGATATGCGGGTAGAGTTCCTTGGTCATCCCGCAGGTCGTCTTGTTGGTGCTGAGGACGTACTGGACGGCGTCCTTGAGGAAGCGATACCCCTGCAGGTGGGCCGGTACGCCGCTGCGCCGCAGGAGCTCGGCGATGGTGCGTGGGCTGGGCACCGTGCGCCCCGCGGATGAGGTCTGCGACGCGGCCGGATGGCCGCAGACGAGCAGTGCGCGCTCCGCGACCAGATCCGGCTGGACGGGGCGGAGGAGGCAGTAGCTGGCCCCTTTCTCGTAGTAGTGCTGCACCAGCAGGTCTGATGCGCAGGAGAGGAGCAGCAGGACGTGGGGGCGCCCCTCCGGGCCCAGCTCCGCCAGTACGCCCAAGCCGTCCAGGTGCGGCAGGACGTCGTCCAGGATCAGCAGGTCCGGGCGCAGGGTCCGCACCAGTTCCACCGCCTCCAGGCCGTGGCGCGCCTCGCCCACCACGGTGAACTCGGACATGCCGTCGAACTTGTCCATGAGGCGCTGGCGTTCCTCGTGGTTGTCGTTGGCGATCAGGACGGTGGTCCGGCCTTCCACCATCTCAAAGAACCCCTCCTTCCCGACAGGAAAGAATCCTAACTTCTGGCATGAAATACCTGCCGGGAGGCCCAAAAAATCTGCCGGCGGAAGAGGAAAAGGACTCTGGTCATCCGCGGCAGGTCGTGTTATACTGACTCAGAATTAAATACCGGCGACCTTTAAGGCAGTCCTGTGAGACTGGCAAGGTCACATGGTTCGGTGCGCCCTGACACGGGTGTGCCTGCCACGCGACTTCTTGCCTCGCCGGTAAGAGGTCCTTTTTTATGCGTCGCAGGAGCATCATGATCAGGGGGTATGTGCGATGGCGGGTTCGACGGGAACGCTCTCTCCGACTAAGCGGTTTGTGCTGGGCCTGCAGCACGTGGCGGCGATGTTCGGGGCCACGGTGCTGGTGCCCATCCAGACGGGGCTCAACCCCAGCGTGGCCCTGCTGACCGCGGGCCTCGGCACCTTGCTGTTCCACCTGGTGACGAAGGGCAGGGTGCCCGTGTTCCTGGGCTCCAGCTTCGCCTTCATCGCCGCCATCCAGCTGGTCGGGCAGACGGAGGGGTTGGAGTACGCCGCCGGTGGCATCGTGGCGGCGGGCCTCGTCTACCTGGTTCTGTCGGGACTCATCTACCTGTTCGGCGTCGACCGGATCCGCAGCTTCTTCCCGCCCATCGTCGCCGGACCGATGATCATGGTCATCGGCCTGACGCTGGCGCCCGTGGCCGTGGACATGGCCTCCTCCCACTGGCTCGTGGCCCTTATCACGCTCCTGACGGTGGTGCTGGTGTCGGTCTACGCCCGGGGCTTCCTGAAGCTGCTGCCGATCATCTGTGGCCTTCTGGTGGGGTTCGCCGCCTCGGCGGCGTTCGGGCTGGTGGACTGGGCGGCCGTGGCCCAGGCCTCCTGGGTAGCCGTCCCGCCGGTGACGGCGCCCAAGTTCAGCCTCTCGGCCATTCTGGCGATCGCCCCCCTGGCTCTGGTGACGATGGTGGAACACATCGGCGACATCACCACCAACGGTGCGGTGATCGGCAAGGATCTGATCCGTGATCCCGGCCTGCACCGGACCCTGATGGGCGACGGCCTGGCCACCGCCCTCGCCGGCCTGCTGGGCGGCCCGGCCAACACCACGTACTCGGAGAACACGGGCGTCCTGGCCGTCACCCGTGTTTACGATCCCGGTATCCTCCGCATCGCGGCCGTTGTCGCCATCGCCCTGTCGTTCGTGGGCAAGCTGGGCGCCCTGCTGCAGGCGATCCCGACGCCGGTGATGGGCGGTATCTCCATCGTCCTGTTCGGCATGATCACCTCCATCGGCATCCGGCAGGTGGTGGACGCCCGGGTGGACCTTACCAACGGGCGCAACCTGGTCATCGCCGCAGTGGTGCTGGTTTTGGGGATCGGCGGCGCCGCGCTGCCGCTTCCCGGCGGGCTGCAGTTGGGCGGCATGGCCCTGGCCGCCCTGGTCGGCGTGGTGCTGAACAAGCTCCTGCCGGAGCAGGTGGTGCGGGAGACCGAGCCGGCCCTGACCGGCGGCGACGACTAGCGCCGGAGACGAAACCGGAACAGAAACACCCCGGGAGGGCTATCGGCCTTCCCGGGGTTTCATTATCCCGACACGGTTCACGAGGACCTACTTCGCCCGCTCGTTGATGGCGTTGATCAGCGCGGCCAGGCCCCCGGCGGGATCGCCCTGTCGCGAGCGGGTCAGGTACTGGCTCTGTACCAGCTCCAGCATCTGCTGGAGGGTGATCCTGCGGTCAAAGACCAGCGAGCCCATCGCAAAGCGGATGTTGTAGTTGTCCGCGGGGAACAGGACCAGTAGGATCTCGTTCTTGCCGGGGTAGCCCTGCTCCGCCAGCATCTGATCCAGATAGGCGGTCTTGTCCATCTCGCGGGGGGCGTCGTGGGCGAGGACGATGGTGTAGGTAATGGGCGACTGGACCCGCAGCGCCTCTCTCAGGGCCTCCGTGTCGCCGGGAAGAGCGGGGACATCCGGCTCGGGCTCTGCGGGGTCCTCAGGGGCATCGGCCGGAGGTGACGGCGTCTCCGGTGTCTCCGGCGGCGTCGGGTTCGGCGTCGGCTTCGGTTCGGTCTGCGGCGGCGGTGAAGGCGGAGGGTTGTCCGCGGAGCCACAGCCGCTGAGGATCAGCGCGGTGCTGAGGATGAGTGCTGCGGCGCGCAACCAGGGACGGCGCATGTGTGACACCCCCTTGGCTCTCTTACAGATAATCTAACGACAAAACGGGCTGTCAGGTTACGGGTCACCGAACTATCCATGAGGGCCATGGCAAATCCCCCGCGCTCCCTATTCCGCCCCTCGGGACGAGGGCGGTAAGATCAGGACAGACAGGGGGGAGCAGCTTGATCGATCTCGAACGGCTGCTGAAACTGATGGATCCGGATCCCATCCGGGTTGACGCGCAGGCCTGCCTGGCGGCGCGGCACCGGCACTCCAGCTGCCGACGCTGTGCGGAGGCGTGCCCGACCTCTGCGCTGCGGGTCGAGGGCGGGAGGGTGTGGGCGGACCCCGCCGTCTGCGATCGCTGCGGCATCTGCGCCGGCGTCTGCCCCACGGCGGCCGTCTCCGTCAGGGGCATCGACGACGAGGCGGTTCTCTCCGCGGCGGCCGTGCGATGCGAGAAGGCCGCCGGCGACGGTCTTCGCCTGCCCTGCCTGGGCTACTTGTCGGTGGACCACCTGCTCGCGATGGCCCTCCGCCATGGCCGGGTGGAGCTCGCCGCCGGCGACTGCGAGTCCTGCTTCCGCAAGGTTGGCGGGGAGCTGGCCCGGGAGGCGGTGGCGCTGGCGCGGGCGGCGCTGGCCGCACTGGGGTCGGATCACGCGATTCGTCTGACGACAGAGGGCGGCGCCGAAGCGGCCACGCCGAGCCTGACCCGGCGGGAGCTGCTGAGCCTCTGGCGCACCGAGTCGGCCCAGGCGGCCCGCCAGCTGCTCCCCGAACCGGAGCTCAACCACGCGCGTCTGCCCGCCCGGCTGCCCCGGCGGCGCGCCCGCTGGCTGCGGCGGCTCGACCCGGACGCGACCCGGGCCGGGGAGATGCCCGCAGGACCGTGGAAGGCCCGCCGCGCGACGGACGCATGTACCGGCTGCGGCATCTGCGCCGCGTTCTGCCCGACCGGCAGCCTGGCCGCGGAAGGGGCGGAAGCCGGGTGGACGCTCACCCACCAGCCGGCCGCGTGCGTGGCCTGCGGCACCTGTGTGGATCTCTGCCCGGCACGGGCGATGGGGGAGGCGCCCCTCGCGGTCGAGGACCTGGCCCGCGGGGAGCGGCGTGCGCTCATCCAGCTGGTCGAGTGCCGCTGCCGCCACTGCCGTCGAACCTTCCGGGGCCGCCCCGGGGAGACGCAGTGCCCGGGTTGCAGGAATATACTGGGAGGCCGCGTGTAAACCATCATCCCACATAGTAGACGATCCGGCTGGGTTTATCCAGCCGGATTTTCTGAACCCAGGCGCGAACCAACGTGCGGCACCGCATCCGGTGCCGCACGTTGGTCTCGGGCAGGCGTCCGTGTCGCCCGCACAGCCCGTGGGGGTCGTTGGTCGTCGCACGCGCCGGTGACGGGGAGCCGTCAGTCGTCGCCCGTGTAGCCGTGCGCCGCAGCCGGCTGGAAGTCGGGGTACGCCCGCGCACCGTGCTCGGTGTCGAGGCCGGAGAGCTCCTCCTCCTGGGAGACCCGGAGCCCTACCGTGGCCTTGATGGTGGCAAAGATCAGCAGGCAGACGGCAAAGGCGTATGCGAAGACCGCCGCCGCGCCCAGGGCCTGAATGGCCAGCAGCTGCGGTCCGCCGCCCACCAGCAGTCCCTGAGTCTCGTGGAAGAGGCCCACCGCCAGGGTGCCCCAGAGGCCGGCGAAGCCGTGCACGGGGATGGCGCCCACGGCGTCGTCGATGCGGAACCGCTCCAGCAGGGCCGTGCCGGGGGCCAACAGCATTCCGGCGACGGCGCCGATGAGAATTGACGCTGCAGGCGAGACAAAGGCGCAGCCGGCGGTGATGCCCACCAGGCCGGCCAGGGCGCCGTTGAGCGCCGCCTCCGCCTCCCAGGTGCGGGTGCGCAGGTAGGCGCTGAGCAGCGCGGCCAGGGCGCCGGCGGCGGCCCCCAGATTGGTGGTCACCGCGATCCGCCCGATGTTGGGGTCGGTGGCGGAGAGTGTGCTGCCCGGGTTGAAGCCGAACCAGCCGAACCAGAGGATGAAGACGCCCAGGGCCGCCAGCACCAGGTTGTGGCCCACGATCTTTCGGGGCCTGCCCTGTTTGTCGTACCGGTCGATCCGGGGGCCCAGGAGGAGGAGGCCCGCCAGCGCGGCCCAGGCGCCCACCGAGTGCACGACCGTGGATCCGGCGAAATCCACGAAACCCAGCTGGGCGAGCCAGCCGCCGCCCCAGATCCAGTGGCCGCCCACCGGGTAGACCAGCAGCGTGATGGCCGCGCTGAAGAGCAGGTAGGCTGAGAACTTGGTGCGCTCCGCCATTGCCCCCGAGACGATGGTTGCCGCGGTCCCCGCGAACGTGGTCTGGAACCAGAGGAAGACGAAGAACGGAATCGCCAGGCCCAGGTGGAGGAAGCGGGATTCGGGGGATCCGAAGCCGCCGAGGCCGACCAGCCCGCCGGCGTCAGCCCCGAACATCAGCCCGAAGCCCACCGCCCAGAATGCGATGGAGGCGACGACGAAGTCCATCAGGTTCTTGAGCACGATGTTCACCGCATTCTTGGAGCGAGTGAACCCGGCCTCCACCATCGCGAACCCGGCCTGCATGAAGAAGACCAACGAGGCGGCCACCATGGTCCACGCCGAATCGATCCCCACGGTCCATCCATCCAGGTTCATCGCTCCAGCCCTCCTTCACGCCTGGCGAACGCCAGGATCTCTTTCTTGGCCGAACCCCTCCGGGTCCGGCGGATATGCTGTCACCCGCACACCGGCGGGTGAAACGGGTCCGTGCGGACGCCGAGGTCTGCTACTCCGTAGTCACGCCGGGATCCACCTGCCGGGTGACCGGCCGGATGGCGATGAAGTGCCGGCCGCAGTCCAGCATGAGGCCCATCACCTCGGCCGCCTCCTCCGGCTGCTGCGCCTCCAGCAGGATGCGGTGGTAGGCCGAGAGAAGCTCGGTCAGGTCCTTCTCGCCCTGTTCCCCGACCGGGGTGAGCTGCACGCGGGCGCCCTTCGCGATCCGCCGCCGGAGCGCCTCCCGGTCCAGCCCCAGCTCCGGCTGGAGCCGTACGTAGACCACGCCGCCGGTCATGCCGGAGCAGATCCACGGCCCGGGGTCGCCGAGCACCACGACGCGTCCCTGCGTCATGTACTCGAAGGCGAACCCCTTCAGGTTGGCCCGGGTCCCGATGGAGCCCAGGTCGTCCCGGAGCGGCTCCCGGATCCGGCCGCCGAGGATCAGGTCGGCCCCGGAGAGGCGGATGCCGCAGCGGGCGTCGGCGTCGCCCTGCACCACGAACAGGCCGCGCTGGGCGCCGTAGGCGAAGGACTTGCCCACCGAACCGTTGACCCACTGCCCCCTCTGGTTCCGGTTCTTGAGAATCACCACCCGCCCGCCCAGCATCCCCTTGCCCACGCCGTCCTGCGCGCCGCCCTGCACCCGGACGGAGAGGACGCCGGTGGAGAACGCAGCCAGGCCGTTCCCCGCGATGGAGCCCTCTCCCAGTTCGATGGTCGCAGCGAAGTCGGGGGGCAGGTCGGGGAGGCGGGCGCCTTCCACCGCCGGGCGCACCCGGGCCCGGGCCACATCTCCGGCCAGGGAGGTGCCGATGATCCGGTCGCCGGCGGTGACGCCGGCCTGCCGGTGGCACACCTGGGGCTCCCCTGCCCGGGCGCGGCCCGCGGCCACCGCCGCGATCTCCCGGGTCAGCTCGCTGCGGGCGTACCGCCGCACGGGCGCCCGCTCGGCGGCCGGGACCGCGGGCGCCTCCCACGGCGCGGGCGCCACCAGCTCGGCCAGGTCGACCCTGCCCAGGCCCCGGGCCTGCCAGAGCAGCTCCGCCCGCCCCACCAGGTCCTGGGTGCGGCGGAACCCCAGCTGGGCCGTGAGCTGCCGCACCTCCTCGCCCACGCAGGTGAAGAGCGTCACCAGCCGCTGCACGGCCTCCTCGTAGTGCCGGGGGACGAAGGACTTCAGCCCCTTCGCGCGGGCCTCCGCCAGGCTTTCGATCTGCGTGGCGATGCCCACGTGGCACGTGTCCAGGTGGCAGCCCCGGCAGACGGTGCAGCCGACGGCCACCATCGCCAGCGTGGCGAACCCCACCCGGTTGGCCCCGAGCAACAGCATCTTGACCACATCGAGGCCCGACCGCATGCCCGAATCGGCCCAGATCTCCACCCGGTCCCGGATCCCCGACGCCACCAGGGCGAGGTGCGCCTCCCGCACCCCGATCTCCACCGGCAGGCCGGCGTGGCGCAGGGCGTGCTGACGGGCCGCGCCGGTGCCGCCATCGTAGCCGCAGAGCGCCACCACGTCGGCGCCGGCCTTGGCGACGCCCACCGCGATGGTACCGATCCCGGGCACCACCGGCATCTTCACCACGATTTTCGCCAGCGGATTGACGGTGCGCAGCTCCTCCACCAGCTGGGCCAGGTCCTCGATCGAGTAGATGTCGTGGTTGTTGGAGGGCGAGATGAGGTCGACCCCCGGGGTGGCATTGCGCGCCCGGGCGACCTTGGCGGAGACCTTGGCCCCGGGCAGGTGGCCGCCCTCGCCGGGCTTGGCGCCCTGGCCGATCTTGATCTCGATGAAGCGGCTGCCGTTCAGCATCTCCGCGTGTACCCCGAACCGGCCGGAGGCCACCTGCTGGCCCCGCCACCGCCAGTACCGGCCGACCATGTCGGAAATCTCGCCGCCCTCGCCGTTCATGCAGACGATGTCCAGCCGCCTGGCCGCCTCCGCGTAGGCCCGGAACGCCGTCTCGCCCTGGGAGCCGAACGACATGCCCGAGATGGTGATCGGGTACCGGTAGCCCTCGACGGTGGTGTCCACCTCGGCCGTCAGGGGGCGCTTGCGGCCGTGGGGACGGAAGTCCAGCAGGTGGCGCAGGCAGACCGGGCTCTCCTGTTCCTGTTTCCGGAGCCGGGCCAGGTAGTCGGCGTACTTGCTGCTGTCAGCCGCCGCCTCCCCCGCGGCCTTCCACAGGCGGGGCCAGAAGCGGGGCGTGCGCGGCAGTCTGCCGCTGCACTGGCCGGCGGCCACCTGGTACCGCTCGTGCGCGTCCGCCTTCAGCCGGGCCAGGGAGAGCCCGCCTTGCTCCGAACCCACGAACCCCTCGGCGGCGAAGTACGCGGCCACCTCCGGCCGGAGCCCGATGTGGCTGAAGCACCGGGCATACCCCCGCAGCTCGTGGATGCCCAGGGTGGAGATGACCTTTTCCATCCCCTTCCGGAGGGCGGCGAGCAGGTTGGCCAGCCCTTCCTCCGGCGCGGGGGCGGCTTGGGCCGCCGCCTCCAGCATGAGGTAGGGGTTGACCGCGTCCGCACCCAGCCCCAGGGCGAGCGCCACGTCGTGGAGGGAGCGGAGGGCGCCGGAGCGCAGCACCAGCGAGCACCGGCGTCGCAGGCGTTGCCGGCCATCCGCCCCGTCTGCCGCGTGGAGCGCCCGGTCCACCGCCGAGAGGGAGAGGTGGGGGTCGATCCAGAGCCGGTCTCCGGCGAAGGCGTCGCCGTCGTCCAGGAGCAGCACCTGGGCGCCGGTCCGCACCGCATCCACCGCCGCCGCAGAAAGCCTGGAGAGCGCCTGCGCCAGCGTCTCGGTGGGCCTGAACCAGACGGCGATGCGCCGCACTGCGCCGGGGGCGCCGGCTTCGAACGCAGCCAGCAGGTCGTCGAGCAGCCAGGTGCCGGCGGTGCGGGCCAGCCTCCGGCCGACCGCCCGGGAAACCAGCGGTTCCCCCCGCTCGCCGCCCAGGAGGACCGGGATGCCCAGTTCCACCCGGGTCGCCGCCAGGCTCCGGGCGTCGTCCTCCCCGCGCATCCGGATGGGCGGGCGCACGCCCAGCACGGTGCGGGTGGAGAAGTGCTCGATCTCCCGCTCCCGGTCCAGCGCCGGGTTGGTGACCACCGCCACCGACTCCTTGAAGTAGTCCGCGAGGTTCTGCCGGGTCTCCGCCAGGCAGGCCAGCGGCCCGTCGTAACCCAGGGAGCCGATGGGCTCGGCGCCCGTCCGCGCCATGGCCGCCACCTGTTCCAGATCCTCGACGCTCCACCCCATGGCGGCCATCAGCCGTTCCCGCTCCACGCCTGCAGCGGCGCGTCCGGGCTCCGTTGCCGTTGGTCCGGTGGCCTCCGGCAAGGGCCCCCGGTCGGTCTCCGCCGGGCCTCCGACGGCGATGAAGCGCCTGTGGTTCACCGGATCGGGGAAGCGCTGCCGCGAAAGCTGCAGCACCCGGTCTTGCAGCTCCGTGTAGGTCAGCAACTCGGGCGAGCGGCCTTGCGGCAGCAGAACGCCCACCCGCTCGCCCGGCGCCAGCGGGTGCGGATCTCGCACCAGGTCGAGGCTGCTGACGATGCCGGGCTCGGAGGAGAAGAGGAGGCTCTCTTCGGTTTCCAGGAGCCAGAACGGCCGCAGCCCCAGCGCATCCACCGAGGCCACCAGGGCGTCGCCGCTCCGGGCGGCGATGGCCGCGGGCCCCTGGGCGAACGGGCCCCAGGCCTGCCGGTAGTACATATACAGGTCCTGCAGCGCCGGGGGCATCTGCTTGATCTCCCCGATGATGGGCGGAAAGAGCATCTCCACGGCCTCGAAGAGCGTGATCCCGTGCAGGTGGATCAGCCCTTCGAGGGTGCGGTTCAGGTCCTGCGAGTCGGAGCCGCCGCGGGGGAGCGGGATGCCCACCAGGGGCGCCTGTTCCCGCAGGGCCCGGATGGTGTTGATCTCGCCGTTGTGGCCCAGCACGGAAAACGGCTGAACCCGTTCGAAGGCGGTGGAGGTGTTGGTGGAGTACCGGTTGTGACCCAGGACCGCCCGGGTCTCGCAGCGGGGGTCCCGGAGGTCGGGGTAGTAGGCGGCCAGGACGGCCGCGTTGCCGCGCACCTTGTACACCGCCGTGTCGGGCGAGAAGGAGCAGATGTGCAGGTCCGTCTCCGCCTCCAGGGCCAGCGTCAGGCCAAAGCAGTCCCGGGCGGCCGCCTGCCGGTCGGCTGTGGGCGCCAGCACCGCCACTTGCCAGAACTCCGGCTCATCCTCCCGGGCCCGCGTCCCCAGGGCCTCCCGGTTGACCGCGCCGCTGCGCTGGGCCAGCAGCCGGAAGCCGTCGGCCGCGAGGCGGCGGCAGACCTGCTCCTTCAGGGAGCCGGACCAGTAGGCCTCGCGCCGGGGGATGAAGATGTGGGCCACGGCGAACTGGGGCGCCTCGGCCAGCCGGGGATCCTGCCCGGCCTCGCGGAGGATGGATGCCCACAGCCTTCGCGGGATGTCGATCTGGACCCCGCATCCATCGCCCTCTCCGTCCACGTCGCCCGATCGGTGGACCATGCGGTCCAGGGCCGCCAGCGCGTCCGCCACGACCGCATGCGTCGGGTGTCCGTCCTTGCGCACGGCCGCCATGAGAGCACAGGCGTCGTGCTCGTTCTCCGCCAGGTACCGCCGAATCTCCCGCTCGCTGCGCACGATCCGCACTGTTCTCTCACCCCTTTGGCCGCCTCCTCACCGGGAGCGCAGACAGGCGCTCCGCCATGTGAAAAATGTGATTTGCAGTATAGGGGTGGCATCCACTTACTGTCAATCCGTGATCCGGCATTCCCCCGATACAAGTTCGGAATTGTATCGAATCGAGAATCCAATCAGTGCACGGATGCTCCCGGCCTGCTGCCGCCCCGGAACACGCGGGGCTGCCCCGGGAGAGTCGATCGCTCCCCCGGGGCAGCCCCGTTCGCTGCGGTCCGCCGTTTCTCAAACGAGCACCACCTTGTAGTGCCGGAGCCAGGCCTCGAGCTGGATGAGCCAGGCGAAGTACTGGGGGCCGCTCATCAGCTGGCCGAACCAGGGCAGGTCCGTGGCCTCGTGGTCCTGCCGCGCCAGGGCCCGCACCCGGTCGGCCCGGACGATCTTGTGCAGCCGGCAGGCGGGGTCGTCCAGCAGGGCCAGGACCCGGTCCCGCACGGCGCGGAAGTATTCCGGGTGGTGGGTCTTCGGGAACGGGCTCTTGCGCCGGGTCCGCACCGCTTCGGGCAGCACCCCCCGCAGCGCTTCCCGGAGGATGCCCTTCTCCCGCCCTCCGTAGGTCTTCAGGCGCCAGGGGATGTTCCACACGTACTCGACCAGGAGGTGGTCGCAGAAGGGGACGCGCGCCTCCAGCCCGACCGCCATGGACATGCGGTCGTTGCGGTCCAGGAGCGTGGCCATAAACCAGGCCAAATTGAGGTAGAAGAGTTCCCGGATGCGGGCCTCCTCCGGCTCCTCCCCCGGCAGCCGGGGCACGCGGGCTACGGTGTTGCTGTACCGCTGGGCCACGTAGTCCTCGGCCCGGATCGGCCCCGTGACGCCGGGCTGCAGCAGGGCCGTGCGGGCCTCCAGCGAGCGGATCCAGGGGAAGGTCCGGCCGGTCTCCGGGCCGGGTCGGTGGAACCACGGGTAACCGCCGAACACCTCGTCCGCGCACTCGCCGGAGAGCACCACGGTGGCCCCCTTCTTGATCTCCCGGCAGAACAGGAAAAGCGCGGCGTCGACGTCGGCCATGCCCGGCAGGTCCCGGATGAGCGCCGCCTTCTCCAGCGCGTCCACCAGCTGCGGTGTATCGATGACGACCTCGTGGTGCACCGTGCCTAGGCTCTCGGCCATCGTTCCCGCGTAGGCGCTGTCGGGGTCGGGCTGGAAGGCGTGGGCGCGGAAGTGCCGGTCGTTTTCCGCGTAGTCGATGGACCAGGTGTGCAGGGGCCCCCGCCCTTGGGCCCGGAAGGCCTCGGCGGCGAAGGCGGTGATCGCGCTGGAGTCGAGCCCGCCGGAGAGCAGGGTGGCCACCGGCACGTCGGCCACCAGCTGCCGGCGAACCGCCTCCCGCAGCAGCTCCCGCACCCGCTCGGCCGTCTCCGCCGGGCCGTCGGTGTGGGGCCTGCTTTCCAACTGCCAGTACGGCTGCGTCCGCACGCCCGCGCGGTCGAAGAGGAGCCAGTGGCCGGGCAGCACCTCCCGGACGCCCCGGAACACGCCGTGGCCCGGGGTGCGGGACGGTCCCAGGTAGAGCACCTCGGCCAGCCCCTCTGCGTCCACCTCCGGCTGCACCAGCGGGTGGGCCAGCAGCGCCTTCAGCTCGGAGCCGAACAGGATCGCGCTTCCCATCGTCTTATAAAAGAGAGGTTTCACGCCAAAGCGGTCGCGGGCCAGGAAGAGCTGTTGCCCGGCCTCGTCCCACACCGCGAACGCGTAGATGCCGTTCAGACGGCGGGTGCACTCCGGCCCCCACTCCATGTACGCGACGAGCAGGACCTCGGTGTCCGACTGCGTCGAGAAAGCATGACCGCGGGCGGTGAGCTCCTCTTTCAGCTCCTGCGTGTTGTAGAGTTGCCCGTTGTACACAAGGACATAGGTTCGGTCACCGCGGCTGCGGACCATGGGCTGGGCGCCGCCGACCAGGTCGACCACCGCCAGACGCCGGTGGCCGAAGGCGCAGTGGCCGGAGCACCAGATGCCCCCGGCGTCCGGCCCCCGATCGGCCAGCGGCGCAATCATCGTTTCCAGTACCGGGCCTTCCCGGGAAAGGTCCCTCTTCCAGTCGGCCCAACCGGCTATGCCACACATCTGCGCTGTTCCCTCCGTCTCACCTGAATACTCCATGGTACTCGCCGGCGACAGGGTGCGTCCCTGGCGCCGCCGGCTGCGGGGAACCGGGACCGAGACGGCTCCGGGGCAAAAGGCGCGGTCTGCACGGCTCGCGGGTGACTAGGCTGGGCGGATCCCGGTCGATTCTGGTAATGTAAGGGTGAGGAGGTGGTCTGGGTGGAGGTGGTCGCGCTGGTCGGGCCGGCGGGCAGCGGCAAGAGCCACCGCGCCCAGATCGTGGCGTATCAGAACCAGTGCGAGCTGATCGTCGACGACGGACTGCTCATCGACAAGGACGGGAAGATCCGCGCGGGCACCAGCGCCAAGCGGGAGGAGAACAAGATGGCGGCCGTGCGGCGGGCCATCTTCCTGGATGAGGGCCACCGGGCGGAGGTCCGCTCCGCGCTCTGGTCGCTGAAGCCCAAGAAGGTGCTGGTCCTGGGCACGTCCGACGAGATGATCGTGCGCATCTGCGACGCGCTGGACCTGCCGCACCCCGACCGTACGATCCGCATCGAGGAGATCGCCACACCCGCGCAGATCCGCCTGGCGCAGCGCAAGCGCCATCACGAGGGCAAGCATGTCATCCCGGCCCCGACGTTCGAGGTGAAGAAAACCTTCTCGGGCTACATGGTGGACCCGCTGCGCTTCTTCTTCAAGCGGGACCATGGGCTGGACCCGGTAACCCTGGAGAAGTCGGTGGTGCGCCCGACGTTCTCCAGCCTCGGTCGGTTCTTCATCGCGGACACGGTGATCGCGGCCATCGCCACCCGGGCGGCGGAGATGGTTCCGGGGGTCGGGCGGGTCGGCCGGGTGGTGGTCGAGAGCCGTCGGGAGGGCGTGCTGGTCGACATGGAGGTGCTCCTGCGGTACGGGTACCACATCTTCGACGTGCTGCGGGAGGCGCAGGAGGCCGTCGCGGCGCAGATCGCCCACATGACCGAACTGAACGTCCTGGAGGTCAACCTGGAGGCCAGGCGGCTGCTGGTGGACTAAAAAAAGAGCCCCCTCGCAGGCGTTTCCGCGCTGCGGGGGCTTCTTACATGGGCGGGGTGTCCTTGCCGACCTTCCGGGGAGGGGCGGGCCAGCTCTGCCGCCCCGGGGAAACGGCTTCGTCCTGCTCGGGAGGCACGGGCCAGACGCGGGCGAGGACGGCCAGCAGGCTGCTCAGGTTCCCCTGGAAGGTGAGGGTTCCCCGGCTTTCCCCGGGCATCCCGCTGATGACGTTCATCTCGAGGGCCACTTCCATGCCGTCGAGGTTCCCCTCGGCCTGGACGTCGCTCTCGAGCAGGTTGATCGGGGTCTCGCACACGCGCATGTTGCGCTTGCGGCAGGCGTTCAGCAGGGCCTCCTTTCCCTCGAGCATCGGCTTCCCTCCTCATCACGGGTCATTTAGACTGTCATTATAACCACGGGACCGGCCGCAAACCAGCCTTGCTGGGGTCGGAATCTCCTGGTACAATGTACGCAACGTGCTGAACCGCGGTCGTGGTTCAGCTTTTTCAGTCTCCGGGCGGCGCGGGGACGGGCGCGACGGCCCATCGCCTGCCCGCTTCCCGCGGGTGGTCTGACGGGGGGATGGCGGTGGTCCGCTTTACCAAGATGGAGGGGGCCGGGAACGACTACATCTACGTCAACAACCTGGTGGAGCAGGTGCCCGAGGAGCGGCTGCCGGCGCTGGCCCGTGCCTTGAGCGACCGGCACTTCGGCGTGGGCGCGGACGGCCTGATCGTCATCCTGCCGCCGGCGGAGCCGGGCTATGACTTCCGGTTCCGCATGTTCAACGCCGACGGGTCCGAGGGCGAGATGTGCGGCAACGGCATGCGCTGCTTCGCCCGGTACTGCTACGAGCGGGGGCTCACCGCCAGGCGGCGCATGCGCGTCCAGACCGCCGCGGGCTGCGTGGTGCCGGAGGTGCTGGTGGATGACGCCGGCTCCTTCGCCGGGGTCCGGGTCGATCTGGGCCCGCCCCGCATCCTGGGCGACCGGCGGATCGCGGCGGAGGGCCGGGAGTACCCGGTGACCGTGGTGGACACCGGCGTGCCCCACATCGTGATCTTCGTCGACGACGTCGACGCGGTGGACCTGGCGAAGGTCGGCCCGCAGCTGGAGCGTCACCCCGACTTTCCGGCGCGGGTCAACGTCAACTTCGCGGAGGCGCAGGGCCCGGCGGAGCTGCGGGCCCGGACGTGGGAGCGGGGCTCCGGTCTCACGCTGGCCTGCGGCACGGGGGCCTCGGCCGTGCTGGTGGCGGCATGCCTCAAGGGCCGCACCGGGAGGGCTGCCCGGGTCCGCATGCCGGGGGGCGACCTGCAGGTGGAGTGGGACGAGGCCACGGGCCACGTGTTCCTCACCGGGCCGGCGGAGTTCGTCTGCGACGGCGTCTTCCTGAGGGAGTTCTGAGTGCAAGCGCGGGGCGCCTGCCGGAAAGGCTAGGGAGAGACTGGCCTGAACGGGAGGCGCCCCATGCGCGTGCGTGTGAAGCCGCTGACACTCGTCGTTGCCCTGGCCGCGGCGCTGCTCGTCGGCTGCGGCCGGCCCAGCGTCGGCCTGCGCATCGCCGGTTCCACCTCGCTGCAGCCCCTGGCCGAGATGCTCGCGGAAGGCTACCGGGCCGCCGGCGGCGCCCGGGTCTCCACCCAGGGGGTCGGCTCCACGGCCGGCCTGCAGGCCCTGCGGAGCGGGGTTGCCGACCTCGCCACCGTCTCCCGCAGGCTTACGCCGGAGGAGATGCGGGAGGGGTTCCAGGCGCACGTCATCGCCTGGGACGTGCTGGCCATCGCCGTCCACCCGTCCAATTCGGTGGACGGGCTGACCCTGGCGGAGCTGCGCCGCCTGTTCGCCGGTGAGATCCGGGACTGGGCCCAGCTGGGCGGCACGGCGGGCCGGGTGCACCTCATCAGCCGGGAGGCGGGATCGGGCTCGCGCCAGGCCTTCCGGGAGCTGGTGGGGCCGATTCACCCCCTCGCCGCGGTGCAGAACACCAACGGCGCCATCCGGCTGGCCGTGCGCAATGATCCGGCCGCGGTGGGGTACCTGAGCCTGGGGGTCGCCCGGGCCGGCGGGGTGAAGCTGCTCCGGATCGACGGGTACCTGCCGGGCGAGCCCGGTTATCCGCTGGTGCGGCCGCTCAGCCTGGTGACGCTGGGCCCCCCGGCCGGGGAGGCCCGGGCCTTCCTGGCGTACGCCCTGAGCCCGGCCGGTCAGAAGCTGGTGGCGGACGAGGGGATGCTGCCGGTCCGATAGCCTGTCTCTCCCGCGGCGGTCCCGCATATCCATCGCTTCAGGAGGAGCTGGGGGGATGGACGTGCGGGACCGTCTTGCGCGCGCGGCGCTCGGCGCCGCGGCGACCGTGGCTTCCGCCGGCGTCATCCTGATCGCGCTCGCGGTGACCGCCGAGGGATGGCGGGCGCTGCCGCACCTGTTCGGGCCGGTCTGGAGCCCGGAGGACGGGCGGTTCGGGGTGCTGCCGCTGCTGGCGGGTTCCGTCCTCGTCACGCTGGGGAGCCTGGCGCTTGCCGTGCCCGTCGGCGTCGGGGTCGGCCTGTTCCTGACTGAGGTCGCGACGCCCCGGCTGGCGGGCGCGGTGCGGCCCGTGCTTCAGGGGATGGCGGCGGTGCCCAGCGTCGTCTTCGGCTTCCTGGGGTTGAACCTGATCGTGCCCTGGGTCAGCCGGGCCTTTGGCGGGTTGGGGCTCAGCCTGCTGGCCGGCTGGCTGGTGCTGGCGCTCATGGTGCTGCCCACGGTCGCCGCGGTGAGCGAGGACGCGCTCCGGGCGGTGGACCCGGCGCTGCGGGAAGGGGCGTACGCGCTGGGGGCCACCCCCGGTCAGGTGGCCTGGCGTGTGCTCCTGCCCGCGGCGAAAGGCGGGATCACGACCGCGGTGATCCTCGCCCTGGGCCGGGCCCTGGGGGAAACGATGGCGGTGCTGATGGTGCTGGGCAACGCCGCCGCCGTGCCCCGGTCCCCCCTGGACCCCGCCCGCACGCTCACCGGCAACATCGCCCTGGAGATGGCCTACGCGACCGGTCGCCACCGGGAGGCGCTGTTCGCCAGCGGTGCGCTGCTCCTCCTCATCAACCTGGCCGTGACCCAGGCAGCCCGGCGGGCCGCAGGCGGGAGGGCTGCGCCGTGAGGCCGCTGCTCAGCGCCCTGGCGCTCGCGGTGACGGGCGTGATGGTGGGGCTGCTGGCCGCGCTCGCCGCCGGGGGAGCCGGGAGCCTCACGCCCGAGTTCTTGTTCACCCTCCCGGCCGCGGCGGGACGGGAGGGCGGCATCCTCCCGGCGATCCTCTCCACGCTGTGGCTGGCCGCGGGCAGCCTCGCGCTGGCGCTGCCGCTGGGGGTCGGTACCGCGCTGTACCTGGCGGAGTACGCGCCCCCAGGCCGATGGGTTGCGGCCATCCGCAGCCTCACCGAGACGCTGGCCGGCGTCCCGTCCATCCTCTTCGGGCTCTTCGGGTTTTCCGTGTTCGTCGTGCGGCTGGGGTGGGGGCCTTCGCTCCTCGCCGGGAGCGCGACGCTGGCCCTCATGCTGCTGCCGACCGTCATCCGCACCAGCGAGGAGGCCGTGGCGGCCGTGCCGCAGGAGCTGAGGGAGGGGGCGGCCGCGCTGGGGGCGACCCGGTGGGATGCCGTCCGCCGGATCGTGCTGCCGCAGGCGGCGCCGGGGATCCTCACCGGCGCGCTGCTGGCCCTGGGGCGGGCGGCCGGGGAGACCGCAGCCGTGCTCCTGACCGCCGGGACGGACCTTGCCCTGCCCAGGTCGCCCCTGGACCCGGGGCGGTCGATGGCGGTCCACCTTTACCTGCTGGCGGGGGAGGGGTTGTCGGACGGCCGGGCCCACGCCACGGCCCTCGCCCTGGTCTGCGGCGTCATGGTGCTGAACGCGCTGGCGCAGTTGCTCATGGGCGGGAGGCGGGACAGGTGAACCAGGCGATGAGGAATGCTTCCGGGGCCAAGCTGGTGACCCGGGGCCTGCGGGTCTACTACGGCGGCCGGGAGGCGCTGCGGGGCGTCAGCCTTGCGGTGCCGGACCGGTCGGTGACGGCGCTGATCGGTCCTTCCGGATGCGGGAAGTCGACGTTTCTCCGGGCGCTGAACCGCATGCACGACCTGCGCCACGGGGTGCGGGTGGAGGGGCGGATCCTGCTGGACGGCCTCCCCGTCGAACGGCTGCCGCCCGAGGAGCTCCGCCGCCGGATCGGGATGGTGTTTCAGCGGCCGAACCCGTTTCCGATGTCGATCTTCCAGAACGTCGCCTTCGGGCCGGCCCTGCTCGGCGTGCGGGGCCCGGAGCTGGAGCGGATCGTCCGTTCGGCCCTGCAGCGGGCGGCGCTGTGGAGCGAGGTGAAGGACCGTCTCCACCAGCACGCCGGCGGGCTGTCGGGCGGGCAGCAGCAGCGGCTCTGCCTGGCCCGCGCCCTGGCCGTGGAGCCGGAGGTGCTGCTGCTGGATGAGCCCTGCTCGGCGCTGGATCCCGCCGCGACCGATGAGGTCGAGCGGCTGATCGCGGAGCTGCGCGGCGCGATGGCGATCGTGCTGGTCACGCACTCGCTGGACCAGGCCCGGCGGCTCGCGGACCGGGTCGCCTTCTTCCAGGACGGCCGCCTGGTCGAGGAGGGACCGGCGGAAGAGGTGCTGCAGCGGCCGCGGCAGCCGGAGACGAGGAGGTTTCTGGAGCGCAGCGATTGGCACGGGATTTGCAGAGGAAACCGGGGCCGCCAGGGAGAATAGCGTACACCAGAGCAGCCTGCTGCTGGGGGTGGCGGCCATGCGTCTCGGCTTTGAGCTTCGGATGCAGCAGACCCAGCGCCTGGTGATGACGCCCGAGTTGCGCCAGGCGATCACCGTCCTGCAGAAGCCGGTTGCAGAGCTGAGCGAGCTGATCGCCGGCGAACTCCTGGAGAATCCCTGCCTGGAGGTGGAGCCCAGGGAGCCGTCTGAGGATGGCGCGCCCTCCGAGGTCGGCCGCCTGCTGGATTTCCTGAACCGCGGGGGATCCCACGGGGCCGGCGCGCCTCCTGAGCGGGAGGAGGACACATCTTTCGAGCCGTTTACGCCCAGGATGCCCACCCTGGCCGAGCACCTGCACAGCCAGCTGGGGCTCCTTCGGCTCGACCGGGCGCAGGAGCGCATCGCCCGCTTCCTCATTGGCTGCATCGACGACCACGGTTACCTGGCGGTATCCCTGGGGGAGGCCGCCGCGCAACTGGGCGCGACCGAAGAGCAGGTGGAGGCGGCACTGAAGGTCATCCAGTCGCTGGACCCGCCGGGGGTCGGCGCCCGGTCGCTGCAGGAGTGCCTGCTGATCCAGTGGGCGACGCTGGACGACCCGAATCCGCTGGTGCCGGAGCTCATCCGCCACCACCTGCAGGATCTGGCCGCAGGACGCATCCCGCGCATCGCCGAGCGGCTCGGAGTGGACTGCGCCGCGGTGCAGGCGGCCGCAGACGCCATCCGCAACCTCGATCCCAAGCCCGGCCGGCGCTTCGGCGGCGGGGACGAGGCCCGGTACGTCGTGCCGGACGTGTTCATCGAGCGGGTCGGCCAGGAGTACGTGGTGATGGTCAACGAGGCGCCGTTGCCCAGGCTGTCGGTGTCCACCCATTACCGCCGGCTGCTCGACGCGGCTGACGGTCACACGCGCCGCTATGTGGAGGAGCGGATCCAGTCGGCCCTGTGGCTCATCCGGTCCATCGAGCAGCGCCGGCTGACGCTGCTCCGGGTGACCGAGGCGATCGTGCGGTTCCAGCGGGAGTTCTTCGACCGCGGCCCCCGCCACCTGCGGCCCCTGACGCTGCGGGAGGTGGCGCAGGCCGTCGGCGTGCACGAGTCGACCGTCAGCCGGGCGACCAGCGGCAAGTGGGCCCAGACGCCCCAGGGCATGTTCGAGTTGAAGTACTTCTTCTCCAGCGGCGTGGAGACGGGCCACGGGGAGGGAGTCGCGGCCGAGGCGGTGAAGCGGATGATCGCGGACCTGATCCGGCAGGAGGATCCGGCCCGGCCGCTGTCCGACCAGGCGCTGGCGGAGGCGCTCGCGGCGCAGGGGCTGCGGATCGCCCGCCGCACCGTCGCCAAGTACCGGGAGGAGATGGGCCTGCCCAACTCCGGCCAGCGTCGGCGTTATTGACATCCTGAGGAACGAAGGAAGGGCTGCGCGCACGCGCAGCCCTGTGCCATACGCGGGCTCCGGCCTGCTGCGGGGCCGGGCGGACGGGCCGCCTTCAGGCCACAATGTCGGCCTGCGGACAGCGCTCGCGCAGCAGGGCCAGGAACTCGGACCGGTTCCGTGGCGAGATCAGGGGTGCCGACCCCTTGTTGGTGCGGACCTCCAGCCGGTCCATGGAGAGCGCCGGGGACGTGAGCGGACTCCGCGTCGGCCGCACCCGCCGGATGGCGGCGAGAGGAATCCGCCAGGTCAGGAACGCCGACCGGATCACCAGCTCGTTTTCCGTGACCGCGTAGCCGGTCCCGAACCAGATCCAGATCAGCAGGCCCTCCAGCGCCGCGGGGGCCGCGCCCGCCAGGATCCAGTCCCACCACCGGGTCGGTTCCCGCAGCAGCAACACCAGCAGGAACGCCACGACGCCGGGGACGACGACCCAGACGATCAGTCCGAACCACAGCGAACGCTCCGAAGGAAAGTACCGCACCCCCTCGCCTCACCCCTCGTCCTTCACGCCCAGGTTGACCTGGAACATCTCCTCCAGCACGCGCAGGAAAGCCTTGGCGGTGCCGCTCCAGATCTTGCCCCGCCGGTGGATGAGAATGTTCTGCCGTTTTAGAGTGGCGCTGTTCGCCAGCGGTACGGCCACCACCTGGCTCAGCTCGATCTCGGACTTGACCGTGGAGTAGGGCAGCATGGTCAGCCCGAGGCCGCAGAGCACCATGCGCTTGGCGGCCTCGATGGAGTCCAGCTCCATCGTGATGTGGGGGACGAAACCCTGGCTCGCCCACCACTGCTCCACCAGGGCCCAGTATCCGGACGCCCGGTCGGTGGTGATGAAGGACTCCTGCGTCAGCTCGTCCAGCGTCACTTCGCTGTGCCGGGCCACGGGATGGTCGGGCGGGACGACCAGCAGGATGGGCTCCTCCGACAGCGGGTAGGAGACGATCTCGGCGTGGCTCGGCAGCGGCGCGTGGACCAGCCCCACCTGGACGGTGTCGTCCAGCACCAGTTGCTGGACCTGGTGGGAACGGCCGGTGTGCACCAGCACCTCCACGTTGGGGTAGCCGCGCTTGAAGCGCAGGAGAATGTCGGGCAGAAGGTACGCAGAGGTGGTCAGGGCCGAGCCCACGGAAAGCGTTCCGCCGCTGGCCGTCTGCAGATCGAGCACGGCCTGCCGGGCCCGCTTGATGTCCTGCAGGACGCGCTCGGCGTGGGGCAGCAGCGCCCGGCCGGCGTCCGTCAGCCGCACCCCCCGGGGCCGGCGTTCGAAGAGCTGCTGTCCCAGTTCCTTCTCGAGGGCCTGTATGCGGGCGGTGACCGACGGCTGGGTCAGGAACAGCCGCTCGGCCGCGCGGTTGAAGCTGCCCGTCTTGGCAATCCACCAGAAGGCCTCGAGGCCCTGCACGTCCATGGCTTGCTCGCCTCCCGGCTGGCAATCCCCTTTCCCACTACTATTACCATACCATAAAAATAATCTATCCGGGGACCCAAGAAACCCTATCGGAATAAATGATATGCCGTGGTCCGCGGTCAGCCGGAGGCCGCGGCACATCCGCGCGCCGGGGCCGAAGAATACTAACGCGGTGAGAAGGGATTTTTCCAACGGCGTGGTAAATCTTTTGTTGAGGGGTTTAACAAAGTCTCGGGAGTATCCCGCCCCGCCTGGGGCGCCAGAGGAGAAAGGTGGAATCGCAAGATGGCGCTGATGACCGTACGCGACATCGATGTCAAGGGCAAGCGCGTGTTCGTGCGTGTCGACTTCAACGTCCCGCTGGAAGATGGTCGGATCACGGATGACACCCGGATCAGGGCGGCCGTGCCCACCATCCGGTACCTGGTGGAGGAAGGGGCGGTCGCTGTGCTGGCGTCGCACCTGGGCCGGCCCAAGGGCCAGCGGAACGAGAAGTACTCCCTCGCCCCCTGTGCCCGGCGCCTGTCCGAGCTGCTGGGCCGGGAGGTCGTGTTCGCCCCCGACTGCATCGGCGAGGAGGTCGAGCGGCTGGTGGCCGAACAGCCGCCCGGGTCCGTGGTCCTGCTCGAGAACGTCCGTTTCTACGCGGAGGAGGAGAAGAACGACCCCGAGTTCGCCGCGAAGCTCGCGCGCCTCGGCGAGATCTTCGTCAACGACGCCTTTGGCACCGCGCACCGGGCGCACGCCTCGACCCGGGGGGTGGCCGACCACATGCCGGTTCGGGTGGCAGGCTTCCTCATGCAGAAAGAGGTCGACATCATGGGCAAGGCCCTGTCCGACCCCGACCGGCCCTTCGTGGCGATCATCGGCGGCGCCAAGGTCTCGGATAAGATTATGGTGATCGAGAACCTGTTGACCAAGGTCGACCGGCTCATCATCGGCGGCGGCATGGCCAACACCTTCCTGCGGGCCAGGGGCTTCGCCACCGGCAAGTCGCTGGTGGAGGAGGACCGGGTCGACACCGCCCGGGAGCTGCTGGCCAAGGGCGGCGACAAGATCCTCCTGCCCACCGATCTGGTGGTCGCCTCGGAGTTCAAGGCCGACGCCGAGCAGAAGGTCGTTCCGGTGGACGCCATCCCCGAGGGCTGGATGGCCCTGGACATCGGGCCGGAGACCGCCCGGGCCTTTGCCGACGTGATCCGCGGGGCTCACACCGTCGTGTGGAACGGCCCGATGGGCGTGTTTGAGATGGAGCCCTTCGCGCGCGGCACCTTCGCGGTCGCCCAGGCGATGGCGGACTGCGAGGGCGTGACGATCGTGGGCGGCGGCGACTCCGTGGCGGCTGTCGAGGCGGCGGGCCTGGCCGATCGCATGACCCACGTCTCCACGGGCGGCGGCGCCTCGCTGGAGTTCCTGGAGGGGAAGGAACTGCCCGGCGTTGCCTGCCTCGCTGTGAAGCCGTGATGGACCTGCTGGGGCGGCTCTTCGGGCGTCGACAGCCGGAGTCGCCGGCTGCGGCGTGGTTGCGCCGGCGCGCCCAGGCGGAGCCAGCCGAGGTCGTGGTGGAACACTTCCGCGCGATCGAAGCCCACGACCTGGAGTGGATCCTGGCGACGCTCACGCCGGAGCGCGCGCGGCTGTATAACAGCCCGTCCACCTTCGACCGGCGCCGGCTGTCGGTGAAGGCGGCGCGCGTCACTCGCGTCGCGCCCGCACCGGACGCACCGGTGGCCCGGGTTCCGGGATATGCGGAGCAACAGGTATTCCGGGTGGAGTACGAGCTGGAACTGGCGCCCGGCGAGGCGCGGCGCGACCCCACGCTGGCGGAGGGGCCCCAGTGGGCCTACTTCCTGCTGGTGCGGGAGCGGGCCGGCGAGCCCTGGCTGATCGCGGACTGGGGCCGGTAGCCGAGACGTGACATGCATAAGGAGGAATCAGGCGATGCGGACCCCCATCGTTGCGGCCAACTGGAAGATGCACAAGACGCAGCCTGAGGCCCGGCAGTTCCTCGCCGATTTCCTGCCCCGGGAAGCCGGTATGTCCGGGGTGGAGATCGTCATCTGCCCGCCCTTCACCGCGCTGGCCGCGGTGGCCGGGGGGCTCACGGGCACCCGGGTCGGGCTGGGCGCGCAGAACATGAGCGACAAGCCCTCCGGAGCCTTCACCGGCGAGGTCTCGGGCGCGATGCTGGTGGACGCCGGCTGCCGGTACGTGATCCTCGGCCACTCGGAGCGGAGGCGGCTGTTCGGGGAGAGCGACGAGGTGGTCGGCGCCAAGGTGCGCGCCGCCCTGCAGCACGGGCTGATCCCCATCCTCTGCATCGGGGAGACGCTGGAGGAGCAGCAGGCCGGCGAGGCGGATGCCGTCAACCGGCGGCAGCTCCTGGCGGGCCTGGAGGGGCTGACTCCCGAGCAGGTGGCGAACCTCGTCATCGCGTACGAACCGGTCTGGGCCATCGGCACCGGCCGGAACTGCGACCCCGGCGACGCCCAGGCGCGCATCGCCGCGGTGCGGGCGGTGGTGGCCGAGGCCTTCGGGCCGGAGGCCGCCGCGCGCGTGCGCATCCAGTACGGCGGCTCCGTAAAGCCGGAGAACATGGCGGCCTACATGGCCCAGCCGGATATCGACGGCGCCCTGGTCGGCGGCGCCAGCCTGGACCCGACCTCGTTCGCCGCGATCTGCGCGGCCGCCGCCGAGGCCCGGGCCCGGTGAGGCCGGGCGCCGGCCGGCCATCCCTGTTTCTCCCGAGCCTGAAGGCCCGCCGCGCGCCCTGCGGCGGGCCTTTCCGCCCCCTGCCTTTGACAGAGGATACCGGGTACGGTAATCTTATGGGAGGAGGCGGTTGGGATGAACATTAGAGAAGTCAATCCGGCGCTCTACGAAGACCTGATGCGCCGGCTCAGGCGCATCGAAGGACAGGCCCGCGGGATCCAGCGGATGCTGGAGGAGGGGCAGGACTGCGAGCAGATCCTCATCCAGCTGGGCGCCATGAAGGCCGCCATCAACCGCGTGGGCATGAAGGCCGCCGCCTGCAACATGGGGCTGCAGGTGACCGAGGCCATCCGGCGCGGGGAGGACCCCACGGCCGCGGTCGACGAGGTGATCGAACAGTTCATCAAGCTCGGCTGAGCCAAAAGGGGAACCGGACCTGGACGGTCGGGTTCCCCTTTGCGCTAGTCTGCCTGGAGGCGCAGCGAGAAGCGGTGCTGGGGCGGACGGACGGTCTCCGGCGTCACGGCGCCGTCCCGGAAGCCGCAGGCCCCCAGCCCGGCGACGTCGGCGGCCAGTTCGACCCGCCCGGCCTCCTCGATCTCGAACAGGTACGCCAGCAGGAGCCTCGCCGTCCGGACGTACACGTCGGGGGGCGCGGACAGCTCCTCCAGCCGCCAGGCGCCGGCTCCCAGCGGCCGGAAGCGCACGCGGCCGACCGCCGCGCCCGACACCTCCACCACCGCCGTCAGCGCCGCTTCGTCCGGCCGGGGAGGCCCGCCTTCGTCGGCGCCCCGCGGCGGGCGGATCACGACGACGTCATCCCGCACCCCCGGGAAGAAGGCCTGGGGGCCGGCCCCTCCAGCCTGCTCTCCCTCGTCGTGGACCTGTCTGCGGTACTCCAGCGCCGCGAGGTGCTCCCCGCCGCCCAGGGCGGCGTTCAGCGTCTCCAGGGCGTTGCCGACCGCGGTGCCCACGTCGTCGTCGGACCAGCGGCCGGCGCGGTTCCAGAACGCCACGATGGCGGCCACGCCCAGGACGAACAGGGGCAGGATGAGGAGTTCCACCCGGCGGCACCTCCCGTGAGGACGGCGCGACTTCGCTTTCCGGAGACGAGTTCGGCGGAGGGGCGCTGTCTCCCTCCGCCGGTTCTGCCTCGTGCTCAGGCCGACTCGAGCTGATCCAGGGCGCTGTCCAGGATCTGGTACATCTCGTGCTTGGGCCGGAAGCCGACCAGCTGGCCGACCGGCTTCCCCTTGTGGAAGAGGATCATCGTCGGGATCGACATCACGCCGAACCGGCCCGCCCACTCCTGCTCCTCGTCCACGTTCAGCTTGGCGATCTTGATGCGGTGGCCGTTGTCCCGCGCATACTCCTCCAGCACCGGGCCGATCATGCGGCACGGCCCGCACCAGGGCGCCCAGAAGTCGACGAGCACCGGCAGCTCGGACTGCAGCACCTCGGCCTCAAAGGTGGCGTCGGTGATGGGAACGGTATACTGGGCCATCTGCGGTCCCCTCCTGTCACAGATACCCGGCGGGGTATTTACTCGCCGTTAGGACGCTCTTAGTTTGCACGCGGATACGGGCGGACGCGCAGACTAGGGGCGAAACTGAAAAAGATGCAGGGGAACAGGCCTTCACTGGCGAACCCGACTTTGGTAAAATTACTTGGCAAAAGTTCTGCGGTAAGCGGTGACCCGCGCGCGCAGACTTTACTGGATCGCAGGAGGTGACCCGGACATGTCCGCCTATCGCAGACCCGTGGCCCTGATCGTGCTTGACGGATGGGGGCTGAACCCCGATCCCCGGGCCAACGCGGTGGCCATGGCCCGACATCCGAACTTCGACCGCCTGATGGCGCGCTACCCGCACACGACCCTGACGGCTTCCGGCGAGGCGGTGGGCCTCCTCCCCGGCCAGATGGGCGACTCCAATGTCGGCCACCTGAACCTGGGGGCCGGTCGCATCGTGTATCAGACCCTTGTTCGCATCTGGCGTTCGATCCAGGACGGTTCGTTCTACACCCTGCCCGTGTGGCGCCCGGTCCTCGACCGCGCGAAGCAGCCGGGCAAGGCGCTGCACCTGATGGGGCTCGTCTCGGACGGCGGGGTCCACAGCCACATCGACCATCTGCTGGCCCTGATTGACCTGGCCAAGCGGGAGAACGTGGAGCGGGTGTACGTCCACGCGTTCCTGGACGGGCGTGACGTTCCGCCCCAGTCCGCCCTTCCCTACCTGGAGCGGGTCGAGGCCAAGCTGAAGGAGACCGGAATCGGGGCGATCGCCACCATCTCGGGGCGGTACTACGCCATGGACCGGGACAAGCGTTGGGATCGCACGGAGAAGGCGTTCCTGGCCATCACCCAGGGGATCGGCCACACGGCGGGGTCGGTCGCGGAGGCGGTGGAACGGGCGTACGCCCGCGGGGAGACCGACGAGTTCGTGCAGCCCACGGTGATCGAAGGGGTGGACGGGCGCGTCCGGGAAGGCGACGGGGTCATCTTCTTCAACTTCCGGCCGGACCGGGCGCGGCAGTTGGTGCGGGCCCTGCATGAGACCGCCTTTGACGGGTTCAAGCGGCCCGAGGGCTACCGGCCGGTCGAGCTGGTGACCATGACCCAGTACGACCAGACCTTCACCGACATCCCCGTGGCCTTCGGCCCGCAGTTCGTCGACGTGCCCATGGGCCAGGTGGTGGCGGAGGCAGGGCTCCGGCAGCTGCGCATCGCCGAGACGGAGAAGTACGCGCACGTCACGTACTTCTTCAACGGGGGCGAGGAGCGGGTCTTCCCCGGCGAGGAGCGGGTGCTGGTCCCGTCGCCGAAGGTGGCAACCTATGATCTGAAGCCGGAGATGTCGGCCTATGAGGTGGCCCGCGAGGCGGTGAAGTGGATCGAGGAGGACCGCACCGACTTCATCGTGCTCAACTTCGCCAATCCCGACATGGTCGGGCACACCGGCGTCCTGGAGGCGGCGATCCGGGCGGTGGAGGCGGTGGACGAGTGCCTCGGCCAGGTGGTGGACGCCCTGCTGGCCAAGGGCGGGGCGGCGGTCATCATCGCGGACCACGGCAACTGCGACCAGATGGTCGACTATGAGACCGGGGCGCCGCACACCAACCACACGCTGAACCCGGTCCCCTGCATCCTGGTGGACGACCAGCGGCTGGACGCGAAGCTGAAGCCCGGCGTTCTGGCCAACGTCGCGCCGACGCTGCTGGAGATCATCGGCCTGCCCAAACCGCCGCAGATGGATGCGGATTCCCTGTTGGTGAGCAACGCGGAAGGAGCCTGATCTGCCATGACGACGATTGTGAATGTGCACGCGCGCGAGGTTCTGGATTCCCGGGGCAATCCGACGGTGGAGGTGGAGGTGATCCTCGCCTCCGGCACCACCGGCAGGGCCATCGTGCCCTCCGGCGCTTCGACCGGCCAGTTCGAGGCCGTGGAGCTGCGTGACGGCGACAAGCAGCGCTACCTGGGCAAGGGTGTGCTGACCGCCGTGCGCAACGTCAACGAGGTGATCGCCGAGGCGGTGGTGGGCATGGACGCCACCGAGCAGGTGGAGGTCGACCAGGCGATGCTCGCGCTGGACGGCACGCCCAACAAGAGCAAGCTGGGCGCCAATGCCATCCTCGGGGTGTCGCTGGCCACCGCCCGGGCCGCCGCGGCGGAACTGGGCATCCCGCTCTACCGCCACGTGGGCGGCCTCACCGCCCGCACGCTGCCGGTGCCGATGATGAACATCATCAACGGCGGCAAGCATGCGGATAACAACGTGGACATGCAGGAGTTCATGATCTTCCCCGCCGGCGCCCCCTCCTTCGCGGAGTCGCTGCGCATGGGCACTGAGGTATTCCACGCGCTGAAGTCGGTGCTGAAGAGCAAGGGGTACAACACGGCCGTCGGCGACGAGGGCGGCTTCGCCCCGGACCTGAAGTCCAACGAGGAGGCCATCCTGGTCATTCTGGAGGCCATCGAGAAGGCCGGCTACAAGCCCGGGCAGGATGTCTTCCTGTGCATGGACGTGGCCTCCAGCGAGCTGTTCCAGGACGGCAAGTACGTGCTGGCCGGCGAGGGGAACAAGGTTCTCTCCACCGAGCAGCTGATCGACCTGTGGGACAGCTGGACCCGCCAGTACCCGATCGTCTCGATCGAAGACGGCGTCGCCGAGGACGAATGGGAGGCCTGGGTCGAGCTCACCCGCCGGATCGGCGACCGGGTGCAGCTGGTGGGCGACGACTTCTTCGTCACCAACACCGAGCGGCTCGCCCGGGGCATCGGGATGAACGCCGCCAATGCGATCCTGGTCAAGGTCAACCAGATCGGCACCCTGACCGAGACGCTGGAGGCCGTGGCCCTGGCGCACCGGAACGGGTACTCGTCCGTGATGTCGCACCGGTCCGGCGAGACCGAGGACACGACCATCGCCGACCTGGCGGTGGCGCTGAACTGCGGCCAGATCAAGACCGGCGCGCCGTCCCGCACCGACCGGGTGGCCAAGTACAACCAGCTGCTGCGCATCGAGGAGGAGCTGGGGGACGCGGCGATCTTCGCCGGGACTTCGGTCATCCGCGGCCGGAAGCAGGGTTGATCTGGGCATCCGCTGGATAGCATGAGGGCGGGCGCTCGCCGCCGCGGGCGCCGCCGAAGGCCGCTGTCGCCTGAGGCGAGGCCGACCCAAGACGGGGCCGCGAAATCTGTCGAGATTTGGCGGCCCCGTTTGTCGTTCCGGGTCGCCGTACTCCGCGATTGTCCACACAGGTGGGATGTGGTACAATTAGCAGGCTGAAAAGGCGCACACGAGGGGGTGACGGGATGACGACGTTCGTGCTGGTTCTGCACACCCTGTTTGCCCTGGGCCTGATCTCCACCGTGCTGCTGCAGTCCGGGAAGAGCGCCGGGCTGTCGGGCTCCATCGCCGGCGCGGGCGAGCAGATCTTCGGCAAGAAGAAGGGCCTGGACGAGATCCTCAACCGCTTCAGCATGGCCTTTGCCACCCTCTTCGTGCTGACGTCCGTGCTCATGCTGTTCCTGGAGGCGCGCGGCTAGTCTGGCAACGCCGTTTGGGGGCCGGGGGAAACCCGGCCTTTCTTGCGTTGGAAGCGGGAGGGAGCCGCCATGCCGATCGCAAGGCGCAGCCGGGAGGCCGTCTACCTGCGCGCCGGCCCGGTGGGCTGCCTGGTCCTGCACGGGTTCGGCGGTTCGCCGGCTGAGGTCCGGCCGCTGGTGGAAGGCCTTGCGGCGCGCGGGATCACCGTGTGCGCACCGGTGCTGCCCGGTCACGGTCCCGACGCCGCGAACCTGGGCCGCACCCGTCTCCGGCACTGGATCCGGGGAGCCGAGGGGGCGCTGCGGGAGCTGCAGGCCGCGTGCGCCGAGGTGCACGTGGCAGGGTTTTCGCTGGGCGGGCTGATCGCGCTGCACCTGGCGGCGCGGCACCCGGTAAGCTCCGTCTGCACCCTGGCGGCGCCGATCCTGGCGGAAGATCCCGGGGCGATCGGCGCCCGGCTGTCCGCGTACCTGGGGGATCCTGCGGCCGCGATGCCGGCCCTGCGGTCCCTGGTGCGGCTGGCGCGCCTTGCGCGGCGGGATCTGGGGAGGGTCCGGGCGCCCGTCCTGGTGCTGCAGGGCGACCGGGACGACTGGATCGCGCCGGAGAGCGGTCAGTACCTGGCGGAGCGGCTGTCCTCGGCCCGGCTCGTCGTGCTGCCCGGCCGGGGCCACTTCCTGGCGCTGGAGCGCGGCCGGGAGGAGGTGGCCGTCCGGATAGCGCAGTGGATCACGGCACGCAGTGAACCAAAGTAGCCACCCACAAAATGAGCCATTCCCGGGGTAGGCTATATCGAGGCGATCCGCTAGTATTATTTGTGACGGCTGTCACAAGAGGCGGGTGATCGTTGTGATTGGGCCGATCCTGAGGCGCGCCGCAGCCGGGCGAACGCCGAGTCGCCGGGAGATCCTGCTCATGTTGCGGGCCGAGGACGAGGAGTACCGCAGTCTGCTGGAGGTGGCCGGCCGCATCTGTCGGCAGAAGAAAGGTGAAGAGCCGTCACTGCGTTTTCTCGTCGACCTGGAGGTGAGCGACCCCCAGCGGATACGGGAGGACGTGGTTCACGCTTGGAGAACAGGATGCGCGTCGGTGCTCCTCTGCGCTTCGTCGGGGTACGACGCGGTGGACGAGGTCGCTGCGCTGATCCGGGACATTGCCGAGGAGACAGACATGCAGGTCATCCTGGGCCTGGGGGAGCGGTCCTACGAGGTCTACGCACTGTGGCGGCACGCGGGCGCTGTCGAGTACCTGCTGCCCCATGACTCCTGCAACCCGGACCTCTTCTCGCAACTGCACCCGGGCCATTCGCCGGCCGTCCGGCTCACCCGGGGCCTGTGGCTGAAGGGACTGGGCTACCGCGTGACGGGGGGCATCTGCGTGGGCATCGACGGGGAGACCGATGAGGATCTGGCCGACGACCTGGAGGTGCTGCGCAACGCAGGCCTCACCGGCGTGATGGTCCGCTCCGCCGGCGGCGCCGGCGACCTGCTCAGGGTGCTCGCCATCACCCGGCTCTGCCTGCCCGACGCCGACCTCTGGGTGGCCACCGACGATCCGGTGCTGCAGGCCAGGGCCCTGGGCTGCGGCGCCAACATCCTGGTCACCGCGCACCCCGCCGGTTCGGATCACGAGGTGCCCCGGGCGCTGTCACACGGTATTTCCGGGTAGTGGCTGCGCGGATTTCGATATTGACGGCTGCCACACACCGTGGTATGCTTAGCGCAAATAGCATATCGGACCGTTGACTCTTATCCAGAGTAGGCTGAGGGACTGGCCCGATGACGCCACGGCAACCGGCACGTCTCCCCAGGCGTGCAGCGGTGCCAATTCCTGGGGAGGGCTCCGCCCTCCCGAAGATGAGAGGCAGCCGGAAGTCGTTCATTCTGTGCGCCTCTTTGTTGGGGCGCACTTTTCTATTGCCGAAACGGGGGTAAGTCCTGGTGATCGAGCTCAAGGGCCTCACCAAGGTGTTCAGACAAAACGGGCAGGAGATCGTGGCCCTGAGCGACGTCAACCTGCACGTGCCGCGGGGCCAGATCTTCGGCATCCTCGGCCAGAGCGGCGCCGGCAAGTCCACCCTCATCCGCTGCGTCAACCTGCTGGAACGCCCCACCGCGGGTGAGGTCTGGGTGGACGGTCGGGAGATCACCCGCCTGTCCCCCGGGGAACTGAGGGCGGCCCGGCGGGAGATGGGCATGATCTTCCAGCAGTTCAACCTGTTCGACTCCCGCACCGTCTTCGGCAACGTCGCCTATCCGCTGGAGGTGGCCGGCTGGCCCCGGGCGCGCATCCGGGAGCGGGTGGAGGAGCTGCTTGCCCTGGTGGGGCTCGCGGACAAGGCCGGGGCGTATCCGAACCAGCTATCGGGCGGCCAGAAGCAGCGGGTCGGCATCGCCCGGGCGCTGGCGCCGGGGCCCAAACTCCTCCTCTCCGACGAGGCCACGTCGGCGCTGGACCCCGATACCACCCGGTCCGTGCTGGCGCTGCTGCGGGAGATCAACCGGCGGCTCGGGCTGACCATCCTGCTGATCACCCATCAGATGGAGGTCGTCAAGCAGGTCTGCGACTCGGTGGCCATCCTGGAGGAAGGCAAGGTGGTCGAGCAAGGCGGTGTGCTGGAGCTGATCGGCCGGCCCGGCTCGCGGCTGCGGGAGCTGTTCTACGAATCCACGGAGGAGGCTGCCCACAGGATCCACCCCGACGGGGTGCGTGTGTTGCTCTTCTTCGTCGGCGCCTCCGCCGACCGGCCGCTGATCAGCGAGACGGTCCGCCGGTTCCGGGTGGACGCCAACATCCTGCAGGGGGCGGTCGAGCGGATCGCCGGGGCGACCGTGGGCCGGTTGCTCGTGGAGTTCACCGGCCTGCCCGAGGACATTCAGGACGCCCTGCGCTTCCTGGAGGAGCAGGGGGCCTCGCCGGAGGTGATACCAAATGGCTGAGCCGGGAACGGCGCTGAAGGCCGCCTGGGCGGCGTTTTACGCTGACCTGGGGCGGATGATGCTGGAGGCCACCAAGGAGACCCTCTACATGGTGGGCGTCGCCGGTCTGTTCACGGTCCTGCTGGGTCTGCCCCTGGGCGTGCTGCTGGTGATCACCGCCCGGGACGGTCTGTGGGAGAAGCCGGCGCTGAACCGCATCCTCGGCGTGCTGGTCAACATCGGCCGCTCGACGCCGTTCGTGATCCTGATGGTCGCGGTCAGCCCGCTCACCCGGGCGATCGTCGGCAAGTCCATCGGCACCACGGCGGCCATCGTCCCGCTGGTGGTCGCCGCCGTTCCCTTCATGGGGCGGGTGGTGGAGCAGGCGCTCCACGAGGTGGGCCCCGGCAAGATCGAGGCCGCACTGGCCATGGGCTCCTCCAACTGGCAGGTGGTGACCAAAGTGCTCCTGGCCGAGGCCCGGCCCTCGCTGGTGCGGGGCACGGCCCTGATGCTGGTCAACCTCGTCGGCTACTCGGCCATGGCCGGCGCCATCGGCGGCGGCGGTCTGGGCGACGTCGCCGTCAAGTGGGGATACAACCGGTTCCAGATGGACGTGATGTACGTCAGCCTGGTGATCCTTGTCATCATGGTGCAGGTCGTGCAATGGATCGGCGACAGCCTGGCCAACAGGTTTTCGCATAAATAGATAGTGTCCTGAATAAGCGGGGGGTTGAGCGTATGAAGCGTATCGCAGGTATCGCACTGGTTTCCATCCTGGCACTGGGCGTGTTGGCCGGCTGCGGCGGCGCAAAGGGTTCCCCTGCGCAGGGGGAGCAGCCTGCGCAGCAGGCCCCGGCGCAGGACCAGGGGCAGGTGCAGGGGCCGGAGCAGACCCAGGAGCCGGTCACGCTGACGGTCGGCGCCACGGTCACGCCCCACTCCGAGATCCTCGAGTTTATCAAGGACAAAGCCGAGGCTGAGGGCATCAAGCTGGACATTGTGGTCTTCACCGACTACGTCCAGCCGAACCTGGCCCTGGCCGACGGCAGCCTGGACGCGAACTACTTCCAGCACGTGCCGTACCTGGAGCAGTTCTCCGCGGATCGCGGCCTTGACCTGGTCTCGGTCGGCCCCGTCCACCTGGAGCCCCTGGGCCTCTACGCCCTGGAGCTGACCAGCCTGGACCAGCTGCCGGACGGGGCTACGGTCTCCATCCCCGATGATCCCACCAACGCGGGCCGCGCCCTGAAGCTCCTGGCGGATCACGGGCTGATCGAGCTGAAGGAAGGGGTTGGCGTGAAGGCGACGCCCAACGACATCGTGGCGAACCCCAAGAGCCTGAAGATCGAAATGCTGCAGGCGGAGTTCCTGCCGCGCAGCCTCCAGGACGTGGATGCCGCGGTGATCAACACGAACTACTACCTGGACGCGGCGAAGAACCTGGGCGTGAAGGCGAACGTTCTGGCCCGGGAGTCGGCGGAGAACAACCCCTACGCAAACATCGTCGCCGTGCGCCGGGGCGACGAGAACCGGCCGGAGATCAAGAAGCTGATGGAGCTCCTGCAGTCCGAGGCCGTCGCCAGGTTCATCAACGAAAACTACGACGGCGCGGTGGTTCCGGCGTTCTAATGGAAGTGGGGAGGGGGGCGGAGCCCCCCTCCCCACCCCCACCCCCTGGCAATCGGCAGGCGGTGCCACGGCGGCTGGCCGTACATGCCGGCCAGCCGCCGTGAAGCGGGGGAGGGGGCAGGCGTGGGATGCTCAGGGAGCAAGGGTGTCCCCCCTCCCCACCCCCACCCCCTGGCAATCGGCAGGCGGTGCCACGGCGGCTGGCCGTACATGCCGGCCAGCCGCCGTGAAGCGGGGGAGGGGGCAGGCGTGGGATGCTCAGGGAGCAAGGGTGTCCCCCCTCCCCACCCCCACCCCCTGGCAATCGACAGGCGGTGCCACGGCGGCTGGCCGTACATGCCGGCCAGCCGCCGTGAAGCGGGGGAGGGGGCAGGCGTGGGATGCTCAGGGAGCAAGGGTGTCCCCCCTCCCCACCCCCACCCCCTGGCAATCGGCAGGCGGTGCCACGGCGGCTGGCCGTACATGCCGGCCAGCCGCCGTGAAGCGGGGGAGGGGGCAGGCGTGGGATGCTCAGGGAGCAAGGGTGTCCCCCCTCCCCACCCCCACCCCCTGGCAATCGGCAGGCGGTGCCACGGCGGCTGGCCGTACATGCCGGCCAGCCGCCGTGAAGCGGGGGAGGGGGCAGGCGTGGGATGCTCAGGGAGCAAGGGTGTCCCCCCTCCCCACCCCCACCCCCTGGCAATCGACAGGCGGTGCCACGGCGGCTGGCCGTACATGCCGGCCAGCCGCCGTGAAGCGGGGGAGGGGGCAGGCGTGGGATGCTCAGGGAGCAAGGGTGTCCCCCCTCCGGCTGGCAATCGGCAGGCAGTGCCATGAACATGGCGGCGGCCATGCAGGGGGGTAGTCGTGCAGGGGAGTGGTTGGAAAATTGTCGATCTTGACATAGTGCCAGACCGCCTGGTAAAATTAACTCGCTTGTGGTAACGGAATAGTCTCTGGACCCGCCTGATCGCTGAATCTCCGCGTATGCGGGGAACGGGGGAACCACTTTCCTGGGGCGAATCGCACCGAGGCTCCGACGGGTGTCGGAGGGAGGATGCGTAGGGGTACGCTTCGGCGCCCCGAGTCCGTCAGCTAACCTCGTAAGCGTGGCTGAGGTGGTGGGCCCTTGCCATTGATGTCGATATACCATGTGCTAAGGGGTCACCAGACCTTAAGCGTTTTCATGCCTTCAGGCGGGCGTCGACCGATCCGGTCGGCGCCTTCTCCGTTCCCCGAGCCTGGCGACGTGCCAGTCATCCTGCTGCTGAGGAGGGAGGAGACCGTGCTGCGATACTGCGTGATCGGAGCCGGCCACGGCGGGCTCGCCATGGCCGGTCACCTGGGCGTGATGGGGTTCCCCGTGTCGCTCTGGGCCCGCAATCCCCAGACCCTGGAGCCGATTGAGGCCGTCGGAGGCGTGTTCCTGGAGGGCGAGGTCGAGGGGTTCGGTCCCGTGCAGGTCGCGTACAGCCTGGAGGCAGCCCTGGAGGGGGCGGATGCGGTGCTGGTCGTGCTGCCCGCCTCGGCCCACCGCGAAATCGCGATGCGGTGCGCGCCGTACCTGAGGGACGGGCAGCGGATCCTGCTGCTCCCCGGCCGCACCGCGGGAGCCATCGAGTTCCGGCATTCGCTGCGGGAGGCCGGGTGCACGGCCGACGTCATCGTCGGCGAGGCGCAGACGTTTCTGTATGCCAGTCGCAAGACGGGGCCGTTTCAGGCCCGCATCCACGGTATCAAGCGCCAGGTGCCGGCGGCCGCGCTGCCGGCGTCGCGCACCGGCGAGCTGCTGGAGGCGATCAAGCCCGCCTTTCCCCAGTTCATGCCGGCCCGCTGGGTCTGGAAGACCTCACTGGACAACGTGGGGGCCATCTTCCATCCGGGCGTCGCGCTCCTGAATGCCGGGCGTATCGAGTCCACCGGCGGGGCCTTCCGCCATTACGTGGACGGCATCACGCCGTCGGTGGCGGCGCTCCTGGAGCAGCTGGACCGGGAGCGGGTGGCGGTTGCCCGGGCGTTGGGGGTTGGGGCGCTGACGGCCCGGGAATGGCTCGCGGAGGCCTACGGGGTGGAGCGACCCACCCTGTACGAGGCGATCCAGGCCACCCGGGCGTACGCCGACGTCGGGGCGCCCGCACAGCTTCACCATCGGTACATCTGGGAGGACGTTCCGACCGGCCTGGTGCCCATCGCCTCGCTGGGTGCCGCCTGCGGGGTGTCGACGCCGGTCGCCGACGCGCTGATCCAGATCGCCAACGGGATCTTCGGCGTCGATTTCCGGGCGATGGGCCGCACTGTGGAACGGCTGGGCATGGCGGGATGGGGGCCCGCGCGGATCACGCAGTACGCCTTGGAAGGGGATGTGGTGGATGTTGCCTAACCGTCGTGTGATCGGGGGGGCGATCGGCGACGACGTCCACGTGGGCGGCGTCGTTCGCTTCCTGCAGATGGCGGAACAGCTGGGATATGAGGTGCGCTGCCTTGGGCCGGCCGTCTCGGTGGAGCGGCTGCTGGAAGAGGTGGCGGCGTACGATCCCGAGATCGTCGCCGTGGGCTACCGGCTCACGCCGGAGTCCGGCCGGGCGGTGCTGGCCCACCTGGCCCGTGCGGCGCGGGAGCAGGGGCAGGCCGGCCGCCGCTGGGTGCTGGGCGCGACGGATCCGGTGGCGGAGCACGGCCGGGCCCTGGGCTTCTTCGAGGCCGTGTTCGGCGGTTCGGCAGACTGGCAGGACGTCGTGGACTACCTGCGGGGGGCGCCGACGCGCAAGGCGGGTGGTATCCCGCCCCAGACGGTGGTGGAGCGCATCCTGTGGAAGCGCCCCTTCCCGCTGCTGCGCCATCACTTCGGGCAGCCCACCGTCGAGGCGACCGTGGAAGGGATCCGGCGGATCAGCGAGGCCGGGGTGCTGGATGTGATCAGCCTCGGCACCGACCAGAACGCGCAGGAGCACTTCTTCCGGCCCGAGGAGATGGACCCCCGGGAGCACGGAGCCGGCGGGGTGCCGGTCCGGACGCCGGACGATCTACGGGCGCTGTATGCCGCCTCCCGCACCGGGAACTACCCGCTGATGCGCTGCTACAGCGGCACCCGCGACCAGCTCGCCTGGGCCGAGATGCTCCACGAGACCATCCACAACGCCTGGGCGGCGGTGCCCCTGTTCTGGTACAGCCAGCTGGACGGGCGCTCGCAGCGGACACTTCTGGAGTCGATCCCGGAGGTACAGGCGGTGTTCCGCTGGCACGCGGAGCGGGGCATACCGGTGGAGTCCAACGAGAGCCACCACTGGTCGCTGCGGGACGCCCCGGACGTGGTGGCGGTGGCTGCCGCCTACATCGCGGCCTACAACGCCAAGCAGGCGGGCGTCACCGACTATGTCCAGCAACTGATGTGGAACAACCCGCCTCTCACCTCCCCGGCGATGGACCTGGCCAAGATGCTGGCCAAGCTGGAGCTGGTGGAGTCGCTGGCGGGTCCCAACTTCCGGGTCTGGCGGGAGTGCCGCACCGGACTCACGTCGATGCCGGCGGGATTCGACCGGGCCAAGGGCCACCTGGCGGCGTCGACGTTCCTGCAGATGGCGGTGAAGCCCGACATTGTGCACATCGTGGGCCACTCCGAGTACCACCATGCCGCTACGGCGGAGGACGTGATCGAGGGCTGCCATGTGGTCAACGGTGCCATCCAGCTGGCCCTGCAGGGGCTGCCCGACATGACCCGGGACGAGGCGGTTCAGGCCCGGAAGGCCGAGCTGGTGCAGGAGGCGAAGCTGCTGCTGGAGGCGATTGCCGGTCTGGCGCCTGCCGGCGTGGAAGATCCGCTCACCCACGCGCCGACGCTGGCTGCCGCGGTGCGCACCGGCCTGCTCGATGCCCCGCACCTGGTGGGTAACCCGGCCGCGCGGGGTGAGGTGGCGGTGCGGTTCACGGACGGCGCCTGCCGCGCCGTGGACCGGCGCTCGGGCCGGGTTCTGACGGAAGCGGAGCGGATCGCCCTGCTGCTCGCAGAAGAGATCGTGTAAGGAGGAGGTCGCTGCATTGAGTGGGATCGCTGGGATCCTCGGCAAACCTGACAAGGCCCGCATCGTGAGGATGCTGGAACAACAGGCGCACCGGGGGCCCGACGGTCGCGGGATCTGGACGGCGACGGCCGGTTTCGGCCTGGGGCATGTGCGCCTGGCCACCGTCGATGTTGCGGGCGGTGGCCAGCCGCTGTCCAACGAGGACGGCAGCCTCTGGCTGGCGATGACCGGCGCCATCTATAACCATGGCGCCCTTCGGCGAGAGCTCGAGGGGCGCCATGCGTTCCGGACTCAGTCAGACGCCGAAGTGGTGGTGCACCTGTTTGAGGAGTATGGCCCCGCCTGCGTGGAGCGGCTGGACGGGATGTTCGCGATCGCCATCTGGGGCGAGGAGGTGGGCCTTTTCCTCGCCCGCGACCCGCTGGGCATCCAGCCGCTGTACTGGGGGGAGGACGAGGAGGGCAATGTCCTCTTCGCCTCCGAGATCAAGGCGCTGGTCGGGGAGACGCGCTTCGTACGCGAGTTTCCGCCCGGCCACCGCTGGCGCGCCGGCGAGCCCCTGGAGCCTTACGAGCGGCTGCCGGCGCACACCGGCGAACTGGCGGACCCGGACCAAATCGTCCTGGCCCTGGACCGCCTGCTCCACGCCGCTGTGCGCAAGCAGCTCGCGGCGGACGTGCCGGTGGGCTGCCTGCTGAGCGGCGGGCTCGACTCCAGCCTGGTCACCGCCATCGCGCGGCAGCACGCGGAAGGCGAACTCCATACGTTTGCTGTGGGGTTGGAAGGCTCGGCGGACCTGGAGCAGGCGCGCATGGTGGCCGGGGAATTGGGTACCATTCACCACGAGCGGGTGCTCACGGAAAAGGAGGTGACCGCCGTCCTGCCGCGGGTGGTCGACGCCCTGGAGTCGTGTGACCCGGCGCTCGTGCGCAGCGCGGTCGCGACCTACTATGTGGCGGAACTGGCCGCCGGGCACGTGAAGGTGGTGCTCTCGGGCGAGGGCGCCGACGAGCTCTTCGCCGGATATGACTACCTGGCCGAGTTCGAGCGCGATGCGGGCGCACTGGGGGCCGAGCTGTACGAGATCACGGCGGCCATGCACAACTGCAACCTGCAGCGGGTCGACCGCATGACCCAGGTCCACGGCGTGGAGGCGCGGATGCCGTTTGCCGACCAGGCCGTGGTGGACTTTGCGTTCCGCATACACCCCCGCCTGAAGCGCCGGGACGGCGAGAGCAAGTGGATTCTGCGGCGGGTCGCGGAGCAGTATCTGCCGCCGGCCATCGTCTGGCGGGAGAAGCAGAAGTTCGCCATCGGTTCGGGGATCGCACCGCTGCTGGAGCATTACGCGGCCAAGGCGGTGCCGGACGCGGCCTTCCGCCGCGCGCGAAGCCCGAAGGGCGTTCCCTTCGCGTCGAAGGAGGAGTTCCTTTACTGGAGCCTGTTCCGCGAGCGGTACGGCCGGGAGGACGTGCTGGCGCTCATGGGCCGGAGCCGCAGCCTGAACCAGGGCCAGCGGTGGGTCGGGGCGCTCTAGCGTGCCTTCGCGATCGCCTGAAAAGGCCACTTGCCCCTCTAACGATGTAGTCCTATGATGGTGGAGGATTCGGGGTGAGGAGGACAGACTCGTGGCAGATACGTATGTCATCCCGGGGCTTGTGGTCATCCTGCTTCTGGTTCTGATCCTGCCGTTTGCCTTCAAGGCCATCGAACACCAGCTGGAGATTTTCCTCTTCATCATGGGTGTTTCGGCCGCGCTGGTGAGCGGCATCATGGACCAGCACCTGATCATGAAGGCCTTGGAGGAGCCCATCATGATCACGGCGGCGGTCCTGATCGCCGGCATCCTGTTCAAGCTGTTTCAGACGAAGCTGCAGGCAGGCATCCGGGCGATCCTGAGGGTTGTGCCGTTCCCGGTGTTCGTGTTCCTGGTCGTCACCGTTCTCGGCCTGGTGTCCAGCGTCATCACCGCCATCATCGCCTCGCTGGTGCTGGTGGAGGTCGTCGGTGCCCTGCGGCTCGACCGGAAGACCGAGGTCAACTTGGTCATCCTGGCCTGTTTCAGCATCGGCCTGGGCGCGGCGTTGACCCCGCTGGGAGAGCCGCTGGCCACGATCGCGGTTTCGAAGATGGGCGGCGATTTCTGGTACTTGCTGCGAACGATCGGGGTCTACGTGGTGCCGACGGTGGTCGCACTGGGGCTCCTGGGCGCCCTCTTTCTGAAGGGCGGGCGGCCGGAAGCCGCGGCGCAGGCAGAAGGCCCCGGGCTGATCGAGCAGGAGGACGGCGAGTCCTTCAAGGACGTCATCGTGCGGGCGTTGAAGATCTACCTCTTCGTGATGGCGCTGACGTTCCTGGGGGATGGCTTCAAGCCGTTGATCGACCGGTATGTGCTCGGATTGCCGAGCGCGGCCCTCTACTGGATCAACATGCTCTCGGCGGTGCTGGACAACGCCACGCTCACCGCCGCGGAACTGAGCCCGGCGATGGCGCCCGCACAGGTGAAAGCCGTCTTGATGGGCTTGCTCATCAGCGGCGGCATGCTGATTCCCGGCAACATCCCCAACATCGTGTCGGCCAGCAAGCTGAAGATCGGTTCGCGTGAGTGGGCCAGGACCGGTGTGCCCCTTGGGCTGGCCTTGATGGTGATCTTCTTCTTCATCGTCGTGCTGTAACGCACAAGGCAAGTGACGGGCGGGCACCGCCGTGGGGCCCGCCCGTTCCTCATGTGCGCAAATAGCCCTTTTTGGGTGTTGACCGGGCCGGTCCGCGCGTCGTAAGATAGCTACCGCACGCCACGGAGCGGCGCTGGCCGCAGGACCGTGAGTGCGGCTTGGAAGCCCGGCCGGTGACGGGGTGTTGACGAGCCGCCCGGTTTTCAGCTAGACTATACGACGTCCCCAGCGGGGCAATCCGCTGCGGTGCCAGTTGGGTCGGGCGGAATGAAATGGGTAGTTGACACCACCCCGGTTGGGATGATAAAGTGTTAAAGCTGTCGCCTGACGGCAGCGAGATCTCGAACCTTGAAAACTGGACAGTGCAGAGAGGGAAGCCGAGCGAGCCGGTATTCCAAAGGAGCCAACATCAAGCTTTCCACGGAGAGTTTGATCCTGGCTCAGGACGAACGCTGGCGGCGTGCCTAAGACATGCAAGTCGAGCGGGGTTTCGGGGCTTCGGCCCTGAGACCCAGCGGCGGACGGGTGAGTAACACGTGGATAACCTGCCCTCTGCTCTGGGATAACAGGCCGAAAGGCCTGCTAATACCGGATAAGCTCACGGACCCGCATGGGTTTGGGAGAAAAGGCGCTGGAGTCGGTGGCGCTGGCAGAGGAGGGGTCCGCGGCCCATTAGCTGGTTGGCGGGGTAACGGCCCACCAAGGCGACGATGGGTAGCCGGCCTGAGAGGGCGACCGGCCACACTGGGACTGAGACACGGCCCAGACTCCTACGGGAGGCAGCAGTCGGGAATTTTGCACAATGGCCGAAAGGCTGATGCAGCAACGCCGCGTGAGCGAAGAAGGCCTTCGGGTTGTAAAGCTCTGTTGCCTGCGAAGAAGGGCCCTGTCAGGAAATGGGCGGGGTTTGACGGTAGCAGGCGAGGAAGCCCCGGCAAACTACGTGCCAGCAGCCGCGGTAATACGTAGGGGGCGAGCGTTGTCCGGAATTACTGGGCGTAAAGGGCGTGTAGGCGGCCTGTTAAGTCAGGGGTGAAAGACCGGGGCTCAACCCCGGGGGTGCCTCTGAAACTGGCGGGCTTGAGTGCTCTAGAGGGCAGTGGAATTCCCGGTGTAGCAGTGAAATGCGTAGAGATCGGGAGGAACACCAGTGGCGAAGGCGGCTGCCTGGGGAGTCACTGACGCTGAGGCGCGAAAGCTAGGGGAGCAAACAGGATTAGATACCCTGGTAGTCCTAGCCGTAAACGATGAGCGCTATGTGTGAGGGGTATCGACCCCCCTCGTGCAGTAGCTAACGCATTAAGCGCTCCGCCTGGGGAGTACGGCCGCAAGGTTGAAACTCAAAGGAATTGACGGGGGCCCGCACAAGCAGCGGAGCATGTGGTTTAATTCGAAGCAACGCGTAGAACCTTACCAGGGCTTGACATCCACCGAATCCTGCAGAGATGCGGGAGTGCCTCTCTAATGAGAGGAACGGTGAGACAGGTGGTGCATGGTTGTCGTCAGCTCGTGTCGTGAGATGTTGGGTTAAGTCCCGCAACGAGCGCAACCCCTGTCGCATGTTGCCAGCGGGTAAAGCCGGGCACTCATGCGAGACTGCCGGTGACAAACCGGAGGAAGGTGGGGATGACGTCAAATCATCATGCCCCTTATGTCCTGGGCTACACACGTGCTACAATGGCCGTCACAGAGCGAGCCGAACCTGCGAGGGGGAGGGAATCGCAAAAGGCGGTCTCAGTTCGGATCGCAGGCTGCAACTCGCCTGCGTGAAGTCGGAGTTGCTAGTAATCGCGGATCAGCATGCCGCGGTGAATACGTTCCCGGGCCTTGTACACACCGCCCGTCACACCATGGGAGCTGGCAACACCCGAAGTCGGTGAGCTAACCCGCAAGGGAGGCAGCCGCCGAAGGTGGGGCCGGTGACTGGGGTGAAGTCGTAACAAGGTAGCCGTATCGGAAGGTGCGGCTGGATCACCTCCTTTCTAAGGAGACAGCTTCCCCGGAAAGGGGAAGGACTCCTAGGTCGATCCTCGGCCTGCGGAAGCGGGTCGAGGCAAGCTGACGGCTTGCAAGGCGACCGATCTGCACTGTCTGGTTTTGAGGGTTCGAGAGGACCGCCTTTTCGGGCGGTCACTTCTTGGACTTCCTCATCTTCCAGGACTTGTGGGTTGTGAGGGGCCGGTGAGACCGGTATACTCAGAGCTCCTGGTCCGCAGGTCGTACCTTGAAAACTGCACAGTGGACACACAGCGCGGGAAGCGCTGACAGCGAAATCAAGCTGGAAAGGGCACACGGCGGATGCCTAGGCGCCAGGCGCCGATGAAGGACGTGGCAAGCTGCGATAAGCCTCGGGGAGCCGCAAGCAGGCGTAGATCCGGGGATCTCCGAATGGGGCAACCCGGCTGGCGTAATGGCCAGTCACCCACAGCTGAATCCATAGGCTGTGAGGAGGGCACCGCCCGAACTGAAACATCTCAGTAGGGCGAGGAAAAGAAATCAACCGAGATTCCCTCAGTAGCGGCGAGCGAACGGGGAGGAGCCTAAACCAGTTTCGGGTAACCGGGGCTGGGGTTGCGGGACGCCGATGAAGCGATGCTCCTGAGCCTAGCTGAACAGGTCTGGAAAGGCCGGCCACAGAAGGTAATAGCCCTGTAGGCGAAAGGCGAGGGACCGCTTGGCGGATCCCAAGTACCACGGGACACGAGGAATCCCGTGGGAATCCGGGGGGACCACCCTCCAAGGCTAAATACGCCTGGCGACCGATAGTGAACCAGTACCGTGAGGGAAAGGTGAAAAGCACCGCGGGAGCGGAGTGAAAGAGACCCTGAAACCGTGTGCCTACAAGCAGTACGAGCCCCATATGAGGGTGAGTGCGTGCCTATTGAAGAATGAACCGGCGAGTTACGGTCACTGGCATGGTTAAGGGCCTCAGGCCCGGAGCCGAAGCGAAAGCGAGTCTGAAGAGGGCGTAGTCAGTGGCTGTAGACCCGAAACCCGGTGATCTATCCATGGCCAGGGTGAAGCGGGGGTAAGACCTCGTGGAGGCCCGAACCGGTCAGTGTTGAAAAACTGTCGGATGAGCTGTGGATAGGGGTGAAAAGCCAAACGAACCGGGAGATAGCTGGTTCTCCCCGAAATAGCTTTAGGGCTAGCGTCGGCAGAGAAGCTTGCTGGAGGTAGAGCACTGATTGGGCTAGGGGCCCTATCGGTTACCGAACCCAGTCAAACTCCGAATGCCAGCAAGTATGGCCGGCAGTCAGACGGCGAGCGCTAAGGTCCGTCGTCAAGAGGGAAACAGCCCAGACCGCCAGCTAAGGTCCCCAAGTCTCTGCTAAGTGGTCAAGGATGTGGCGTTGTAGAGACAACCAGGATGTTGGCTTAGAAGCAGCCATCATTGAAAGAGTGCGTAACAGCTCACTGGTCGAATGACGCTGCGCCATAAATACTCGGGGCTAAGCAGAGCACCGAAGCTGCGGACTGCCGTAGGGCAGTGGTAGGGGAGCGTTCCATGTGCGGCGAAGGTCGACCGGAAGGACGGCTGGAGCGCATGGAAGTGAGAATGCCGGTATGAGTAGCGAAAAGACAGGTGAGAATCCTGTCCACCGAAAGCCTAAGGATTCCTGAGCAAGGCTCGTCCGCTCAGGGTCAGTCGGGACCTAAGCCGAGGCCGAATGGCGTAGGCGATGGGAAACAGGTCGACATTCCTGTACCACCTACGGGTCGCTTGACCGATGCGGGGACGCAGGAGGCTAGGGGGACCCGGCCGCTGGTTGAGCCGGGGTAAGCGGGTAGCGTGGCCCGGTAGGGAAGTCCGCCGGGCTAAACGTGAGACGCGATGCCGACCGAAATGAAGTAGGGAAGCCCCTGACGCCACACTGCCGAGAAAAGCCGCTAGGGAGACCCGGGGTGCCCGTACCGCAAACCGACACAGGTAGGCGGGGAGAGAATCCTCAGGTGCGCGGGAGAACCCTCGCTAAGGAACTCGGCAAAATGCATCCGTAACTTCGGGAGAAGGATGGCCCTCGAACCGTGAGCGGAGAGACGCCGCAGAGCGGGGGAGGGTTGCAGAGGAGAGGCCCAAGCGACTGTTTACCACAAACACAGGTCAGTGCTAAGCCGGAAGGCGACGTATACTGGCTGACGCCTGCCCGGTGCTGGAAGGTTAAGGGGAAGGGTCAGGCTGCAAGGCCGAAGCTCTGAACCGAAGCCCCAGTAAACGGCGGCCGTAACTATAACGGTCCTAAGGTAGCGAAATTCCTTGTCGGGTAAGTTCCGACCCGCACGAATGGCGTAACGACTTGGGCACTGTCTCGGCGAGGGACCCGGTGAAATTGCAATACCTGTGAAGATGCAGGTTACCTGCGATTGGACAGAAAGACCCCATGGAGCTTTACTGTAGCCTGGCATTGGATTTTGGTGGTGCGTGTACAGGATAGGTGGGAGCCTGCGAAGCCGGGTCGCCAGATTCGGTGGAGGCGCCGTTGGGATACCACCCTCGCAGCATCGAAGTTCTAACACAGGCCCCTGGAGCGGGGCCGTGGACCGTGCCAGGTGGGCAGTTTGACTGGGGCGGTCGCCTCCTAAAAGGTAACGGAGGCGCCCAAAGGTCCGCTCAGGATGGTTGGAAATCATCCGTGGAGTGCAAAGGCAGAAGCGGGCTTGACTGCGAGACAGACAGGTCGAGCAGGGTCGAAAGACGGGCTTAGTGATCCGGCGGTTCCGTGTGGAAGGGCCGTCGCTCAACGGATAAAAGCTACCCTGGGGATAACAGGCTGATCTCCCCCAAGAGTCCACATCGACGGGGAGGTTTGGCACCTCGATGTCGGCTCATCGCATCCTCGGGCTGAAGTCGGTCCGAAGGGTTCGGCTGTTCGCCGATTAAAGCGGTACGCGAGCTGGGTTCAGAACGTCGTGAGACAGTTCGGTCCCTATCCATCGCAGGCGGAGGAGATTTGACGGGATCTGCCCCTAGTACGAGAGGACCGGGGTGGACGGCCCGCTGGTGTACCAGTTATCCCGCCAGGGGTACAGCTGGGTAGCCATGGCCGGAACGGATAAGCGCTGAAAGCATCTAAGCGCGAAGCCGGCCCGAAGATGAGATCTCCCATCCCGCAAGGGAGTAAGGCCCCTGGAAGATGACCAGGTAGATAGGCCGGGAGTGGAAGTGCCGTAAGGCATGGAGCGGACCGGTACTAATCGGCCGAGGGCTTGATTTCGCTGACATGTGTGTTCACTGTGTGGTTTTGAGGGTAAGACCTCCAAGGTTTTGGGTGGCGATGCCGGAGGGGATCACCCGTTCCCATTCCGAACACGGAAGTTAAGCCCTCCAGGGCCGAAGGTACTCCGCAAGGGGGAGAATAGGTCGCTGCCCAAATCTATTGGACCGCTAGCTCAATTGGTAGAGCATCCGACTCTTAATCGGCAGGTTGTAGGTTCGAGTCCTACGCGGTCCACCACTGCCGGCCCCATCGTCTAGAGGTCTAGGACGGCGCCCTCTCACGGCGCAAACAGGGGTTCGAATCCCCTTGGGGTCACCACTGCAACAACTGCATAGGGCACCATGGCGGCGTAGCTCAGCTGGTCAGAGCATGCGGTTCATACCCGCAGTGTCGCTGGTTCGAATCCAGCCGCCGCTACCACCGATGGCCCGGTAGCTCAGTTGGTAGAGCACGCGACTGAAAATCGCGGTGTCGCCAGTTCGATTCTGGCCTGGGCCACCACTGGCGGGGAGATACCCAAGTGGTCAAAGGGGGCTGACTGTAAATCAGTTGCGTAACGCTTCGGAGGTTCGAATCCTCCTCTCCCCACCAGATTCTGCGGGTTTAGCTCAGTTGGTAGAGCGCCACCTTGCCAAGGTGGAGGTCGCGAGTTCGAGTCTCGTAACCCGCTCCAGCGTTATGGGGCTATAGCTCAGTTGGGAGAGCGCTTGAATGGCATTCAAGAGGTCAGGGGTTCGAATCCCCTTAGCTCCACCAGAGGCGGTGTCGGTGGCCGCCGCAGCCAGATGCGCGGTTAGCTCAGTTGGGAGAGCGCATGATTGACGTTCATGAGGTCAGAGGTTCGATCCCTCTACCGCGCACCACCAGACAATGTTCATACGCGGAGGCGTGGTGTAGAGGCCTAACATGCGGCCCTGTCACGGCCGAGATCGCGGGTTCGAATCCCGTCGCCTCCGCCAGATTTGCAGATGTGGCGGAATTGGCAGACGCGCACGGCTCAGGACCGTGTCGGGTAACCACTCCCGGTGGGAGTTCGAGTCTCCCCATCTGCACCACGTCGCCTGGGCTCCGCGGTATGCGCGGCGGGGATTCCGGGTGGGTTCTGCTGATGTAGCTCAGGAGGTAGAGCACGTCCTTGGTAAGGACGAGGTCACCGGTTCGAGCCCGGTCATCAGCTCCAGGCGCGAGGGTAGCTCAGTAGGCCAGAGCACTCGGCTGATAACCGAGAGGTCCCGGGTTCGAATCCCGGCCCTCGCACCAGTTTCATACCGCGGGGTGGAGCAGCCAGGTAGCTCGTCGGGCTCATAACCCGGAGGTCGAGGGTTCAAATCCCTCCCCCGCAACCAATCCAACTTCGGAAGCGGCTTCTGCCGCTTCCGAAGTTGCCTGCCGGGAGGCAGGAGGAAGTGCCGGCAGCATCTGGGCGTTGACGTCGACCGGTGCGCCTGCTAGAATAACTCCTTGCCGCCCACCGGCGGCGCAGCTCACGGCGGAAACGGCTGGCTGGAACGAGTTGGCCTGTTGACACGAAGCCGGGAGATTGCTAAACTGGTGAAGCTGTCGCCTGACGGCAGCGAGATCTCGAACCTTGAAAACTGGACAGTGCAGAGAGGGAAGCCGAGCGAGCCGGTATTCCAAAGGAGCCAACATCAAGCTTTCCACGGAGAGTTTGATCCTGGCTCAGGACGAACGCTGGCGGCGTGCCTAAGACATGCAAGTCGAGCGGGGTTTCAGGGCTTCGGCCCTGAGACCCAGCGGCGGACGGGTGAGTAACACGTGGATAACCTGCCCTCTGCTCTGGGATAACAGGCCGAAAGGCCTGCTAATACCGGATAAGCTCACGGACCCGCATGGGTTTGGGAGAAAAGGCGCTGGAGTCAGTGGCGCTGGCAGAGGAGGGGTCCGCGGCCCATTAGCTGGTTGGCGGGGTAACGGCCCACCAAGGCGACGATGGGTAGCCGGCCTGAGAGGGCGACCGGCCACACTGGGACTGAGACACGGCCCAGACTCCTACGGGAGGCAGCAGTCGGGAATTTTGCACAATGGCCGAAAGGCTGATGCAGCAACGCCGCGTGAGCGAAGAAGGCCTTCGGGTTGTAAAGCTCTGTTGCCTGCGAAGAAGGGCCCTGTCAGGAAATGGGCGGGGTTTGACGGTAGCAGGCGAGGAAGCCCCGGCAAACTACGTGCCAGCAGCCGCGGTAATACGTAGGGGGCGAGCGTTGTCCGGAATTACTGGGCGTAAAGGGCGTGTAGGCGGCCTGTTAAGTCAGGGGTGAAAGACCGGGGCTCAACCCCGGGGGTGCCTCTGAAACTGGCGGGCTTGAGTGCTCTAGAGGGCAGTGGAATTCCCGGTGTAGCAGTGAAATGCGTAGAGATCGGGAGGAACACCAGTGGCGAAGGCGGCTGCCTGGGGAGTCACTGACGCTGAGGCGCGAAAGCTAGGGGAGCAAACAGGATTAGATACCCTGGTAGTCCTAGCCGTAAACGATGAGCGCTATGTGTGAGGGGTATCGACCCCCCTCGTGCAGTAGCTAACGCATTAAGCGCTCCGCCTGGGGAGTACGGCCGCAAGGTTGAAACTCAAAGGAATTGACGGGGGCCCGCACAAGCAGCGGAGCATGTGGTTTAATTCGAAGCAACGCGTAGAACCTTACCAGGGCTTGACATCCACCGAATCCTGCAGAGATGCGGGAGTGCCTCTCTAATGAGAGGAACGGTGAGACAGGTGGTGCATGGTTGTCGTCAGCTCGTGTCGTGAGATGTTGGGTTAAGTCCCGCAACGAGCGCAACCCCTGTCGCATGTTGCCAGCGGGTAAAGCCGGGCACTCATGCGAGACTGCCGGTGACAAACCGGAGGAAGGTGGGGATGACGTCAAATCATCATGCCCCTTATGTCCTGGGCTACACACGTGCTACAATGGCCGTCACAGAGCGAGCCGAACCTGCGAGGGGGAGGGAATCGCAAAAGGCGGTCTCAGTTCGGATCGCAGGCTGCAACTCGCCTGCGTGAAGTCGGAGTTGCTAGTAATCGCGGATCAGCATGCCGCGGTGAATACGTTCCCGGGCCTTGTACACACCGCCCGTCACACCATGGGAGCTGGCAACACCCGAAGTCGGTGAGCTAACCCGCAAGGGAGGCAGCCGCCGAAGGTGGGGCCGGTGACTGGGGTGAAGTCGTAACAAGGTAGCCGTATCGGAAGGTGCGGCTGGATCACCTCCTTTCTAAGGAGACGGCTTCCCCGGAAAGGGGGAAGGACTCCTAGGTCGATCCTCGGTCTGCGGAAGCGGGTCGAGGCAAGCTGACGGCTTGCAAGGCGACCGATCTGCACTGTCTGGTTTTGAGGGTTCGAGAGGACCGCCTTTTCGGGCGGTCACTTCTTGGACTTCCTCACCTTCCAGGACTTGTGGGTTGTGAGGGGCCGGTGAGACCGGTATACTCAGAACTCCTGGTCCGCAGGTCGTACCTTGAAAACTGCACAGTGGACGCACAGCGCGGGAAGCGCTGACAGCGAAATCAAGCTGGAAAGGGCACACGGCGGATGCCTGGGCGCCAGGCGCCGATGAAGGACGTGGCAAGCTGCGATAAGCCTCGGGGAGCCGCAAGCAGGCGTAGATCCGGGGATCTCCGAATGGGGCAACCCGGCTGGCGTAATGGCCAGTCACCCACAGCTGAATCCATAGGCTGTGAGGAGGGCACCGCCCGAACTGAAACATCTCAGTAGGGCGAGGAAAAGAAATCAACCGAGATTCCCTCAGTAGCGGCGAGCGAACGGGGAGGAGCCTAAACCAGTTCCGGCTGAGCCGGGGCTGGGGTTGCGGGACGCCGATGAAGCGATGCTCCTGAGCCTAGCTGAACAGGTCTGGAAAGGCCGGCCACAGAAGGTAATAGCCCTGTAGGCGAAAGGCGAAGGACCGCTTGGCGGATCCCAAGTACCACGGGACACGAGGAATCCCGTGGGAATCCGGGGGGACCACCCTCCAAGGCTAAATACGCCTGGCGACCGATAGTGAACCAGTACCGTGAGGGAAAGGTGAAAAGCACCGCGGGAGCGGAGTGAAAGAGACCCTGAAACCGTGTGCCTACAAGCAGTACGAGCCCCATATAAGGGTGAGTGCGTGCCTATTGAAGAATGAACCGGCGAGTTACGGTCACTGGCATGGTTAAGGGCCTCAGGCCCGGAGCCGAAGCGAAAGCGAGTCTGAAGAGGGCGTAGTCAGTGGCTGTAGACCCGAAACCCGGTGATCTATCCATGGCCAGGGTGAAGCGGGGGTAAGACCTCGTGGAGGCCCGAACCGGTCAGTGTTGAAAAACTGTCGGATGAGCTGTGGATAGGGGTGAAAAGCCAAACGAACCGGGAGATAGCTGGTTCTCCCCGAAATAGCTTTAGGGCTAGCGTCGGCAGAGAAGCTTGCTGGAGGTAGAGCACTGATTGGGCTAGGGGCCCTATCGGTTACCGAACCCAGTCAAACTCCGAATGCCAGCAAGTATGGCCGGCAGTCAGACGGCGAGCGCTAAGGTCCGTCGTCAAGAGGGAAACAGCCCAGACCGCCAGCTAAGGTCCCCAAGTCTCTGCTAAGTGGTCAAGGATGTGGCGTTGTAGAGACAACCAGGATGTTGGCTTAGAAGCAGCCATCATTGAAAGAGTGCGTAACAGCTCACTGGTCGAATGACGCTGCGCCATAAATACTCGGGGCTAAGCAGAGCACCGAAGCTGCGGACTGCCGTAGGGCAGTGGTAGGGGAGCGTTCCATGTGCGGCGAAGGTCGACCGGAAGGACGGCTGGAGCGCATGGAAGTGAGAATGCCGGTATGAGTAGCGAAAAGACAGGTGAGAATCCTGTCCACCGAAAGCCTAAGGATTCCTGAGCAAGGCTCGTCCGCTCAGGGTCAGTCGGGACCTAAGCCGAGGCCGAATGGCGTAGGCGATGGGAAACAGGTCGACATTCCTGTACCACCTACGGGTCGCTTGACCGATGCGGGGACGCAGGAGGCTAGGGGGACCCGGCCGCTGGTTGAGCCGGGGTAAGCGGGTAGCGTGGCCCGGTAGGGAAGTCCGCCGGGCTAAACGTGAGACGCGATGCCGACCGAAATGAAGTAGGGAAGCCCCTGACGCCACACTGCCGAGAAAAGCCGCTAGGGAGACCCGGGGTGCCCGTACCGCAAACCGACACAGGTAGGCGGGGAGAGAATCCTCAGGTGCGCGGGAGAACCCTCGCTAAGGAACTCGGCAAAATGCATCCGTAACTTCGGGAGAAGGATGGCCCTCGAACCGTGAGCGGAGAGACGCCGCAGAGCGGGGGAGGGTTGCAGAGGAGAGGCCCAAGCGACTGTTTACCACAAACACAGGTCAGTGCTAAGCCGGAAGGCGACGTATACTGGCTGACGCCTGCCCGGTGCTGGAAGGTTAAGGGGAAGGGTCAGGCTGCAAGGCCGAAGCTCTGAACCGAAGCCCCAGTAAACGGCGGCCGTAACTATAACGGTCCTAAGGTAGCGAAATTCCTTGTCGGGTAAGTTCCGACCCGCACGAATGGCGTAACGACTTGGGCACTGTCTCGGCGAGGGACCCGGTGAAATTGCAATACCTGTGAAGATGCAGGTTACCTGCGATTGGACAGAAAGACCCCATGGAGCTTTACTGTAGCCTGGCATTGGATTTTGGTGGTGCGTGTACAGGATAGGTGGGAGCCTGCGAAGCCGGGTCGCCAGATTCGGTGGAGGCGCCGTTGGGATACCACCCTCGCAGCATCGAAGTTCTAACACAGGCCCCTGGAGCGGGGCCGTGGACCGTGCCAGGTGGGCAGTTTGACTGGGGCGGTCGCCTCCCAAAAGGTAACGGAGGCGCCCAAAGGTCCGCTCAGGATGGTTGGAAATCATCCGTGGAGTGCAAAGGCAGAAGCGGGCTTGACTGCGAGACAGACAGGTCGAGCAGGGTCGAAAGACGGGCTTAGTGATCCGGCGGTTCCGGGTGGAAGGGCCGTCGCTCAACGGATAAAAGCTACCCTGGGGATAACAGGCTGATCTCCCCCAAGAGTCCACATCGACGGGGAGGTTTGGCACCTCGATGTCGGCTCATCGCATCCTCGGGCTGAAGTCGGTCCGAAGGGTTCGGCTGTTCGCCGATTAAAGCGGTACGCGAGCTGGGTTCAGAACGTCGTGAGACAGTTCGGTCCCTATCCATCGCAGGCGGAGGAGATTTGACGGGATCTGCCCCTAGTACGAGAGGACCGGGGTGGACGGCCCGCTGGTGTACCAGTTATCCCGCCAGGGGTACAGCTGGGTAGCCATGGCCGGAACGGATAAGCGCTGAAAGCATCTAAGCGCGAAGCCGGCCCGAAGATGAGATCTCCCATCCCGCAAGGGAGTAAGGCCCCTGGAAGATGACCAGGTAGATAGGCCGGGAGTGGAAGTGCCGTAAGGCATGGAGCGGACCGGTACTAATCGGCCGAGGGCTTGATTTCGCTGACATGTGTGTTCACTGTGTGGTTTTGAGGGTAAGACCTCCAAGGTTTTGGGTGGCGATGCCGGAGGGGATCACCCGTTCCCATTCCGAACACGGAAGTTAAGCCCTCCAGGGCCGAAGGTACTCCGCAAGGGGGAGAATAGGTCGCTGCCCAAACTCATTTGGAGACCGCCGCAGGCGATGCGGCGGTCTTTTGCTACTGCAGGCGTGTCAGAGCCGGAGGGGATCACCCGGAGGCAACCCGAAGGGTTGCCGCGGCCCGGTAGCGGTCCGCGCAGCGGACGGCGATAGGGCGTTCCCATTCCGAACACGGAAGTTAAGCCCTCCAGGGCCGAAGGTACTCCGCAAGGGGGAGAACAGGTCGCTGCCCAGACTCACTTGGAGACCACCGCCGCGTGCGGTGGTCTCCTGTACTACCGCACCGAAGACGGCTGCGGACGCTGATCGCATGGAAAGCGTCTCCGGCACATAAGCATGTCTCGCGGCCCGGATGGGACGCGCCACACTCGAGACCCGGAGGTGCTCCATGCGAGGCAAGTTCACGACCCCGGTCCTGGCGGCCGTGGCGGTGATGTTGACCGCGGCGCTGGTGATCTACCCGAAGGAGTCCCTGGAGGCCGCCAAGGAAGGGATGAACCTGTTCTTCACCGTTGTTTTCCCGTCCTTGCTGCCCTTTTTCATCCTGAGTGAGATGCTGCTGGGGCTCGGCGTCGTTCACTTCATCGGGGTGCTGTTCACGCCGCTCATGCGCCCGCTCTTCAACGTGCCGGGCGAGGGTGCGTTTGTCCTCTCCATGGGCCTGGCCGCAGGATATCCCATGGACGCTGTGATCACGGCGCGCTTCCGCAGGAGCAACATGTGCACCCGGGTGGAGGGGGAGCGCATGCTGGCGTTCTCCAACACCGCCGACCCAGTATTTCTGTTGTAAACACCACCCGAACCAACAAGACAACGCCCCTGACCACGGAGGTTGGGGGCGTTTTCGTGTTTCTTAGGCCGCTTGCGGGGCCATGCGGAAGGCCGCCAGCGGGAGTGCCACCGTGCCTGTTATCCAGTCCGGTGTGAGCGGCTGGTCCGTTCGAGCCAGCAGAGGTCGGTGTCGGCCTGGACGGCCACCACGGCGCGGAGCCCGGCCAGCTGGGCTGTTGCCTGGAGGGCCAGGACTAGCCGGAGGGGGAGGGTGACCACCCGGTGCCACTCCGGCGGGAGCGGCAGGCAGGTGGTCAGGACCAGGACCAGGGGACGGTCGCCACGGGCCGCCCAGCAGTCCAGGGGGCTGATCGGCCCGAAGTGGCCCACCCGATCACCGCCGAGGAGTGGAGCCAGGCGTCCGGCGATGGCCACCGCCTGGTCGAGTGTGGCCTGATCCCGGAGGAGCGGCTGGCCGTCCAGGTCCACCATCCGGGACTGGTCGGGAATGGAGGCCGGGCCGCCGATCTCCACCTCGGCGGTCTCCTCCGTCCGGCCGATGAGCCGCATGGCGTTGACCCGGACCTCCAGCACGGGTTCCAGGGCGGTGGCTCCGTGCCGGACCCGGTAGCCGTCAACCCGGCACCCACCCACGGCACCGGGGAGGTCTGCCAGGCTGATAGCCTGTACCTGGTCGTCATAGACCACCACGAACCAGGCCGGAACGCCGAGGGCGACGGACCACGTGGCCATGGCCGCAACCTTCCGCAAGTTGATGTAGAGGGTGGGGTACCTGGCAGCCTCATGATACCGCCGCTTGACCTCTACCGCGCCGACCAACCGCTCGCCGGCCACGGCCAGGAGGTTGATCTCCGCCAGACCGCCCGCCTTCACGACGGCCAGACCATGCCGGTAGAGGATGGCCGCCACCTTACGTTCGGCGGCGGCATCCGCTTCGGTGGTCCGGGCCCACGTACCATCCGGGTAAGCGGTAGGCCGGGACTGTATCTGATCGCATGGGTCACACCCCCATGCGCCTGTTTTCGGGTTTGTGAATGGGCGAAGGTCAAGACGCTGAGCAAGTGCAGGCGCAGTATTATCGGACAAGTCACTGGTTGGATCTCAGATGAGCCCCATCGCCATGGCCAGTCGGGCTAGGGCTCGCTGTCGGATGCGGGCGGTCTGCGCCCGGCTGTAGCCGATCAGCAGGGCGGCGCCCACTAAGTTGTGCGTCTGGTCGATGTAGATGGCTTGGATCAGCTGCCGCTCCACCGGAGTCAGGACCTCCAGGGCGTGCTCCACCAGCCGGACCCGCTGCCAGGTTGCCCGGTACTCGGGGTCCGTCTCCATTACTACAACACGGCCTCCGGTCGGGTCGCTCACCCGTCCGGCCGGACGGCTGCCGCCTACGTTCTCTTCACCGGCTGTCTGCCATCCGATGCGCTCCGTAGCGATACACTTGTTGTTGCCCGCGCTATTTGGCAGTGACTTGACTGGCGACAGTGTCGTTCGTCAACTGACGCGTTGGTTTGTCGCCAGGATCGGGGGCGACCGGCAAGCCGGTCGCCCCTGCTGAGCTTAGAACAGTGTAGCTTGTACAGTTCCGGATGCGACCCGTTTGCTTGGGCTCGGTGAATCCGTGCCGTCCTCCGGCACTCCGTGAGTGCCTGGCGGCTCCTGGCGAGGAATGCACGAAGATCTCGGGCGCTGGGGAACTCCAGCTCGACGGCACCAGTCGTTCCATCCCGGAGCACGAGTACGTAACGTGGGTGCGTCCGGCAGTCCGGCTCACAATCGAAGTAGACCTCAACCGTAAACTGAGGCAGCACGGTCGCTCGCAGTGAGGCCAGCACGAGTCATCCCTCCATTACCACGGGCTGCTGCCCTTGGCGGTCTGCAGATCCTGCAGCTCAAACAGAACCCGGTCGACATTGGCCTCGTCCACAAAGCGCTGTTCACGGGAGCAGGCGTCCAGCAGGCAGTTGGTGCAGAGTGTGTTAATGACCCGGGGAAGCCCGCGGGACTCGGCGGCGATCTTCTGCAGCGCCTGTTCCGAGAAGATGTCGTGGTCGACGCCCGTCCGGCGCAGATGGTGCCGGATGTACGCGACGCTTTCTTCGTCGCTCAGCGGCCCCAGATGGTACCGCACCTGAACGCGCTGGGCGATGGCTTCGAAGGTGCGCAGGCGGAGCATGCCGCGCAGTTCGGACTGGCCCACCAGCAGAAAGGTCATGGGACAGGCCGAATCCAGGTGGAAGTTGAGCAGGAACCGCACTTCCTGCAGCATGGCGTGCGGCAGCAGATGGGCCTCGTCCAAGACGATGACGGGCTGCAGCCCGTGCAGCCGGTAGCCGTCCAGGATGGTCTGCTCAAACAGCCGGCGGGCCTCTCGGCTCAGGAAGTGGTAGGGTGCGGCGACACCGAGCTGGGTGAGCACGTCGCGGTAAAAGGCCGTGGGCGTGAGCTTGGAGTCGGCAATGTAGACAAACGGATTCCGGCTGCGATCCAGCAGGTCGTAGAGGGTACGGATCGCAGTGGTCTTGCCGGATCCCACCTCACCGGTGATGAGGCCGAACGCCCGGTGGTGCGTATTCCGGTCAAATCGACCAGTGATTCCGGTTCAAGCCGACCACTGGTTCTGATCCAAGTCGACCGCCGTTTCCGATCTCATCCGGCCAGCGCGGTGGCACTGAGGGGACGGAGCGAAGTGGCGATGGCTTGGCAGCGCTAAGCCATGCTCGACTGGGATGTCTGGAGGTTCGCTATCTTCCGCATGGATTCCCCCTGGCCAGGGTCAGCAGGGCCAGGCCAGCATCTCGGGTGCAGTGGGCGGCGGCGGCACGTTCTGCGGCCTCGTGGGCCAGAGCGGCAGCTGGGAGCCAGTGCCCATCTGCTGCCGCACGCAGGTGGGCCAGGGTCATGGCAGTAGTGTCCACAGCGATCCCTCCCTGCGTCTAATCATACCACATGCGAACAGGTGTTTCCGTTTTAAGTAGGCGGCAAAAACAACACTTGACAAATCAACGGACCCATCATAAGAGGAGACACCCCTTATCACTGGTGATAGGGGTATCAGGTGAGATAGACCACCCCTTATCACGGGTGATAACCGAAGTTATATAAAGAAAGATACACATATACATGCGCGTGCTGGGAACTGGGATCGCCGAAAGGTCCGGCTTCGCCGGACGGTCCCACAACTAAGGCTCTGCTTTGAGATGTCACGGTGATTCCCCAAGCAAGGCGGCCCCAAAGGCACCACAAGCGGCGCCAGCCGCTCCTTTCGGCGGATCGCGAAACCACGACAGTCGCATAAAAGTTCTACAGTGAGACGGTGTGTAAGGAGGTTGATCCTGTGACCACTGCAACCATGCTTGCGTCTCTGGCTGTTGGCGTTCTGGCCTGCTTGGCCGCCCGGCGGCTCGTGACCCTGCTTAGCCTGATCGTATACCTTGCCGTTGGCGGCCGCAGGACGGCCTCCGGCACCGTGGGCAGGTGGCTGGCCCTCTCGGCTGGAGTGCTGGCTCCGATAGGTCTCATACCCCTGATCTGGTGGGTCCTGTTGACGGACCCCGCTACATGGACGGCCTCGCAACCGTACCACATCGTCCTAATGATGGTGTCCCTCGGCCTCTCGCTTGGGTATTTCCGCGACCGGCGGCGCCCCGGAACCGTGATGTGGTGCTTGCGGCAGGAGGGGCTGGCGCTCGCAGCGCGGCGGGCCGGACGGCGACAGCTGTAAGGAGAAGAAAAGACCGCTCGGCAGCGGTAGGCCGGGCGGTCATTTCTGAGCGGCATTTCCGGTGGCACTCTCGCATGCCATGTCAGTGCGGCAGAGCGAAGGGCGAATTACGAAGCCCCGCCAGGGGCGAGCGGCGATAGCCGAGTCGGTGTATACGCAGACCTAATTCGCCGGGCTCTGAACCCGCTGGCCCGCACCACGCCTGGCTTGTGGGCATCGGTCCTCTTTCCCCGGCGTGGAACCCACTAGTGGAAGGGGACGTGGAAACATCCGTGGAAAATGGCGTGGAAACGCCCGTGGAAATCAACGTGGAAATCCCCGTGGCAATCCACGTGGAAATGGCCCGACAATGGTCTTGTGATCTTGTATACACGCCCGAAGCCGCGGAGTAGAAGGGCTTGAGCCTCCCGTGTATACAAAAACGCCTCAGAAGGCTGTCTCAGGGCCACTTCTTACGGCGTTTTTGTTGCTCTGTATACACCGGAACGGCGCACCACGAGCGGTCTGGAGGTGGGTTTGTGTACGGCCACATGGGGCTCCCGCAGTTCGCGGGGTTACTGTCGTTTCTCGCTGGGGCTGGGGAGATGCCAGGCAGCTGATGGAGAGGGGGCTGGCGGGTCGGTCAGGACACTTAGGTGTCGCTCATAAGCCCAGATAATGGCCGGCGCCAGGTCTGTCGCTTCTCCCCGGCGAAACCTGACCAGATCGTGGCACAGGTCCGAAACCAGGGCGGTGATCCCGGCCTGGTATTGGGTTAGCTGGTGGTACGGCACCTCGCCGCCCACCTCCGCCAGGGTCTCGGCATAGGACGGATCACTGATGATCCGGCTAGCCCATTCCCGGACGGTCGAGTGGATGGTACCGGGAGGGTGGAGCCTGCCCAGATGGCAGCGCAGTATGTTTTCGGCTATGGCCGCAACATCCGACTGGAGCATGGGTTCGGTCCGGTCTATGATGATCCACTCAGCTTGGCGGTCTGTGCAGACCGATTGGATGATCTGCTCCACGGCCAGGCGGGCATCCTGGTCACAGCCGTCCTCTGCGACCACTTGGAGGCAGGCGTCTGGGGCCAGCATCTCCATCAGACGGGCAACGCGGACGACTACTTCTGCGGCAGGATACGCCGCCCGCAGTTCTTTCCGAATCAGGTCGGCCAGGGCATCGGCGCTGGCCAATTGCGAGATGTAGGGGGCATCCGGCACTAGGCGGGTGGGACACACGACGTACTCGATGCGTGTGATCATCGGTGCGCCTCCTTTATTGGGCGCTCGGCCCCGCTGTTGGGCCGGGCTGGTTGGCAGTTAGTGGGTCAGACTGTGTGCTGGGCGGTCTGGATCGTGTACCAGTACAGTGGGTCGATCAAGGCCGGGTCCGTGCCGACGTAGTAGGCCAAAGGGCCGCGAGGAACGCAGTACAGGTACTCGGATTCGGCCAGCCGCTTGATTTCAGCCGCTTCGCGCGGGTTCCGCGCGTACACCGGCACGGACCACATGCCCTCCGGTAAGCAGCCCTCAGCAATGGCAAATCGCAGGGTTTCGACGTTGATCATCCGCTCCACAGCGTGCCCTCCTTCACACAGACGGCCCGGCCTGGCGAGGGCCTGGCGTCTTGGGTTCGTTGTCCGGCTTCACCTATATTATGGAGCGGCCGGTGAGCCGTTTCTGCTCCGCTGGTGGCGGAGCGGCTGGGGGGCGCCCGGTGAGGCGCCGGGCCTGCGCCGGGTGGTGCAGGCTGGCCCGTGGGCCGGTGTCCGGCCGGTGCGCCGGGGAGCGCCCGCCAGGGAGTGGGGTCATCACTGCCTGTAAACATTGTACATTATGACAGGGTTGGGCGCAAGAGGTGTCTCAAGAGAATATTGACAATATCACCATATAATGATATAGAGAGTACCCCTTATCACCCGTGATAGGGGGTATCATTAGCGATAATGGGTGCCCCTTATCACAGGTGATAGGGGGTATCACGGCTGATAGGGGAGGGGTTATCACCACTGATAACCGAAGTTATATAAGGAAGATACCCAAAGAAGATACACGCGTGCTTTTGGATCAGGGGATAGGGGAACCGCCGAATCCGGCTTCGCCGGGTGGGGTCAGAAGCACAACTAACCCCCTGCCATTAACAGCACGCCGTCCCGTTCACCGGGCAGAGGGCCATTCGGGCAGCAGAGCGGCGCCAGCCGCTCCTTTCGGTGGGTCCGATTTCAGCCTGGAGGGTGAAAGGCTCAGTTGACGGAAACGGGGTGTCCGCCGTATGATAACAGTGCAAGTGGGTCCAGTCCACACGATCAGGAGAAGACCACCTGGTGATTAGCGCCGGGCCGTCTTCTTTTTTTGCGCTCTCCGTCAATTGTTGTGGAGGCAGTGAACGCGGCCACGTCACCATCTTGGAAACTGGAAACTAGGCAGCCAGCAGGATCTTCCGGCGGAAGTTCTCGAAGGAGCGGAATCCGTAGGCCTGACGCTTGATCACCTTGATCTTGTTGTTCAAGCCTTCGGTGATACTGTTGGAGATTCGGTAGCGATGGTAGTTGGCGAGCTCTCTCTGCCAACGGAGAAAGGTTGTGGCCAAGTGCTTCAGTTCAGGCACCCCGGAGGCCAGTAACCAGGAGATGAGTTGGGCCAGGCGGTGGCTTGAGTTCTCTGTGGTGCTGGTGTTGTACCAGCGACGGAGGCGCTCCTTGGCAGCGTAGGCCGCCCGCAGCTCGGGGGATAGGGCGAGGAGTTGCGATAGGCGCTTACGCTGGCTGGAACTCAAGTCTTCAAAGTTTCGAAGCAGGACGCTCCGGCTGCGGAAGATGGGGTGCGTTCTGTCGCCCTTGATCTGACGCCGGACCCGTTTACGGACGGCGTTGAGGGCGTAGTTGGCCAACCGGATCACGTGGAACTTGTCGGCCACGATCTCTGCCTCCGGTAGCGCTTGACGCACCGCCTGACGGAAGGCTTCATTCAGGTCGATGCACACTGCCTGGACACTCTTCTCATACTGCTTTAGGTGCTCTCGGACGGGCTTCTTCTCCCTGGTCTCGACGACATCGAGAATCCTGCGCTCCTCCAGGTCAACGAAGACCGTGTTGTACACCTGTCCCCGCTTGGCAGCGAACTCGTCGACGCCCAGAAACTTCGGCTTCGGCTGCGGACGTGACTGCACCTCCCTGCGCCTGGAGGCGGCCCGGGTGTGGAACCGGTGCCTGGAACTCCACCGGCAGGGGCGGCAGCAGGGGCGGTGGCTGGACGAAGGGGAACTGAAGGCCCTGACCAAGGGTGGGCAGTTTGCCCTGCACGCCGCCAGCGTCCAGGCGGTGGTGGAACTCTTCGTGGAGTGCCTGGAACGGACAAGGGCGATGCGAAGGGCTGGCCGGTGCGTATTCCGGACGGATTCGACCACTCATTCCGGTCGAATCCGTCCACTTATTACGGATGAAATCGACCACCGTTTGCGGGGATAGTCGACCGCCCATTCCGGCCCAAATCGACCGGCTCGAATCCTAGAGCGAAGCGGCATGGTCGACCATTACAGGGTTTTGCCGGCTCCTCCCGAATTGTGGATAACATCTCCACACGAGAGGACGTGGGCAAGCCTTGGCAAATCGGAGGTTGTCGATGCGCAAGATCAGAGAGATCCTTCGCTTGAAGTGGGAGGTCGGGCTCTCCGCCCGGCAGATTGCCCGGAGCCTCTCGATCTCGCACAGCACCGTGCTGGACATGCTTCGGCGGTTTGAATGCTCCGGCCTTTCCTGGCCGCTGCCGAACATCGACGACGCAGAACTTGAGGCCAAGCTTTACCCAGGAAACCCCCAAGGGCTAGTAGAGCGGCCCTTGCCAGACATGGCCTACATCCACCGGGAACTGGCCCGAAAAGGGGTTACCCTGCAGCTCCTGTGGTGGGAATATAAGCAGAATCATCCAGATGGGCTGCAGTACAGCCAGTTCTGCCAGCGATACCGGCAGTGGCGTTCCAAGCTCGATGTCGTTCTCCGGCAACCGCATCGGGCAGGTGAGCAGATGCAGGTGGATTTCGCCGGCGATACCGTGCCCATTCATGACCGCGAGACGGGAGAGGTTTGGCAGGCTCCGATCTTTGTTGCCGTTCTGCCGGCCAGCAATTACACCTTTGCCAAGGCCTATCCGGCTCAGGACCTGCGTTCCTGGATCAAAGCCCACTGCGACGCCCTGGAGTTCTTCGGTGGCGTTCCAGAGATCATCGTGCCGGACAATCCGAAGGCCGGCGTCACCCGCGCTTGCCGCTACGAACCGGATCTCAACCCGGCTTATCAGGAAATGGCGGCCCATTACGGCGCTGCGGTCATTCCGGCAAGACCCCGCAGCCCCAGGGATAAGGCGAAAGTCGAAAACGCGGTCCTGGTGGTGGAGCGCTGGATTCTTGCCGCCCTGCGGAACCACACCTTTTTCAGTCTTCACGACGCGAACCGGGCAATTCGAGAGGCCGTGGCCAGACTCAACGACCGACCGTTCCAAAAACTCGAAGGAACGCGCCGGAGCCTGTACGAAACGCTGGACAAGCCGGCGTTGCGCCCTTTACCGCCGCAGCGTTATGAGTTTGCTGAGTGGCGGAAAGCCAAGGTCAATCTCGACTACCATGTCGAGGTCGACCGCAACTACTACAGTGTCCCGTACCCGTTGGTTGGGGAGACGGTGGATATCCGCCTCACGGACGGCCTGGTGGAAATCTTGCACCGGGGAAAACGAGTAGCCTGCCATCCACGGGCGACCGGCCGTGGACGGTCCGTCACCCAGATTCAGCACATGCCGGCCTCCCACCGCCGGCATCGGGAATGGACCCCGTCCAAGTTGCGGCGTTGGGCGGAATCGGTCGGACCCCACACGGCGCAGTTGGTGGTGACGATCCTGGAGGAGAAGCCGCATCCGGAGCAGGGCTTCCGGTCGTGCCTTGGCATCATCCACCTGGCCAGGAAGTATGGCTCCGACCGTCTCGAAGCGGCCGCCGCTCGGGCATGTGCGGCCCGGACGTTCAGCTACAGCAGTGTGAAGTCCATCCTGGCCCATAACCTCGATCAAGCGCCGCTGCCTGGCCCGCCGGACAACCAAGCCACTCCGGTGCATCCCAATCTGCGGGGCCCCGACTATTACGCAGGGGGAGGGCCGTAACGAATGCCCTTGCAGACGACGATTGAAAGGCTTCGGGAAATGCGGCTTCGCGGCATGGCTGACGCCCTGGTGCGCCAACAGCAGCAACCTGAACTCCAGTCCCTGTCGTTCGAGGAACGTCTGGAACTCCTCGTGGATCAGGAATGGCTCGACCGGCAAAACCGGCGCCTGGCTCGGCTTCTCAAAGAGGCGAAATTCCGCGTGGCCGCATGCATGGAGGATGTTGACTACCAGCATCCGCGCGGCCTGGACCGAACCGTCATGCGGAGCCTCGCCGCATGCCAGTGGGTCGAGTACGGCCAGCACATCCTGATTGTTGGACCCACCGGTGTGGGGAAAACGTTTATCGCGTGCGCCCTGGGCAACGCCGCCTGCCGGCACGGCTACACCGTTCGCTACTACCGAGTGCCGCGACTCCTTGCCGAGCTGGCTACCGCTCGGGTTGATGGCTCCCTTCGCCGCATCCTCAACACCCTGGCCCGGACCGATGTACTGATCCTGGACGACTGGGGTCTCGCTCCCATCTCTGTGGCGGAATCCCGAGACCTTCTCGAAGTCATCGATGATCGTACACAGGCACGGTCGACAGTGATTGCCTCGCAGTTGCCGATCGAAACGTGGCACAGTGTGATCGGCGACGCTACCGTAGCCGATGCGATCTTGGACCGCCTGGTACATGGTGCGCACAAACTGAACCTGAAGAGGGAATCCATGCGGAAGATAGCGAACCTCCAGACATCCCAGTCGAGCATGGCTTAGCGCTGCCAAGCCATCGCCACTTCGCTCCGTCCCCTCAGTGCCACCGCGCTGGCCGGATGAGATCGGAAACGGCGGTCGACTTGGATCAGAACCAGTGGTCGGCTTGAACCGGAATCACTGGTCGATTTGACCGGAATACGCAAAGAGATAGTGAGCCACTTTGATCATCGAAAAGTGAGCCACCTGCCAGCCCTATAGGGCTGTTTTTGTTTCCATTGCCGTTTCCAGTTGTCAGGCTACCTGCGGAGGCCCAAGGGACTTACGGTGACTCCAGGCGCTGCTTCAAGGCTTCCTGCCGCCGGAGGGTCTCACGGAATCGGTACGACTCCCCGTTCATCTCGATGATGTGTGCCTTGTGGGTTACACGGTCTGCCAACGCCGCTGTCATCTTCTCGTCCCCAAACACCTGCGGCCATTCCGAGAATTCCAGGTTCGTCGTAATCATCAGGCTGCCCCGTTCGTAGCGTGCGGCGACGAAGTGGAACAGCAGTTCACTGGCCGTGCGGCTGAGGGACACATAGCCAAGCTCGTCCAGCACGACCAGATCGAGTCGCAGCCACTGCTTCTCGAGGCGGCTTAGCCGGTGCTCATTCTGCGCCTCCTGAAGTTCGGCGACGAGCTGGCCGACGCGCCAGAAGCGAACCCGGTAGCCCTGCCGGCACGCCGCGATGCCCAGCGCTGTGGCCAGGTGAGTCTTGCCTGTACCGCTATTTCCAACGAAGAGGACGTTCTCCCGATCCCGGATGTATTCGCTCTTGCTCAGCGCCAGGATCTTCGCCTTGTTCACGGACGGAATAACCGTGAAGTCGAAAGACTCCAGTGTCTTGGGAACAGGGAAGCCGGCGGCCTTGAGACGGCGCTGAAGCTGGTTGTCTTCCCGGTGGATCACCTCCTGCTCCATGAGGGCTTGTAGGTACTCCTCAAAGGTCTTGTTGTGTTCAGCCGCATCCCGCGCCAGATCCTTGTACAGGCGCCGGACTGTGGGTAGCTTTAGGCGCTTCAGGTAGTAGTCCAGCAGGAGTTCCTGGCTCAATGCACCACGCCCCCTTTCAGGAGCCGGTTGTACTGAGCCAGTGAGGGTTGCTGGACCCGAATGCTGGCCAGTTCCCCGGCGGTGGAGGGCGGTGCTCCATCTGCAAGATCCGGCTGAGCTCCAAGGAGTTGCTTGACGGCTGCGTAGCAAGCCGTACGCTGGGCCAGGGCTCGCTCCAGAGCGGTGCTTACCTCTGAAACCGAATAGGTGCGGTGCAGCATGAGGATCTCGATGAACTCCCGGTCACTGCGACCCTGTGCCTGCAGCTCGGCCCGGAACTGGTGGTAAACGGCCGGAAGCTGCGCCATCCGGAAGGGCTTCGCCTGCTCCAGCGCCCCAGGCTTCGCGTGAAGGAGTTCGAGGTAGTGGTCCAGATCGAGGATCTCCCGGTTACGTTCGTAGCAGCGGGGATGACTGGCGATCTTCTCCTGCCCGACGTAAATGTCGATCCGGTCCCAGTAAGCCCGCACCTGCAGGGACCGGTTCGCATACTGAACTGGCACGGAGTAACGGCAGGTCTCGAACGTCACGCAGGACACCTTGTTGCTCGTGACCAGCGCCACCTTGCAGCAGTCGAATGGCCGGGCAGGCAGAGGGCGCAGGAACTTCTTCTCGTGCTCCCAGCGCTCCAGGATGGACTGCGTCGAACCCTGTGGGACACGCCTGGCATACTCCAGGCACCGCTGCCACAGAATGGCGTTGAGCTCGTCCCAGGTCCTGGCTTCCCGGTGTGGCCCGACGATGTAGCGCTGGGCCAGGCCGACCAGATTCTCTACCGAGCCCTTCTCGTTGCCGGAAGCCGGGTTGCAGAAGTTGCTGTCGATGAGGTAGTAGGTGCGGAAGCTCAGGAAGGCGTCCTGCTCTTCCCGGTTGCGGCCTTCCAGAATCCGCTTGACCGCCTGCTTCAGGTTGTCCAGGGTCATGCGGCGGGGAACTCCGCCCAGCAGCTCCAGCGCCCGCCGGAGGCCGTCGAACATGGCTTCCTGCCGCTGAGTCGGATACGCAATCACAACAGGCATGCCACTCCAGCGCAAGCGGACACACAGGATGTGGACCGTGACCTCTACACCGTCTAGGACGACCACCGCCTCACCCCAATCGACTTCGATGCTCTCGCCAGGGTCGTGGTCCAGGGGGATGAATGCCGGCTGCATTCGCTTCAACTTGCGGATCTTAGCGATGTGACGCCGGACGGTGGGCTCGCTGCCCTGGTAGCCCAGGGCAACCAGGTCCTCGTAGATCGTCCTGCCGGTCCACCGTTGCTTACGGGGCAAGATCTCGTTTTCGGCGAGTCGCCGCTCGATCTCCGCCTGAAACTCCGGAGTCAGCACCAGCGGCTCGGCCGGCTTCTGCCGCCGATAGCGCGGGATTTCGGTAAGCTGGGCGTACTTGGCGACGGTCTTTCGAGAGATTCCGAGCGCCTTAGCAACCTGTCGCTGCGATTTCCCTTCTACATGAAGCAGCCATCTGATACGCTCAACATGAGCCATCTCGATCTTCAATCCTTTCACCCCTGCAAACTGGAAATGCGGCACATCCCAGTTTACAGGTTTGGAAGTTCGAGGTGGCTCCCTTTTGCGTGATCAAATGGCCCCCGAATGGCTCCCTTTTAGGTTATCAAACACAGAGAAAACCATGTCGGGTGGTGGACTTGATGGCTTGCGCAGCGATGTTGGGTGTCGTACCATGAGACTGCATCAGTCGAACCTCCACATGGTGGATTGGGAGCGGCCACACTCCCACCATGTATCATTGGTTCTGACTGATGCTTTTTCAATGGGTTTCCATTGCACGAAGTCCGGGTTATTCACGCGAAACTTGAGCTAGGAGCTGGACGAGAAGATGGCCCAGTTCCGCAACCGCCCCCTGGACGGGGAGTACCCCTACGTGTGGCTGGATGCCAAGGCGGTCAAGACCCGGGAGAACGACCGGGTGGTGAACATGGCGGCCGTCGTGGCTGTGGGAGTCCGCACCACAGGGGACCGGGAGGTCCTGGGGTTCGACCTCGGGCCGGCTGAAACGTATGAGTTCTGGGTGACCTTCCTCCGCAGCCTGGTGCGGCGGGGGCTGGGGGGCGTGCGCCTGGTGATTTCCGATGCCCACGAGGGCCTGAGACAGGCCATCGCAGAGGTGTTGCAAGGGGCGGCCTGGCAGCGGTGTCGGGTGCACTTCATGCGCAACCTGCTGGGTTATGTCCCCAAGCCGGCCCAGTCCATGGTGGCGGCGCTGGTCCGGACGGTTTTCGCCCAGCCTGACATCGAGGCGGCCCGGGAGCAACTGGACCGGGTGGTAGCCAGCCTGGGACGCCGCTATCCCAAGGTAGCTGCTCTGCTGAGCGAGGCGGCTGAGGATGTTCTCGCCTACATGGCGTTTCCAAGGGAGCACTGGCAGAAGATCCACTCCACGAACCCGCTGGAGCGCCTGATGCGGGAGATTGGCCGGCGTGTCGATGTGGTCGGCATCTTTCCCAACGCAGCGGCAGCCCTACGGCTGATCGGCGCCGTCCTGCAGGAGCAGGAGGACGAGTGGCGGGTGCAGCGGCGGTATCTGAGCATGCAGTCGATGGCCAAGTTGGCCCTCACGCCGTCTGAGCCTGAAGCAGCCCTGGTTCTCGACGCCTGAGCTCGCAAACGAGCCTGTTCTCGAAGGGAACCGCCGTTTACACACTTGACGGGACACGACCCACGAGGGAACTGCGGTCGCAGATTGCCCACGACAAGTGTGAGTAAAGTTTTCGTGGGTAGGCCACAACATTTCTGCTGAAAAAAGCAGGACGAGAGATGGCCCCTTCCAAAAGTGTTGTTGCTGGGAAAACACCAACACAGGGAGGGTCATCTCTCGTCATGGTTGAGATTCGTGCAGACAACGGCTTTTCCTTTGAGGAACTTGAAAGTGGTGTTTGGCAGCAGGTAGTGGAGTGTTTCCGCGAAGTGCTGGTCGAGGCACTCTCGCGGGTGGACACTTTGCTGTATGAAAACCGGGACGCCCAGCGGTATGTGTTCAAAGAGATGCGGTCCCGCACCCTCATGACCAAGTTTGGCCCGATCACATTCAAGCGCCGCTACTACTGGGACCAGGAGGAAAAGCGCTTTGTCTTTCTGCTGGATGAGGTGCTGCAGATCGCAAAGCGGCAGCGGGTGAGTGAATCGGTGAGGGCAGATGCGGTTGAAGCTGCAGTGACGGCCGGATCGTTTCGGGGTGCGGCAGCCGAGCTGGGGCGGCGGGACTGTCAGGTTTACGTCAGCCACGAGGCGATCCGGCAGTGGAGCATCGAGACGGGAATGGCCCTTGCGGCAGCGCAGAAGCAGCGGCAGGTGACCGAAGGGGGGACCCGCAAAGTCCGCTTCCTGTACATCGAGGCGGATGGATTCTGGCCGGGTCGTCAGCGCGGCAAGAAGGCGGAAGTGCGGCTGTTCGTGATTCATGAGGGTTGGGTAGAGCGAACCCCGGCTGGTACGGAGTACAGGCTGGTAAACCGCCGCGATTTCATTCCCGACAGCGGACGGGACAGCTGGGAGCAGTTGAGCGAGTTTCTGGAGAGGGAGTACGATCTCAGCGACACGTGGGTGATCATCAACGGGGACCGGGCCCGGTGGATTCGGGAGGGCGTGACGTGGTTCCCGAAGGCGCTGTACCAGATCGACCGGTTTCACCTGAAGCAGGAGCTAAACCACGTGCTGCGCCACCAGCCCCGGCTCCTGGAACGAGCGAACGCTGCGCTGGAGACAAACGACGCCGGAGGATTGCTGGCGGTACTGGAGGAAGCGCGTACTGCTGAGACCGACTCGAAGCGTCGTGGAGAGATCCGCAGGCTGGTGGCCGACCTCAGGACGATGCCGGAGTCGATACGGGACTACCGCGTCCGACTTCAAGAGCGGGGCGTCAGCGTTGAAGGGTTACGCGGCCTGGGTGCAGCGGAAGGGGCGGTGGAGCGGTACTCAGCACGGTTGCGGAAGGTCGGCCGGAGCTGGTCCGAGAGGGGCTTGAAGGCGATGATGCACGTGCTGGCCGCCTACTTTCACGGCACTTTGCGTGGGGCCGTGGAGATGGTGGAACGCCAGCTGGGACTCGAATCACTGGCTGCAGTTCGGGAAAAGGTGCGGCACCGGGTCGTGGAGACCGTGGGGCGGGGCATTGAAGGAGTCCGCCACGGGCGCATGCCGATCTTGTATGCCGGTCGGAACGCCAGCGGCGGATACTCTCGGATGCTGAGGGCGGCCGCCGGCTTCACCAAGTAGAAGAGGCAACAGAGGCATTCGGCGCCAATTCATGAACCAAAATCATACAGAACACTTTTGGAAGTGCGACGTACCCACTTTCACTTGACAGACCCACCGTCTTTCCGCTACTTGACAACCGTTGAAGTGGCGAAGGTTAAGCGATACAATATCCACGTAAAACATAGTGAAATGGGGGACGAGTGTGACGCTAGGAAGTAACCATCCGTTACTCAAGAGGGCATTTGTGTATCCCGGTGGAACTAAAGTACCAGACTTGACAGGGTGTTGGTATGACCCGAGACTCGGGGTCTGGTTGACGATAGAGGGCGACAAGACAGTCCCACTGGTCAAGTCCAACAATCCCGAGAAGCCTCGCCCTGTAACCAAGAAGGCCGATCGTGAGACAGGTGAAGACCTAAAGGGGACTTAACTGGGATATGCTGAGACCTGAAGTCTTGATTTTATCCAATCGGCACGATTATGCCTCGGACTACATTTGCTCACAGCTGTGGGAGCAAGGAATTCCATACTTGAGGCTTAACACGGACGACATGCCAGAGATGGAGTTATGCTTGTACCCTACCGAGCCACGTCTCGAAGGTGTTGTTTCCGGTCTAGAATTCTGTATTGATTCTGCTCTGCGGTCCGTTTATTTCAGGTGTCCGGTCTTCCTGAGGGAAATGCCGGGCATAGCTCTGCCGGCTCATGATCAAATGGTTCGTTCTCAATGGGCATCATTTGTCAGAAATCTTACCGTCTTCCAGGAGGCTTTGTGGGTAAATCACCCGGGCAAAACATACTTGAGTGAAAACAAAGCACTACAGTTACTCGAGGCTCGCAAGGCAGGTCTAACAGTACCTAGGTCCATAGTGACAAACAGTACTAAGAAAGTGACTACAGAGTTTGCAGGCGAGTCTCGTGTCATGCTAAAGAGTTTGGACACTCTATTGGTTAGGCAGGGTGATGTAGAAGCATTTGCTTATGCCGTTCCATGGAACTTATCGGAACTTGCAAAGGAAACGATGAGCGCGGCTCCAGCTACTGTACAACCTTACTTTGAGCCTAAGGTGGACTGGAGAGTGACGGTGGTTGGCAAGAAGCTCTTTGCGGTAAAGATACTTAAGGACGAGAAGGGTGTATCTGGAGACTGGAGGTTGGAAAAAGACAGGGTCCGATTTGTTCCGTCTAATCTTCCTGCTCCTGTTTCGTCTGCGTGTCTACGACTTACTAAACAATTAGGTCTCATTTTTGGGGCCATAGACCTTGTAGAAGTAGGGGGCGAGTTTGTTTTCCTTGAGATTAATCCTACCGGGGAATGGGCATGGTTGGTTGAGCAGGCCGGGTTGCCGATTGATCGTGAGATTGCAAAGATTCTGCGACAGGGGGAGCTGTAGGTCAATTGTCGTTTGTTAGTAAGTTAATAGACATAATGCTTGATGAAATTCTGCCGTATGCCGGAGCTTGGGTAGCACAACGACGTCTCGTAGAGGAGATTCGACCGATGATCGAGACGGGGGAACTACCACCTGACAGGGAAAGGTATGTAGAGATTGATCTCGGCACATTGGAAAGATTACATGCTTCTGAGAAAGATCGCAAGAAGGGAATTGAGGAGAAGGCGAAAGCAAACTTGGTTGCAGTCACTGTATCTTTTGCACTATTGTCATCTGTCATCGGTCTCCTTAGGGAAGGTAATCCGTTTATCAAGCACGGTGCCCTTGGCATAACTCTAACCATCTTTCTTGCCGTAGGCCTAATTTCATTATTACTTGGAGGATTAGCCGCCTTAAGAGCCCTGCGAGTTGACCAAATGTGTGATTTGTATATACAAACAGAATATCGCCTGTTGGGAGCGCCTGAAACAGAACGGAAAAGAGAACTTGTGCTTGCTATCTCCATAAATGAACGAATAACGAATATTAGAAGCAACTTCGTGGATGCGAGTTATACTCATATTCGCAACGGAATCCTAATAATGGCGTGTTTCGGCCTCTTTTTGATTTTCCATTAAAGGACGGCGCAGGTGAGCGGGGGTAGTTCGGGCTGGAGCGCACCCCGCCACTGGAAGCTCGGGATACTGTACTATCATTACCCCGAGGACAGACGGATGGTGGTGCCCAGGCGCAGGGGCATGGGCATGACGCTCAACTCTGCCCACAAGCATACGTGGTTCTTCGTGGGCGCCCTGTTCCTGCCGCTGGTGACGGTTCTGCTGTTGATCCTGGTGTCGACCGCAGCAGGAGAGATTTCGGTCCCTTGATCTGCAAGCCGCCGCCCGTCACCACCCATCCCGCGAAACTGGCTGTTTGGGAGAAAGTGATAAGCGACCGACCTGTTCGGCCCAGGAAGAGAACCGGGGGTAGGCCCCCGGTTCGTTCAGCTCGGCTTTGCGAAGTAACGTAGCGGCCTGGCCGTCTATTCAAATGCTATGTGGATCGCTTACCCCCGTGCCACTTGGTCAGCGTACTTGTTCCAGAGCGATACCATTTTGCCGGCTATCTCGTACACACTGTTCGTATCCCTGATGGCGGTCAGCGGCTGAATGACCATGACGCCGCGCTTGGGCCAAGCGTAGGACCCATCCGGCAGCTTACTCCGGAACCAGATTTCTGTGTTCATGGGTAGAGAGTGTCCAGACACCTCGTTGTCGTCTACTCGATATGAGAACAGGTCTTGGTGGTTCGCGGTGGCATACCACACTCCCTGGTGACAGAAGTCCATCGCCTGCGGGTGATTCATGGGGGCCACTACCCCGTACGAGAAGAGGGGCTCGATGGGCTGATCGTCAGGTGTCAGGAGGGACACGGTAGCAGAGAGGTAGGCGGCGCGGCGCCCCTCCATCAGGCCGTGCCGGTCATCGACCCAGCATTCGGAGACGTAGCGCGCCAGCCAATGCCGCGGCTTATCCATACCTGACTGAAACCCATAGATTCTACCGACCAACGGTTGAAGGTTCCTGTCCCTTTCTTGCAGCGCTGTGCGCAGGTCTTGGAAAAGGAAGTGAAGTTCCTCGTAAACACGCACCACGTAGTCGAAAGCCGTCCGTATGTGCCTTTCAACCGGGTCGTTGCCCATTCACGTATCCCTCCTGTACCACACCGGCGATGGGGGAGGCGGCAGGGGCCCGGCAGGGTTCGGCTCGGGCCAACCGCGAAACCTCCTGTACCCTTTGTGCGCCAGTAGATCGAGCAAGTCGCCGAGAATCCGGCGGCGATACGGGTCTTGCTCCTGGGTGTAGAGCTCCCGGAACACGGCCCACATGGCCGGCCAGCCGATCCAGTAAGTCCGGTCCAGAAACCGCTCCCGGAGTCTGTTGCCCCGATTGGAGCCTGCTTCGCCTGCCAGGGCTGCAGCGCTCGTTTCCAGGTCGCTCCGGGGCAGCACCGAGTGGCCGGTGACATACAGCAGGATGCCGTCTCCGCCTTGTTCTGACAGCCAGTCGGTCAGATCTAGAAATTCCCGGGCCAGTTGATCGGGCAGTGCTGAGCGTTCTTCCACATCACCGTTGGCTTCGGCACCAGGTCTGTCCGACTTGGGCGATCGATACTTGCACTCGACCAGGACCAGAAACGGCTTCCCCTCATCGCCGGACAACTGGATGAGCACGTCCGGCTCGCAGCGCTTCAGCCATGGCCAGAACTGGTAGTCGGGTTCAGGGCTCACCGTCTGCGGCAGTGGGCAGCCCCGGTTCCCCTGGAGATTGACCGCTTGTTGCAGCACCGGTATCAGCCCGCGGTCGGGTGGGAGGTACCGGAGCCGGCCAAACACATCGGAAGTGAGTAGATCCTCGAGGCGGTCAAAGGCGTTGGAGCCGCTCTGGGATATCTTCCCACGAAGTTCGGCATGGGGCACCCATCCGTCCCTCCTTTGTGCACAAATTGGAGTCTCAGGAGAGGCCCGGCCGCAGTTCCGACCGCAAGGGGAAATAACCAGTCGCGCAAGTAGCGAGGGTTCCATGTCCGACTTCTGCATCGGCGGTGTGTACATCCTGCTTCCGGTGGCACCGCGTCCCCTCCCGCCCGTGCGCCATCAGCCTCCCGTCCACCAGCCGGGTCCCGGGTAGCCGGGCAGGCCGTCGGGTCCAGGGCGGTTGGGGCGGACCTGCTGGACTTCCTCCCAGGCCCGGTCATCGGGACCAAAGGCGCTCCGCCTGCACAACAGGCGCCGGGGATCTCCCTGGCGCCTGTTTACTGGTGCCCCGGCGTCCGCCGTTCTCTACCGGCGGGGCTCACTTGAGCTGGTACCCGAGCTTGGCCGCCTCGGCCTCGACCTTCTCCCGGTAGGGCCGTAGGGCCTCCGCCAGGGGCCTCACCCGCTGGGTCAGGGTCTTGACCTGTTCGGCCGTGTAGCGGTGCAGCTCGGCGGCTCGCTTGCCCACGGCCGCCCGGACTTCCTGGACCGCCAGCCTCCTCTCCAGGGCGATCCGTGCCCGAGTGGCGTTGTATTCAGAGACGACCCGGTCCACGGCCTCTTTCAGCGCCGCCGAGTCGAAGATCTTGCCGCTGAGGCATTTCCGCACCTCGGCGAGCATCCCCTCCGGAGTCAGCTTGTCCAGGTTCTTCGAGAACTCGGAGGCCATCCGGCGGAGTTCCTGGCGCTGCCGGGTGAACCACAACTCCACGGCCCGGTAGCGCAGGTCGTCCGCACTGGGCCAAAGGATCCGCCGCCAGACGGGGGAACGGGGGAGCTCCGCCAGCACCCGCTGCTGCTCCTCCGCCAGCTCCGCCTCCGCTCGCAGGAGTAGCTCCGGCAGCCGCTTCCCCAGGTCCTGGGCCACGTCCCAGAAGCGGTTCCGGGCTTGGCGGGCGGCCTCTTCGTGCCGCCTCCGGATCGCCTGGATCTCCGCCAGCAATTCGGCCCGGTGGATGTCGATGGTCCGGACCACCTTGGCCACCAGGATGTTGTGCTCCTCCGTCGCCGTCTTGTGGAACCGGGCGTACTGCTCCTGGTACTCCTCCAGCGCCTTCCGGAGGGCGGCGAGCTTGATGTCGTTGGTGATGGCCCGCCCCACCATCGAGCCCGCCAGGCCGGCCAGGAGGGCGCCGATGACGGTACCGAGACCCGGGAGAATCGCCGTGCCGACGGCGGCTCCGACCTTCGCCCCCACCCATCCGCCGATCCCAGTGCCGGCGATGTCGAGGGCCGCACTGCGGAGGCTCGTCCCCAGGTCCGTCTGCCCCAGGGCCAGGTGCTGGATCTCCCGCAGGGCCGAGAGGGCCGCAGGGACGACGGGGAAACTGGGACCGATATCCAGTCCTTCGACGCCGTCCAGGGTTTCCTGGGTGAGCTCGGCGATCTGGTCCGCCTCCAGACCCTCCAGAGCCAGGACGTGGTCCTGAAGTTCCGGGGGCAGTTCTGCCGCCACCTCCGGGCTGGTGATCACCGGGATGTCCGGGTACTCCGCGAAGTGTTCCAGAATTTGATCCGGGTCATCGGTGATCTTCACGTTGAATGGCTGCCCTTCGACCAGGAGGTCCCACCCGGGCTGGTTGGGCACGTCGGCCAGTTCCACCTGATAGCCCTGCCGGGCCAGGACATCCGCGGCCACCACCTCGCCCACGTAGCCCTTCAGCCGTTCAAACCAGCCTGCGTAGGCTTCGGGATCTAGCTCAAGTTTCACGCGAACAACTCGACATTCGTGGTGTTAAAAGGGCGTATGGGTAGGGAGTGGCCCGGTTCAGGGTAATCTCAGCTCCAGCCAGGGGAGTACCCCGGCTGAACACCAACCGCAGCGTGTCGCCGAGGCACCGAATGGTTGCTCGGCACCGGGCCGCTACTCGTACCAAGAGTCGACTCCCCGCCTCGGCCAGTTTGGGCGAGTTCGTGCTCAGAAACCGCCAAGCCCAGCGCACCAGGTTGAAGGCGAACAAGACCAGCTGCGTGAAGGCGGCGTTGGCCTCATACTTCCGCAGCCGAGGAGTACCAAAGTGGAACGTTCCCTTCCACTCCTGGAACCCGGCTTCGATGGTCTGCCGTCCATGGTAGAGCTTGACGACCTCTGTCGTGGTGAGCTCCTCAGGCTGGAGCGTAGTCAGGATGACGCTGCGGACCTCCCGGCCATCGGCGTCCCAGCGGCGCATGGCGACCAGTCGCACCGGATACGGTGCGAGCAAAGTGGGGCCAGGTACGGTAACGGCTTCGGAGGCAAACCGGTTCTTCTCGACTTCAACCCAGTTCTCTGCCGGTACAGCGTCGAAGAGGTGCTTGTAGGCGACGTTGCTCCCGGAGTAGGACTTGATGGTGAACTCATACCCCAGTTCCAGCAGGCGCTGGATCACTTCCGGCGTGCCAAAGGCGCTGTCAGCTCGCAGCAGAATACGGAGGGGAGCCAGGTTCGTCCGATTCTCCTGCCGGTACTGCCGGAGTCGCTGGTTCACTTCACGGAGGTGCTGAACCTCCTCCTGGAACTCACGCTGCAGCTTCTGCTTCCGGCGGGCGCTGCCCTTGCCTGATACCGTCTGCAGTTGCTGATACAGCTGCCTGACCCGAGCCTTCTGCTGAGCCAGGCATGCCTCGACCCATTCGACTCGCCGCAGGGGACGACCAATCCGGGCTTCGATCCTGGGAATCAGTTCGAGCAGGCAGGCGCCGGAACGGCTGTTGGCCTTGCCGGACTTGAGAAGGCCGTCGATGGCAAAGCGCTGCTGCTTCCCGCTGAGGAAGGCGGCTGCGATCTGATAGCCTCGGGCCAACTTCCCCTGGATGTAGCCGAAGTCGGTACCGGTGTACTGCCTGGTCTCGCCCCGAACCTTCTGGCCGGTGAGGTCAATGTCGACGATGACCATTCCGGAGCGGTCTGGACCTGCTACGGCAGCCACCTCCTGCTGAAGCAGCGGGGCCTGGATCTCAGCGAGTGCGTCGGAAAGCTGCTGAACGTTCTCCTCCGTCAGCTTGCTGAAGGTCGCACAGACGGTGGAAAAGTGAGCAAAGCGTTCCTGCCCCCAGGCTTGAGCTACGGCAGGATCGGCAACCAGCGGCTCAGGGTCGAAGTTGAGATCCTTCATGTAGCGACAGTTGCCGAGAATGGCAACCAACGCCTCGACCACCTTGTCAACCGGCGTGTGGGCGTAGGTCTTCTGCTTGATGCGCAGGTGCCGATTCAGGATCTCAACCAGGTTGAGTCTTTGAGCTACCCAGCCAAGAGCGACGAGAAAACCATGTCGGGTGGTGGACTTGATGGCTTGCGCAGCGATGTTGGGTGTCGTACCATGAGACTGCATCAGTCGAACCTCCACATGGTGGTTTAGGAGGGGCAACTCCCACCCATGTATCATTGGTTCAGACTGATGCTTTTTCAATGGGTTTCCATTGCACGAAGTCCGGGTTATTCACGCGAAACTTGAGCTAGGCGAGGTAGGCGACCTGCGCCGGTATGCGGACTGGCGGCAACTTCGCAAGCTGGCGGGCTACAACCTGACAGAGAACACGTCGGGGCAGCGGGACCGCAGCCGGACGCCCATCAGCAAGCGCGGCCGGCCTGGACTGCGCCACGTGCTGTACCAGATGGCGATGACGGCGGCCGCCAAGAACCGGGAGTTTCGAGCGCTGTACGAGCACTTCAGGACTCGCCAGCAGAACCCGCTCAAGGGCAAGCAGGCCCTGGTGGCGCTGGCGTGCAAGCTGTTGCGGGTGCTGTTCACCCTGGTCAGGAAGCAGTGTAGCTATGATCCGGCCAGGGCCTTGGGGGCCTGGCGGGCGGAGCAGTTAGGTCTCGCCGCCTGAGAGGGCGGTGTGCCGATAGATGTGCCGCTTTGGGTGGGGGAAGCCGACTATGGCTGGAAGGGCATGACCCTGCAGCAGAGTACTAGCGCCCCACCCGCCCCCATTTAGGCAGGACGAAGGACTTTGAGGGCAAGGACCCCGGGAGACATGATAGGGTGGCCGGGGGCGGAGTACGTGGGACCCGTCCAGGCGGCAGCATACAGGGCATGTCTGAAGAGTCGCACGGGGCTCTTCTCTGCCACCCCGCGTTTGTCTCGCGCCAGAAGTCAGAGTCTTTCGTCCAATAGGTGTGTCTGAGCCAAGTGGCAGGACGCGAAATGGTGCGAACCAGCGAGATTGAGAGAGTTTGAGTGCATAACATCGAGATAGGCCATAGTACCAGATCGGGGAAGCCCGGGATGGGAAGGGCCAAACGTCAGGAAAGGGGTGAACCCGTTGCGTTCGAGCAGCCCGCGACAAACGCAGAAGACCCCGAACGGGACCTGATCGCCGGAGGTAGCGGTGAAGCCGCAAGGGACGGCGAGAGGGCGGAGTGGGCAGCCGGCACAAGGCGGAGCGTCACCCCGCGGGGAGCAAGGCAACCTGATGGAACGGGTGGTGGCCAGGGAGAACATGCTGGCCGCGCTGAAACGGGTGGAGCGAAACGGAGGCGCCCCCGGCGTGGACGGTGTCCCCACCGAACGGTTGAGGGACCACGAAGCGGGCGGGGGAGCGGGTATTCAGGAGTATCCGCGGCTACCTGGAGGAACGGTTACGGCTCAGGGTCAACGAGCAGAAGAGTGCGGTCGACCGCCCATGGCGGCGACAGTTCCTCGGGTTCAGCTTCTACAAGAACCGGGGAGTTCACATTCGCATGGCGGATAAAGCCCACAAGCGGGTGAAGCGGGAGCTCCGCAGGATGACCAAGCGCAGCCGCAGCCAGAGCATGAAAGAGCGGATCCAGCGCATTAACGCATACCTGCGTGGCTGGATCGGCTATTACGCGCTCTCGGATGCCGACTCGGTCTTCAAAGAGATCGAGGGTTGGCTCCGTCACAGACTGCGAGCATGCCTGTGGAAACAGTGGAAGCGCCCCCGCACGCGCCTGCGGGAACTCCGCGCTCTCGGGCTACCTGAGTAGGTCGCTCGCGAATACGCCTACAGCCGCAAGGGCGTGTGGCGCATGGCGGGCGGACCAATGAACAGAGCCCTGGGCGACGCCTACTGGCGTGCCCAGGGACTGCTCAGTCTAACCGAATGCTACGAAGCAACT